>JBBWZK010000178.1:0-19882 GCA_039648975.1 Blastocatellia bacterium
TCCCTTCCTGCACGAAGACGACAAGAAGCCGCAGGATTTGCAGGAAGAGTTGCGCTTCTCGCTGCTCGAAAAAATCCGCGAAAGCGTTGAGGTCAAACAACGCTTCTTTCAGGCGAACGCCGATGCCATTCTCGACGCGTCATTGGCCATGGCGAAAACCTTTCAGCGCGGCGACAAGCTGCTGGTCTGCGGCAACGGCGGCTCGGCTACGGATGCACAGCATATCGCCGTTGAATTCATGCATCCGATCACCGTCGGTCGCAAGGCGCTGCCGGCGATCTGTCTGACGAACGATATGGCCATGGTCACGGCGGTCTCCAACGATGTCGGCTTTGCCGATGTCTTCTCGCGGCAGATCATCGCGCTCGGACGCGAAGGCGACATTTTGCTGGCGATTTCGACCAGCGGCAACTCTGACAACTTGATGCACGCCATCGACACGGCGCGCAAGATGAAGCTCATCACCATAGGCTATGCCGGCGGCGACGGCGGCAAGATGGCCGAGTTGCATAACGGCAAACGGCTGGACTATTGCCTAACGGTGCCAACCTCAAGCATCCACCGCATACAGGAAAGCCACGTCGCCCTTTATCACACGATGTGGGACATGGTGCATACCTACTTAGAACATCGCTCGCTTGTCGAAGCCTGAACCGAAGGGAGAATGCTTATGAAATTCATCGATGAATACAGGCAAAGCGAACTGGCTCGCCGCCTCGCGGATCAAATCGCCCAGTTGACCACGGAGCCGCTCAAGCTGATGGAGGTCTGCGGCGGTCACACGCACACGATCTTCAAGTACGGCATCGAAGACTTGCTGCCGCCCAACATCGAAATGATTCACGGGCCGGGATGCCCCGTGTGTGTCATTCCGCTTGGCCGGACGGATGATTCAATTTCGCTGGCCTTGCAACCGGGCGTGATCTTCACCACATTCGGCGATATGATGCGTGTGCCTGGTTCGAGCACCAATCTGTTCGACGCCAAGGCCGCCGGCGCGGATGTGCGCATGGTCTATTCGCCGCTCGATGCGTTGAAGATCGCCAAGAAGAATCCCGACCGGCAGGTGATTTTTCTGGCGCTCGGATTTGAGACCACCGCGCCGTCGACGGCGATGACCATCCGGCAAGCGGCGAAGGATGCGACAGACAACTTCAGCGTCTTTTGCAATCACATCATGATCGTTCCGGCGCTGAAAGCGATGCTTGATTCGCCCGATTTGAAACTCGACGGCTTTCTGGGACCGGGCCACGTCAGCACAGTCATCGGCACGCGCTGTTATGACTTCGTGGCGAACGACTATGGCAAGCCAATCGTCGTGTCCGGCTTTGAGCCGCTGGACATTTTGCAGTCGGCTTACATGATCGTCAAACAGGTCGTCGAAGGTCGCGCCGAAGTCGAGAATCAGTATTCGCGAGTCGTCTTGCGGGACGGCAATGAGAAAGCCCTGGAAGTGATCTTCGATGTCTTCGAGCCGCGCGATTATTTCGAGTGGCGCGGCCTCGGCTCGATTACGCGCAGCGGCATGAAGTTGCAGAAGAAGTACGCTGCATTTGATGCGGAATTGAAATTCGCCGTGCCGGGATTGAAAATCGCTGACCCGAAAGCTTGTCAGTGTGGCGAGATTTTGAAAGGCGTGAAGAAGCCTTGGGAGTGCAAAGTCTTCGGCACTGCCTGCACGCCTGAGACGCCTATCGGTTCGTGCATGGTCTCATCGGAAGGCGCTTGCGCGGCTTATTACAACTTCGGGCGTCTCTCGAAAGTCGCCGAACGTTCGGGCCTGAACGCCAGACCATAATGCGTCGTCTAGGAAGCGTTTCTGAAAAGATAGCTCCATAGGAACGTAATGCTTATAGAGATGCATGGCAAAAGAAACCCAAGCTCCGTTAGGAGCGCAATGTCGACATTTCGCCCCTATGGGGCTGGGATGCTTTTTGATGCCCCTAACTATAAACATGGCGTCCCTAACGGGACTTTTCAGGAACGTCTTATAAAGCTATGACTGAAGAATTCACTCCGTCGCCGCTCTTTCAACGGGTCGAGCGCGCACGGCGAAGAAAAGCCCGTATCAGAGAAACCCATATCACGCTGGCGCACGGCAGCGGCGGCAAGGCGATGCACGAACTCGTTGAAGGGCTGTTTCTGGAATACCTGAGAAACCCGCTGCTTGAGCTGCTCGAAGACCAAGCGGTCTTTGAAGTCCCGCAAACCCCTAGCGCCGCCGCGACTGACTCTCTGGCCGCTCATCAGCCGACGAGGCTGGCGTTCACTACCGACTCGTTTGTCGTTGACCCGATCTTCTTTCCCGGCGGCGACATTGGCAAGCTCGCCGTCAACGGCACGGTCAATGATCTGGCGATGAGTGGCGCGCGGCCTCTTTATCTGTCCGCCGGCTTCATTCTCGAAGAGGGCTTCGCCATCGAAGACCTCAAGCGCATCCTCGAATCCATGCGCGCGGCGAGCAATGAAGCCGGCGTACAGATCGTCACAGGCGATACCAAAGTCGTGCAGAAAGGCAGCGCCGACAAGCTGTTCATCAACACCGCGGGCATCGGCATCATCGAGTCGCCCGTGACCATCTCGGCGGCGCGCGCCCAGCCGGGAGACAAGGTAATCCTCAGCGGCATGATCGGCGATCATGGCACGACCATTCTGATTGCGCGCGGCGAGCTTGAGCTTGAAACCGACATCGAAAGCGACTGCGCGCCGCTCAACTCGCTAGTCAGTGATATGCTCGACGAAGCTGGTCGCGCCGAGCGCCTTGATGCGATTCATTGCCTGCGCGATCCGACGCGCGGCGGCGTAGCGACGACGCTGAACGAAATCGCTCTTAGCTCTGAAGTCTGCGTGCAGATTTACGAAGACCGCATTCCTGTGCGCGAAGAGGTAAAAGGGGCGTGTGAAATCTTAGGGCTTGACCCGCTCTACGTTGCCAACGAAGGCAAGTTGATCGCCCTGGTCGCCGGCGAGATTGCCGACTCGCTGGTGGCGCGGATGAAGGCAAATCGCTATGGCCGGGATGCCTGCATCATCGGCGAAGTCAAAGCCGAACCCAAAGGGATTGTGGCGATGGTCACGGGCTTTGGCGGCACGCGCATCGTTGACATGCTCGCCGGCGAACAGTTGCCAAGGATTTGTTGAATCGTTTGTGCCTTGATTCATTCGGCCCGTTTACAGAACGCTTCTGAGATGTCCCGTGAGATAGACTGCCCGGCACGCTAAAGCATATACTCTAAATCTCCAGCCTGTACCCATCTCGTAAGTTTCGATTTAGTACTGCCATTGTAGTCCGTTTAGTGAGGACGACCACAGCAGCGCCAAGCCACTGCACTCCATGAGTTGAGTTCCATTTTTATTGCTCCCCACACTGCTAAACCATCAACGCCGGGATTGACTTTTTCATTTGCTAAGCGTACAGTGTGGCCCTATTTACTAAATTTCATGAATATGGATATATATTTTTATATGTTCTAATGTATTTTAATATAAATATTATTAAATAAACGTTGTCAGAATTTTTATTTATAAATCACATTAAGCTAAATTTTATAGTGAATTATACGGCAAACATTCACAAAGAAAAGGGGCAATGCGTTTGACTCATTTAGCGAATGCCGACGCGCAACAATGGCTGGCGCCGGCAGAGAGATCATCGGTAAGGCGTCTTGCTTCCGTTGGAATCCACAGTCGAGCAGCCGCGACGCAAGAGCATTACCCGTCGCGAGAAGGGAACCCGGAACGAGTGCTGCTTATTGCCCTGGCCGAGGAAGATCAGAATGCCTTTTGGCCATTGTGAGAGCCGCATTCGACCTGCCATTAATTCATAAACGACGATAAACCTCGGCTTCTATATGAATGGACTTACCGTTGGCTCCGACGGTACGGCGAACCAGCGCCATCCGGACGATGGAAACGCTTCACCTTGTCCGGCGAGAGAGCGTCGCTTCGAAATCGGCAACATCTTGGAGATGGGCACTAGAGGCGACTTCACAAACAACGATGTACAACCAACTGATAGGAGAACAAAAATGCGTAAAGTACTATCGAACGACCTTCTGGGCGAAGACCTCACGTCGGCACTGGAGATCAGCAACAGCGATCACGTGCTGGCAACCACGAGCGAGCACCCGTTGACGACAGCGGCCTTCGCCGACGACAACGACAAGGCGTGGAATCACCTGTACGGAGCGATGATCGAGGGACTGGGCGTTCTGCCGAGCAACTTCCAGTTGATCTATCCGTTCACAACGTGGGATTGGCCCATAACGCCCATTGGCTTCACGTCCGCAGCACAGTGGGACTTCTGCTCGGCGGTGCCGCAGTTCAGTGCGACGGGCCAGTACACCTCGGCGGGCACCGCCTTCAACGATGCCTACACCTCCATGCTCAACGTCGTGAAGGCGGCCACAACCGACCCGCAATTGGAGGCTCAGATCGCGCAGGCACGCAACATGCTACAACTCGCCGCCAACAACTACGATACGATCTATGCCCAGTCCAAAGTGGCGTACCTGAGCGAAACCGGGGGCAGCAACACGCCACCCTACACCGAGTGGCTGGGAACCTTTGGCGGGCGCTCCTGGATGATTCAGTTGGACTCTGCATACAAAAACGTGCAAGCGCAACAGGCTGTCTATAACCAGTTGCTCTCTGAGACCACGACTCCGGGCCTCAAGGACGCCCAGACGCGGGCGATCAATCAGGATTACTACACGAAGCTCCAGGACCCGAGCCTCTCCACCTTCCCTGCGGTGCCGGGCTATTCCCTCGGAATGGACGCGACGACATGGCTGAACAAGGCGAGGGCCGGCACCGGCGGCAGCAGCGGCGAGGTCGGATTCTCGAACTCGCAGCAGGAGTATGATTACAAGAAGACCTGGGCCGGGGGAAGCTCGTCGGTTGGCAACTTCTTCTGGAGTGTGAACGTCGGCGGCTCTTGGGAGCGGATAGACGAGTTCGCCTCCGACTCAGCATTGAAAGTCAGCGTCAGCTTCAAGGCATGGGACCAGATCAGCATCCAGGCCGGTCGCTGGTACAACGGGGCGTTCGTCACCGGCATTGCAAACGGGCCGTTCATCCGCGGCTACTCGCCGTATGGCAGCAGCTCCGACAAGGCCGTGTGGGGTAAGGGCGGCATCATGTCGGTTCAGAAGGTCGGCATGGTCGTCTGCTACAAGCCCGCGTTCACGGTCACGGTGAGCGAATCCACCTTCAGCGCATTCTCCGAAAAGTGGAACGTCTCGGCAGGCTTGCGTATCGGCCCCTTCAGTTTCGGCGGCGGCGGCGGCAGCGCCTCCTCCGGTTGGAAGGCGGATGCAGCGACCAAGACGTTCAGCGGCACATCGACGGCGGAGACCGCCTTAATCATGGGTACGAACATCAACCTGATCAATCCGCAACTCCCTCAAACAGTAGCGGCTCAGTCTCGACAAAAGGGTCGTTCAGGGGCGACCCAAGCTCGACGAAAGAAGCGTTAACCGATTAACCACGGGTTTCGAACTTGTTGAAACAATTTCCGGCGTGATGCCCTCATTTCGTAGGCGGCAGCGCCGGAAGAAGCTGAGAACCAAATCGGTGGGCGACGGGAGATGAACGCTCTCCTGGCGTGTCACTTTCGTCGCCCGGCAATGCACACCCGTGTCGTTGCTGATCCGCCGGAGCGGGACTTTGGATTCCAGTGTCGCAACACATCCTCGGAGCGGCATTACATAAAGGAGAAAAACGATGCCACGAATTCGTTGGAAAGCAGCGTTGGGCAGCCAGGCCATTGCGCCTCTAGAAACGGCAGCATCGGACTCGATCAGGTCGATCCAGTCCGCCGTGGGCCACTTCTCACCGTACCAAACGGAGGACGCGCAACTGGCAAAAACGACCGTGTACTGGCCGCCCGCAGGGCCAGTCACCTCTGCAACCAAAGAGCAGGAACACTCAGAGATGGTCGCGCTCGGCAAGACGCTCGCCCCGCAGGCCATCTGGCAGGTTGACGCCGCTGGACAGGTTGTGGCGGTCAACGGGAACGCTATCAGTCATGTCAACTACTTTACCGACCTGCCGCACTGCGGCTACTGCACGATCATGCTCTATGTCCTGGGTTTGCCGCTCGGTGTCGCCACAAAGGGGCGTTACAACCTGGCTGTAAACCTGGACTACACAGTACCCGGTCCTGTGTTCGAGAACTTCAGCCTGCTTGCCCGGCTCGTGGACTCCAACATCGCGGGCCCCACGGGATGGGTGGCGATCAAGCACATGATCAACGCGTTTATCCAGAACAACTCGGCGGAATGGGTGCTCGCAGTGGGAGGATTCTATGTGACCGACAACAACGTCGTAGACAATCCCGGCGCGGCCCTGGTTCTGGACTGGGTTACTGAGGCCAAGGACCACAATGTGAACGTCAATGTGAATCACTACGGCCAGAATAGCCTGCTCAAGACGCTGTGGAAGTTTGTCTACCAGGGGATATTCGACAACGTCGGTTGATAAACCGGTTGACCGAAGCCGCCAAGGTTCGCTTCGGCGGCTTCGGTCAACTGTTGCGTTAAGTTGAGTGGGGTAAGCTACAAAAACATTTGCAGGATAATTGAGGCCATCTTGGATGGCTTGAATACCTGAAGGCCATTAGTGATTCTCGCTTAGCGGCTTTCAATGCACTTTCTGCTTCATGAAAACCGTATCGTAATAGCTGATGAAGCTAAAGCCGGCCTTGCGATAGACGGCTTGCGCTGCCTTGAATTTTTCGTTCACCAGAATGCAGACCGATTGGGTCCGCTGTAAGAAGGTTCTACACAGTTGCGAAATGCAGCTTGATCCATAGCCTTTGCCGCGTTCGTCTGGATGCACCCATACGCCTTCAAGGTAGATCACATCGGGCGTATCGCTGACGATCTCAGCCTTAAACATCAGCTTTGCGTTTTCAGTCCATACCCATGTTTTGCCCATCTCTATACGCCTCGCACAACGGGCTCGGAACCCTTCAGGGTCGGTTTCCAGCGGATCAATGCCGCTCTCAATGAAGGCGGTCTCGGCATGCGCTGGCACGATCAGGTCGAGATCATCCATCGTCGCCAATCTCAAACCCGGCACGGACTCTCGCACCGCAACCGGCCCGTTAAGCTCGAACAATAGCTCGCGGCAGTACAGGTGAACACTCTGTCCTCCCGGCGAATAGTAATGCCAGAAGGCTTGCACGTTTTCTTCCTCTCCCAGTAGTAAAAAAGCGGTTGAGCACTGTTGAGCGACACGGGCGAAGGCGGCGATGGCTTCGGCGCTACGGGCCTCGAAAAGAATGAAGTGGCCGATCAACGCAACTCCTTCGAGGTCTCCATCCGCATTGCGACAGGCGTAAAAGATGCCGCGATTGTGAGGACTGACCAGCCCGTTGTCTCGTACAAACCCGGCCAGACCGAAGGTATGAATCGGGCGCGCGGCGAGGAAGGCAAGCACCTCATCGCGGTGCTCGTCCGTGAGCCGCTGCACCGTCACGCTGCTCGGCGGGTACGAGTACTGGCTTAAGGCGGCAGCTAAATTCTCTTTTGGCAACGTCGAGGCGTACATTGTGTTTCTCCTAAAGTTCTTGTCGTTTTATCCTTGTTGTTGTGACTTGTCTTTACACATCCAGCCAGTTAGTTCAGCGGATCAAGATCAGGCTCAGGCGGCATGGCCGCCGTCAGGTCGCCGCCCAACGCGGTAAGGGCTATCGCCGTTGCGACCGGGGGCGAGGTCATTGCCGACAGAGTCGAGTCTGAAAATAGGGTGCCGTCTGTCAGCAAGGTTCCGTCTGTCAGTAGCGTGCCACTTGAAAGCAGTGTCCCGCTCGTGAAGAGCGTGCCATTTGACAACAGAGTTCCATCCGATAGTAGCGTACCGTTGGAGAGCAATGTCCCCGCCGATAGCAGCGTGCCGTCTGAAAACAGCGTTCCATTTGACAGCAGTACGCCATTAGAAAGCAACGTCCCTGCGCCATAGATTTTTTGATACTGAAGGATCAGATTGCTGCCATAGATGAAGTTCCACCGTTGAATGAGGCCGCCGCCCCAGACGAAGCTTGCGCCGCCTATGGTCGTTGATTGCGCGGGTGTCGCGCCGACCAGCAGCGCCGCGCCGATTTGCAAATTCAGCAAATCCGTTCGTATGAGTCCGGCCAGGCGAACCGCGCCTTCGACATTCAGTTCCCCTGCGCCCTGCTCAAGCGTGGAGAAGTCTTTAAGCGGTTGAGCAGTGTATTCGAGAATGGCTTTGACCAGGTTGGGAGTCAGAGACGGGTTTCGCTGCAAGATGAGAGCCGCTGCTCCGGCGACCACCGGCGTCGCCATTGACGTTCCGCTCATGTACATCTGGTCGTGATAAGCAATCGTGGTAAGGGCGTCAAGCGACGGCGTAGTTGAGAGAATCGAGTTATTCGGAGACTCTGCTTCAATGATCTTATTGCCGGGAGCAATCAGGTCTGGCTTGATGAGGTTGTCGTAATGCTTCACGCCAGACGTATCCGTATAGTAGCCGCGTGTTGGCCCGTGCGAGCTATAAGTCGCCACCGTGTCATCTGAACGGGAATCCGTCGCTAAGGTGTTCGACGCACCCACGGTGATCGCTGATGGCTCGATACCGGGTGAGTGGATCGCTCCATAAACTTTATTGCCTGACGCATTTTTGCCTGAGTTGCCGGCAGCCACACAAACGACGATTCCCGCATTGAAAGCGCGCCGGACCGCCTGGCAGAGCGGGTCGTTCTCAGCCGAATCTGTGGCCGTCGCGCCAAAGCTGAGGTTCAGGACGCGGATGTTGTATGTCGCCTTGTTGGCGATGCACCAGTCTATGCCGGCAATGGCATTAGAGATTGAGCCTTCGCCATGCGAGTTGAGCACCCGCACATTGATAATCTTCGCATTGGGAGCGATGCCGGTATACGCGCCGTTAGCTACATGATTACTGGCTGCCGCACAAGCGGCGACATGCGTCCCATGTCCATAAGGGTCATCAAATCTTCCTTCGCCTGTGAAGTCAACATTGGCGGCAATTCGGCTAGCCCCCACACTATTGTAGAAGGAATGATGCGCCGCGTAGATTCCAGAGTCGAGTATAGCGATACCGATGCCCGCTCCGTTGATCGTGCCGGTCGAACTGGTGCCCAGGTTTCTTGCGAGCGCGGCACCGGTTGTGTTCTCAAGGTGACCCGTCACATGCGTCATCTTGTCGAGGGTCATAAAGGTGACGGCATCATCAGCGGCCAGATTAGAAGCTAAAGCCGCAGGAAGCTGCACGGCGATATACCTGTCGTTACTCAGCCTCCGGCTTACAGCGCCCCCTAATCGGCTAATTTTTGTCAGCAGCTTGCTGAAGGTCGAACTGCTTGATAGAGCGTTGGTCTCAATGATGACGCGGACGAGACCGGCAGGAGCATTGTTCAGAGAGTTCTGCAAATCCTCTGAGATCACACGGGCCGGCCCGCTTTGGCCCGGCGCTTTTTGATCAGCCCGGGCCACATCGCTAATCAGGTGGCCAAAAGGCATTACAGCCAGGAAGGAGATTAATAACAGGATTGAGACTGCCAATCTGTGTAAGTGTTTGTCAGCGCGCTTTCGGCTTGATAGCAGGTACGCACCTGAAAAAGTATTCTTCTGATTTTTCATAAAAATCTCCTTACTCATGCAACCGGAACTCAAACTTTCTTCATCAAGGGCCAAGTAAAACGTGAGGCGCTTGTTCCGATAAAGGCGGCTATCGAAATGAAGGGATTGTTGTCTTCACTCCGGCAGGCACGCCCGTCCTATTCTGAAGGAACTGAGTTAAACGCAGTATGCCCTCAGAAATCGGGGTGTCCTTCTCGCCAATAAGCTTTGTGCAACCTGAGCCTGGTTTTCTTTCCTCTCGGACTGCTTCAGATCAATTGACGTGCCAAAGAAGCTTGATGGATTGATCGGGTCAGCGATTATGTAAGACAACAAACATTAACCTATCAGGCAAGGATCATCTAAACAGTTGTTTGCCATTAAAAACTGTAGCTTGATTTACTTTCACATCAGCAGAGATTGCAAAATCCCTGAAATTGACCAGTTTTATTATGTCAATAAATAATCCTCTGCTAGATTGTCTTTCTGCGAAGATTTATGAACCTTTGACTACTTTTCCCGAACATAGAGCAAATTCGCACATCCTCTCAACAGAAGACGACCTGCAAGGATCAGGTCATAATGATTGAATCGCTCAATCTTCCTAACCGAACTCACTTGCCTCTTCCCGGTGATCTATAGGTGCGGCAAGCGGGATCATCCCTTGCTTAACTTCTATTGATCAACTCATTCAGTTAAGCCGCGCCGGATGTTTGCATCAATTGGCAGGAAGGTCTACGGCCTCTAAGCCATGGACGAGGAGTTTCAAGCGGCTTGGCGGGCTATGTTATAGTGACTCGTTGAGTAGAGTGTATGAAGAAGCGATACCAGTTCATCCTCAGTGCCGCCTTTTTCGCCTTGCTGTTGATCTATGCCGGCGCGCTCTTCATTCAAAGCGCGGTGATGTTGAGCCGGCACAGCGAGCCGGGCTGGATGCCCTATCAACTCGGCGAACAAATCCTCGTCGGCGGCGCGACCTCTGCCGAAGCCGCCGCTGTGCTGCGACCCGGCGACGAAGTCGTGGCCATCAACAATACGCCGATTGCATCCGACTTTGACATCGCCGCAGCCTTTCGCCGTATCGAGCCGGCGACGGCATATATGCTGAAAATCCGCCGCGCCGGGCGGACGTTTGACCTGTTGCTGCCGTCGCAGACGGTGCCCACCAGTTCGTGGATCGTCCGCATCGCCCTGCAAATCATCATTCCCAACATCTTTCTGCTGACCGGGCTGGTGGTCTTTTTGCTCAAACCGAACGACAAGCAGGCGCTGTTGCTGGCCTTGATGTTCGGCATGTTTCCCGGCTTGATACTGGCGAGCGCGCCGGCCTTCGCGGGCCGCCCGCTATGGCTCATCCTGGTGATGTTGGTAGTCAATATCACATCGCTGTTTCTGCCGCCGGTTTTCCTGCACTTTTTCCAGATTTTTCCCGAACCGTCGGCACTCCTGCGCCAACACCCGAAGCTCGAAAAGCTGCTTTACCTGCCGCATCTGATCATCTTCGTTCCCTACTTCGCCATCATCAACCTGCTCGCCGCCTTCGCGCCGCGCCGGTTCTACGAATTCCGCGAAAGCTATCCGGGCTTCGAGCGGCTCGGCTTCGCGGTGATGACCTTGTACATCGCCGGCGGCTTGCTGTCGCTGATGTGGAATTATCGCGGCGCGGGGCGCACGTCGCGGCGCAAGATGCGCGTCGTCGTCGCCGGCAGCATCAGCGGCTTTCTGCCTTTGTTTCTCGTCTTCATCGTCGCCGTGCTGTTCAATCCGCCGCACCAGGAATTGCAACTGGCTTCGATCATCGCCATCTTCTGCTTCCTTTTGTTTCCGCTGTCGTTCGCTTACGCCATCATTCGTCATCAGGTCATCCCTGTGCGCCTGATCGTGCGGCGCGGCGTGCGTTACCTGCTGGTCTCGCGCGGCTTCATCATCGTCCAGGCGCTGGTCGTCTTCCTTGTCCTGAGCTATCTGCTGACCGGCGCGCGTCTGGAATTTATTGATCGCTACGGGCCGCGCGCCGACATCGTAGCGACGATGATGGCGACCGCTCTGGCCATCGGCATCCTCACGATTGTCAACCAGCGCGTGCTGCCGATCATTGACCGCAAGTTCTTCCGCGAAGCCTATGACGCGCAATTGTTGCTCAGCGATCTCGGCATAGAGATGCGCCGCGTCACCAACATACGGCAGATTCTCGATCTCGCTTTGGGCAAGATTCAAAGAGCCCTGCACATTGAAAACGTCACAGCGTTTCTGATCGACCGCACGAGCGGCGATTATCGTTGTGCGCTGCGTTCGCGTATGCACGAACACGGCGAGCGCGCGGTTGACGTTGATCGTGCGCTCTGGCTGCCGGGCAACGGTTATGCAGCGATGCGGCTCAGGCTATCGGCCATGACGCTCGGCGTTGATCTCGACAGGTCATGGGGACAGGGCTTCCCTACAGCGAATGTCAGCGTGACCGACGCGCGCCGCCGCGAGCGCGACACGCTGCGCGAGATGCGCGCCGAGTTATTGATTCCCATCGCCACCAAAGATGAATTGCTCGGCATGTTGTCGCTCGGCAATCGACTGGGCGATCTGCCATTTGCGAGCGACGACCGGCAGTTGTTGATGGCGGTCGCCTTTCAGGTCGCCTTTGCCATTCAGAACGCCGAACTCGTGCAGCAGATCGCCGAAGAAGAACGCCTGCACCACGAGCTTGAAATCGCCACCGCCGTGCAGCGCCGGCTCTTCCCTGCCGCGCCGCCCGACGTTGAATCGCTAGAGCTGGCGGGCGTCTGCCATCCGGCGCGCGGCGTAGGTGGCGATTATTACGATTTCATTCTGCTCGACGGCAACCGCGTCGGCATCGCGGTGGCGGACGTTGCCGGCAAAGGCATCTCGGCGGCGCTGTTGATGTCTACGGTGCAGGCGTCGCTGCGCAGCCAGGCTCCGCAAGTCAACGGGCGGCTGACGGAGCTGGTCTCGTCTATGAATCACCTGCTGCACGTGTCGACCGATGCAGCAAGCTATGCGACGTTTTTCTATGCGCAGTATGATGAAGCGCGGCGGGCGCTGACTTATGTGAACGCAGGCCACAATCCGCCGCTGCTGGTGCGCGCCGCAACGATTTCAAAAGCGCACGGCGCAAGCGCACGCGGCGCGGCGCTTGACGGCAAGACGGAGGCCTCTGGCGAACCTGCCGAGAGCGACACGAGCATCGTCAGCATCAGCGAATTGACCTGCGGCGGCCCGGTCATCGGCGCGTTCGATGAATGCCATTACGAGCAGGAGACTATCGCCTTGCAGAGCGGCGACATCTTGATCGCTTACACGGACGGCGTCAGCGAAGCCTTCAACGCGTTAGGCGAAGAGTTCGGCGAAGCGCGATTAAGAGAGACGGCCAGCGTTTCAGCGCACCTGTCGGCGCAGGAATTGACCGACCGAATCATCGACGAAGTACGCGACTGGAGCGGCGACACGCCGCAGTACGACGACCTGACGCTCGTTGTCATGAAAGTGAAATAAGCGACTTCGGTATGGGCGACCAAAAGATAGCCTGTTTTCAATAAGTCCTTCCTAAAGTCGGAGACTCAAATCTGCCTCTCGATAATCAATGCTTGGTATGCTCTCAAGAAAGATTAGCCTAAATTGTATTTGAACTAATATTTTTCTATAAAACAAATTTTTTATTGACAATATAAAAATCACAGGATAGAGTCTCAAGCTGCATACGATCAAGCCTCTGGTTGAGAAAGACTATAAGCTGAATGACGAGAATACGCTCTTTCGTCGAGTATAGTTTATGCGCTTAAGTCTAGGGCGTGCATTCAGCTACCGAACAGATCAAGTGAGATTTCTCGTTACTCTACAAAATGGAAGTTAGACTCTATGACCTCACAGCCCCCACGTTCAATCTTTGAAAGACTTACTAGCATAGAATTTAAAGAGATCATTATAGGATTGAGCATAGGGCTTGCTTTTGTTTCCCTATTCTTCAGCATACATTCCGACATTTTCGCACAAGATGAGGAGCGTTTATCGGCCTATGTCTACAAGCCTTGGCAACGCATTATTTCTTCTACTCAGCCACCCATCGAGTTATCCTCGCTTCTTACTCCAAGGGTGAGCCAACAGATCAGTGTCCCGAATAATAGTCAGCCTGCCATTCTGAGCAAGGATAAAGATACACCTCTTTATATTTTTGCAATCGATGTTTCATCGTCAATGATGGACCAGAGTGTTTCCAGTGACGAATTGACTCAGTATTTCATTGATATCAAGAACCCGCAAATTAATATGAATCAATCACCGACCTCTTTCATTTTCCTGCCAGAGAATGCCTCGACTTGTAAGACTTTTGGCATTGCCCAGGCCGAATTGTGTCGCTTCATGCATTCTGTTCCCGATGGCAGTCATGTCGCGCTGTACCAGTTTGGCCGTGAAGTTGAACAGCTCGTACCAGCGGAAAAAACAGATGACAGGTACATAACTTTCGAACCGACCAAGGGCGGGGGACACAGCAGAAAGCTAGTACTGGATAGAATCTCGTCACTCACCGCAAACCAAGATCAAACAAATTTCGAGAAGCTACTTTATAAGCTTTCCCTGACTTATAGGAATGATATTCGCAGTCGGAGGGAAGTTCACTTTGTGATCATCAGCGACTTTGCCCATGATATTGGTGGCGGCGAATATTTAAGAAGTCTTACGCAACCCGACAGAACCACCACTGACCAGTCTATTTGGGAGAGTAAATATCGCATTAGCTCAATAAGAATCGCCAATCTTCTGCGAGAGATGTCCAGGGATGGGACTACATTTCATCTGGCTGCGGTGTTAGGGACTCGCCGAGTGATATGTGGCATCTTACCAATAGTGGGTGAAACTCTTGAGATGTTTTCTTATCGTGAAACCCAATTGATCCCCAATCGCGTCGGCAAGGAATTCGATTTCCTCCGATCATATCAAGAAAGCCAAACCCCTCTGGTCTTCTATTACTCGCCTGGGAGCTCAAAGTCTTTGGGCACCCAGATCCGTATTGATGATGCCAAATACGCGGATTCTTCGATCAGGCTGGCCTTAGCTTCTGAAGCCAACGTGCATCAGGTCTTCCCATTGAAGATAGATGTTAATAATGGCAAAACCAATGCGGTGCTTCGCCTGGATAATGGTGGCTTTAACGTGCAAATGGAACGGCAGGGTGATTGGCTTTGGCTTAGATCGCTCTCCATATTACAGCCCCGTGAAGCGGCAACCTACCGTCTGTTGATTTCATGGATCGATCCAAACAGTTCTTCAGATGAAGGCGCAAGAATCAAGACGTTCACAGTGCCAATCGTATTTTACCAGCAGCTTAGCTCGTTAAGCGCATGGAGCATTGTCCTCTCAGAACTATTTGTCCTATTCTTTGCGGTATGCTTAGTCATACAAGTCGTCAAGAGAATAAGACGGATGAAAGAGCGGGAAGAAGAAATCGCCCCTTCAAAACAAGGGGCTATGGCAGCCAGGGCACCAGTACATCTTTATGACTCTCAAGGGAGAATGGTATCCAACGATGCGCCAAATGAGTCGCCATATAATGCAGATCGCAAACAATAGCCTCGCCCTGTCCTTCTCGCGCAAGCAGGCTATTGCGGACACCAGCGCCAGTTAAAGCATCTGTAAAACGATCTATTTCTCCAAAACCGACGGCGCAGTGCTTGCCGTGCGGTTGCTGCCTATAGCCTTCGGTTTCACGGCGCAAAGGCCATAAAATGGCTTCCCATCCCGTGCGAGAAGGCTATGCATACATTGCTTACTCAAAATGGAAACATGGCAATTCACTTCCGACTATCCGACGAAGGCAAAGCCTTTGACTTCGTCGAGGCGAACGTAGAGGCGGTCGAAGACGGCGTTGGCCAGATGATTGGAAAAATGCTCGACGGTGACGGCGTTGAGTTCGATGAGACTCTCAGACAGACGTGGGCCGCCCTGATCGGGGTTCATCAACTCTTGCCCAAAGCTGTAGCCGATGCGCCCACGGACGACGCCGAACGAGGTATAGAGGACGAGTAGATTAAACGACTGCGAGCCGTCGGGCGTAAGCGCGGCGCGCAGCAATCGTATGAGTACGTCGCTGGCAGCCGGTTTTGGTGAAACATCCATCATCAAGAGTCTCCTGATCAGGCAAAGTATCGACGGCCTGCGCCACAATGATGAGGCCAAGTGAGTCTAAACTGTGAGCGCCGCGCTGTAAAGCAAACGGCTCGGAATTGCAGGGTTATTGCAAAGTCGCCGGCAAGCATGTAGGGGAGGCCCTCTGTAGCCTCCCCAGAGTAAGATGTGGCTATTTTGCAGTCACATATGGCTTCCAATCTGGGGCGACCACAGAGGGTCGCCCCTACATGATTTCCTTGTCAACCGACTTTGTTTGCCGGTAACGCATCGCATCGGTTGAATCGGCCAACGTTCTTTCTGCGACTATTTTCTCGTAAACGTGAACGGCTCGGAACGCTCGCCGGTCGCCGGGTTGTAAACCGTGACCACGACCGGCATACCCCTTAAAAAGGTTTGATTGATGCCCGACTTGCCGAGCTTGGCCAGTAGTCCGGATGCCGTCCCATCCGCGAGCGTCGCGTCTGTGTTGACGCGCGATTTTGCCAGAGCCATGCCGTTCACTTCGATCACCGTGCCGTCCGTGCCGAAGCCTATGCCGTCAACCATCACGACTTTCTTCGTCAGCCTGACCGTGCCGATGGCCGGGCGAGTTGGCGTGTGCGGCAGTGTGTTAGTCAGCGCGTTGAACGCGTTGACGCGCCCGGCGTTGGCGATGCGCCCGGCCAGCGTCGGCTGCGGGTCTGCGGTCCTGACGATGCGGCGGCGTACATCTGTTGCAGTCAGACCCGGCTCGTGCGCGAACAACAAGGCCGCGACGCCCGTAACCACAGGGGCTGACATCGAAGTCCCTTGTCCATATCCGTAATCGCCACCGGGGATCGTACTGATGGTGAAGACGCCCGGCGCGGCGACCTGCACGCGGGTCAAGCCATAGTTTGAAAACGACGCAAAGCTGTCCGTATTGTTCACTGCCGCCACAGCGATAATCGTCGACACATCGGTGCTCCAGGCCGCAGGGTATACGGGGCTGGCATCAAGGTCTTCGCCGTCGCTATTAATTGGCCCGTTGCCTGCGGCGCAGACGAAGAGAATGCCATTGTTGCCCGCATCGATGATGGCGTTCTTGAGCGACAGCGATTCGCTGGGGCCCGCCCAACTGGCATTGATGACGCGGATGTTCTGGCCGCGCCGCTTTTGATCAAGGGCGTAATTGATCGCCTTCACGGCATCGGCGGTGCTGCCGGTCTGCACGCCCAGAAATTTCATGACCATCAGCTTCACATGCCAGGCGACGCCGGCGACGCCTATCTGGTTGTTGCCCGTCGCGCCGATGGCTCCCGTCACGTGTGTGCCATGCCAATCGTCGTTCGGATTGTCATAGAGTTTTGGACTATTGGTTAGATAATTCCAGCCATGCACATCGTCTACGTAACCGTTGCCGTCGTCGTCAATGCCGTTGCCCGGAATCTCGTGTGTATTCGTCCAGGCATTCGGCGCGAGGTCGGGATGCGAAAGATCAACGCCTGTGTCGATCACCGCGACGACCAGATCGTCGCTGCCTGTGGTGATGTCCCACGCCTGCGTCGCGCCGATGTCTGCGCCCGGCTTGCCCGCTAGAAAGCTGCCCGTATTCATCAAGGCATACTGCTCATTGAAGCGCGCATCGTCGGGCACCTTCGCCGCCTGCCAGAGATAATTTGGCTCGGCGAATTCGACGCGCGCATCTTGCGCCAATCGTGCGGCGGCTTCTTCAACCGCTTCGCCGTCGAGATTGACGAGCAGCAAATCGCCGCGCGCTGATTTCATCAGCGGCTCGATGCCGCCATGCGGACGCGCAACGAACTCCGGCAGGTCGCCCATATCGCTGATGCCTGCCTTGAGCTTGACGAGAAGCTGGCCCGGCACATAGCGCGGATTCTTCGTGCGGAGTTGTGGAAAGCCGTGCATCGATGGCGCAAAAGTGATAGCCACGAAGATCAGCGTCAGCAGCGTAGCGACAAGTCTTTTCATGCTTCTCCACAGGGCCGACAAACAGGCCGTTGGCGCACGCCAGGCGTTGCCAGCGATTATGGATGATCCATTACAACGTCATGCCTGTCTGGTTGTCGCGGCAGACACCGGCCAGGGGTGCTGTAGCCGCATCAGTTGAATTCACGCAGGGGCAAAAGGCTGAGGGAGCACTTCAATGATAAAACGATTTGCGCGAGAGGCAATAGTAAAAGACGACGCGGAGACACGGCGACGCGGAAGGAGAGACGCGGAGACACGGGGACGCGGCGACGCGGTGAAAGAAAAACATCGAATCCTGTCGTTGCGTTCTGGTGTCTCCCTTTTTCCCTCTTTTCCCTTGCCGCGTCTCCGCGTCTTCGCGTCTCCGCGTCGCCTTTCATTTCCCTTGCTTCGGTTGCTCGACGGTTTGCGGCGCGCTGCTGCGGCTGATGAACCGTTTAGAGATGTCGTTGAAGATGACGAATCCCATTAGCAGCATCAGCATCACTAGTCCGACCTGCATCATGCGTTCTTTGACGCGCATCGTCAGCGGCAAACCGAAGATGCCGAGCAAGGCTTCGAGCAATATCATGAAGATCAAGCCGCCGTCGAGCACAGGGATCGGCAGCAAATTGAAGACGCCAAGATTGAGCGACAGCAGGCCCGTCAACCGTAAGACCTCGGTCGCTCCCTGCTCCGACGCCTGGCCGACGATCTGCGCAATGCCGACCGGCCCGGTGACCGTATCGCCCGCCGACCGCTTGCCCGCGAAGACCTGCGCCAGAGCGGTTTTCGTCAAAGAGATATAACGCAGGTTCTCGTCCCACGAATACTTGAGCGCGGTGGCGGGGCCGAGTTTGGTCACAATGACATCAGCGTCTTTGCGGCCCGGATTGAAGCCGAGCCGCACATTATCCTGTTCGACCTTTGGCGTTGCCGTGATGTTAAGCGTTTCATCACCGCGCTTGACAGTCATGGTGATGGGTTGACCGTTGCTGGCGCGGATGACGCGAATGATGTCGAGTTCGCTGTAGAGCGGCGCGCTGTTCGGATCAACCGGCGCAGCCGTCGCCGGGTCCGCGCCCGCCTCGACCGGCCTGCCGTTGACCGCAATGATTTGATCGCTGACTTTCAAGCCGGCCTGCTCGGCGGGCATTCCCGGCGCGATGCCTGCAACGACGATCTTGGTATTCGGCCCCCAGTAGGGTTGCAAACCCGCTTCGCCGATCTTCTCGCGCTCAATCTCCTGCGTGCCGACGTTCAGCGTAAGATTGAGCGTTTCGCCGCCGCGCCGGACAGTGACCGGCAGTTCGTGGCCTGGATTCAAGGCGATGATGTCGTTGAACTGCCCCCAGTTTGGAGCGCTGGCGCCGTCGATCTTCTCGATCACATCGCCGCGACGGAGGCCGGCGGCCTCTGCGGGCGAGCCGGGAACGACTGAATTAACGACTACCGGTTGATTGACGAAGGTCGGCATCTCGTAATGCGCCATCGCCATCGCTGCCGGAATCAGCAGCGCCGTCAGGATGTTCATCACAGGGCCGGCGACCGCCACACACAGGCGCTGCCATTTCGGTTTCGATTGAAACTCATAGGGCGCGCCGGTCACCGCTTCGTCGAGATTCTCGCCCGCCATCTTGACGTAGCCGCCGAGCGGGATCAGGCTGAGGCGATAATCCGTATCGCCTCTCTTGATGCCGAAAAGCCGTTTGCCGAAGCCGACACTGAAGACGTCAACGCGAATGCCGAATAGTTTGGCGACGATGAAATGGCCGAACTCGTGAACGACGATCATCCCGCCCAGCACAAGCACGAATACAATAGCGTATTGCAAATAGGTGCCCAAATTAAGCTCCCCTCAATCCATTCTGAAAAATCAAGCTCGCGGCGCGTGCCAACTCACCCGGTCACTAAGGTTCACGCCGCCGATACCTTTTAAGTGTATCGCAGGGCGATGGCAGTGTCTACGGTCAGTAGGCAGTAAGCAGGAAGCAGGAAGCAAGCGGCAGGAGTCAGGAGGTAGGCGAAAGTAGCTCCGTTAGGAGCGAAATGTTTATAGTCATCGAGTCTGTCTATTTTTCAAGCTCCGTCAGGAGCGGAATGTTGACATTGCGCCCCTACAGGGCTTGGGTTCTTTTCAACATCATGAACTATAAACATTGCGTCCCTAACGGGACTGACAATGGCTTCCTGCTTCCTGTCTCCTGCCT
>JBBWZK010000191.1:0-25984 GCA_039648975.1 Blastocatellia bacterium
AATCACATCATACTGCTCGCCAAAAATCTTCAGGGCTACCGCAACCTCGCCAAGCTGTCGTCGTTGGCCTTCACGCAGGGGTATTACTACAAGCCGCGCATCGATAAACAACTGCTGGCCGAAAACAGCGAGGGGCTGGTGGCGCTGTCGGCCTGCCTGTCGGGCGTCCCGTCTTCGCTGCTGCTGACGGACAAGTTCGAAGAGGCCGCGCGCCATGCGAAGGAGTTTGAAGACATACTGGGCAAGGGCAACTACTATCTCGAAGTTCAAAATCATGGGCTTGAGGAAGAAGTGAAGACCGTCATACCCGGAATGCTCGAACTGTCTAAGCGCACGGGCATCCCGCTCGCCGCCACAAACGATTGTCATTACCTGATGCAAGACGACTGGCGCGCCCACGACATACTGGTCTGCATCGGCGCGGGCAAGACGGTCAACGAGAAGCGCGGCCTCAAGTATAAAGAGGGTGAATTCTATGTCCGCTCGGCGAAAGAGATGTGGTTGCTGTTTGGCAAAGATATGCCGGACGCGTTGTTGAACACCGTGCGGATCGCCGAGATGTGCGAGTTGGAATTGCCGCAGGGCGAAAACCACCTGCCGAATTACCGCGTCCCCGAAGGCGAAACGATTGACAGTTACTTTGCGACAATGGCGCGCGCCGGATTCGAAGAGCGATGGCAAGCCCTCAAGAATCGCCCTGACCGCAAGTATGACGTCGACGATTATAAGCGGCGGCTTGAAGTAGAGATCGCCGTCATCACGAAGATGGGATTCCCCGGCTACTTTCTCATCGTCTGGGACTTCATCAATTACGCCAAGCGCAGCAACATTCCCGTCGGTCCCGGACGTGGAAGCGCGGCAGGAAGTTTAGTAGCTTATAGCTTAAAGATCACCGACGTTGATCCGCTGCAATATGACTTGCTGTTCGAGCGCTTCCTGAATCCAGAGCGCGTGTCGATGCCTGACATTGATATAGACTTCTGCGTGCGCGGGCGGCAGCGCGTGATCGATTATGTGGGCGATTACTACGGCCATGATCATGTGGCCATGATCTCGACCTTTGGAACCATGGCCTCGAAGGCCGCCATCAAAGACGTCGGGCGGGCGCTTGAAATGCCTTATGCCGAAGTCGACAAGATTGCCAAAATGATTCCGCCGCCGGTGCGCGGACGCAATGTCTCTATCGAAGATGCCATCAAGCAGAATCCTGATTTGAAGCGCGCCATAGACACCGACGCGCGCGTCAAAGATGTCATCGAAATCGCCAGGCGATTGGAGGGTTGCTCGCGCCATTCGTCAGTCCATGCAGCGGGCGTGGTGATTTCGCCAAAGCCGATTCACGAGTTGGTGCCGGTTTCGAAGTCGGCGCGCAGTGCCAATGAGAATGAGATCATTACGCAGTATGCGATGGGCGATCTCGAAAAAACCGGCATGTTGAAGATGGACTTTCTGGCGCTGACGACGCTGACGATCATTGACGATGCCTTGAAGTCTATCGCGCGCGAAACCGGCCAGACGCTCGACCTGACGCAGATTCCGCTTGACGATAAAGCGACGCTGCAACTCTTCGCCGATGGCAAGTGCGCCGCGGTCTTTCAATTTGAAGGCGACGGCATGAAAGATTTATGTCGTCGTCTCAAACCGGAAGGGCTCGAAGACCTCGCGGCATTGAACGCGCTCTATCGTCCCGGCCCGATTGACTCAGGCATGATTGACGATTTCATTGATCGCCGGCACGGGCGCAAGAAAGTCAAGTATGACTTCCCCGAACTCCAGGAGGTGCTGGGCAACACGCTGGCGGTGATTGTTTATCAAGAGCAGATCATGGCGGTCTTCCAGCGGCTCGCCGGCTATTCGCTTGGTGAAGCCGACCTGGTGCGCCGCGCGATGGGCAAGAAGAAGCGTGAAGAACTCGATAAGCACAAAGAAAAATTTCTCAGGCAGGCGACCGAACGCGGCCACGACAAAGCCAAGCTCGACAAGCTCTGGCACAGCATGGAAGGCTTTGCCGACTATGCCTTCAATAAATCGCACAGTGTCGCCTATGGTTATTTAGCTTACCAGACGGCCTATCTCAAGGCGCACCACCCGACACATTTCTGGGCCGCCGTGCTGTCGAACGAATTGAACAACACGGCGAAGGTCGTCAAATATATCAACGAAGCGCGCGGCCAGGGCATAGAGATTCAGCCGCCCGACGTCAACGTCAGCTTCGATAATTTCACGCCCAGTGGCAATACCATTCGCTTCGGACTGGCGGCGATCAAGGGCATAGGCCAGTCCGCCGTTTCAAGCATCGTCGAAGCCCGCTCAAGCGGCGGCGCGTTCCGCTCGCTCTTTGATTTCACCGAGCGCGTCGACTCGAAAGCCGTCAACAAGCGCGTCCTTGAAAGCCTCATCAAGTCCGGCGCCTTCGACACGATCAACCAGAATCGCGCGCAGATGTTTGCGGCGATTGACTCGGCGATGGAGAGCGGCCAGCGGTCGCAGAAGTCGCGCGCCTCCGGCCAGGTTGACCTGTTCGGCGCGCTGGCCGCCACCATGTCCATAGCCGATTCGCCGCTGCCGAGAGTCGACGCGTGGTCGCCAACCGAATTGCTCAAAGGCGAAAAAGAGACGCTCGGCTTTTACATTTCCGGCCACCCGTTGATGCGCTTCGATCAGGCGCTGGCGGATTTTGCCAATGCCGACGTCGATCGCTTGCCGAGCTTTCATCACGGCGCGATTGTCACCGTCGGCGGCATCGTCATGGAAATGAATATGAAGATGACCAAGAAAGGCGACCGCTTCGCGCTCTTTCAACTCGAAGATCAGTACGGCTCGATCAAAGTCGTCGCCTGGCCAGAGCCTTACAGCAAAGCGGCGAGCCTGTTGAAGAACGATGTGGCGGTTCTGGTCAAAGGCCGGCTCGAAATTGACGACGGCGGCACGATGACGATCATTGCCGAAGAGGTGCAATCACTGGAAAACATCCGCGAGCGGGCGGCGCGCACAGTCATCATACGCTTCAGCGTTGAAGCCATCACCGGCGACCGGCTCGAGACGTTACACCATCTACTGGACAGCCATCGCGGCGAATGCAACGTCTTGTTTGAAGTCGCCTTGAACGACGGCCAGATCGCCCGCATTCAGCCGAATCAATTCGTGCGCGTCAAAGTGACGCCGGAGTTGACCGACGCAATCACCAGGACGTTGCCCGAAGCGCGGGTCGAACTGGCTGTGCAACGCGCCAGCAGCGCGGCGCATTAGCGGGCGCATCGCCCATTTGATCAGTTTGCGATAGCGTGTAGGGCAGGCGACGCAATTTGGAGTGCGGCGACTGGTCACCGCTTTGGTGAATACCAAGGACGCAAAGCGGCGACCTGTCGCCGCACTCCATAACCGCACGGCCAAGGCGCGCTTCTCTTTTCTCCGTACACTGATGTGAATACCGATCTAAAACGCACTGGCAGTGATTCATAGCGCTTGCGGCGCAGCAGCGCGGCTACCGATCTATCAACGCCTCAAAGTTGTCGCGGCACGCAACCCGGCTTGGGTGTTGCGGGTCTAATGCCTTTTCAAAAATCATCAGCGCGCGCTCATACATCGCTTTCGCTTCTTCGAGCCTGCCTTGAATCTGGTAAAGCACGCCGAGGTTATTAGCAGTCATCGCCGCTTCGATGCTGTCTGCGCCGAGTATCTTTTCTTTTATCGCCAGCGCCTCTTTGTACAACTTTTCTGCTTCCGCCAGCTCGCCTCTTGCTTGATAGATTGCCGCGAGGTTATTGAGGTTCACGGCAATCTCATAATGCTTATGACCATAGACGCGCTCGAACGTCGACAGGGCGCGGCGGTAAAGCGCCTCCGCTTCATCGTACTTGCCCTGCCCATCCAACAGCGCCGCGAGTGCAGCAACATCGGCGGCTACCTCTGGATGATCGGGGCCGTAAGCGCGCTCGCGCAACTCGACTGAACGGCGGGCGAACGGCTCGCCTCTGCGGTAACGACCGCGCGCGTGTTCGAGTCCGCCGAGGTTGTGATAGATTGAAGCGAGGGCGGGATGATCTGAGCCGAATTGCTGTTCGATGATTGCCAGCGCGCGATGATAGAGCGGCTCGGCCTCTTTGAAACGCGCCGTGAATTTATACAGCATGCCGAGATCGTTGAGCGCCGTTGCGGTTTCAAGGCACTCGCCGCCGAAGCGCGCTTCGGCGAGCGCCAGCCCGCGCAACAAGAGCGGCTCGGCGCTGCTATAACGGCCTTGCACACGATAGACTCTGCCGAGATTGGCTAAGGATTGGAGGCGCAGTCGCTCAACGTCCGCATCGCCATCCAAATCCTTAACGATGTTGACGGCGCGCTCGTAAAGCCGTTCGGCTTCGTGGTAGTCGCAGCGGTTCTCATAGATGGCGGCCAGGCTGTTTATAATATTCGCTACATCTGGAGAGTCTGTGCCTTCAGCTTCTTCAAGCAATCGCAGGGCGCGGCGAAACAATCGCTCGGCCTTTTTCTGCTGGCCTTGATTGTAAGCGGCGACGGCTGCGTCATTCAGTTCGCAGGCCCGTTCAACCGGATCACGTGGAGTGGATTTTCGACTTGCCCGCGTCATAAATTGAATCGTCCTTGCCGTCGCGCGCCGGATTAAACCGCAATCGGCGTCAAGCGTCAAGCCAATTAAAAGCAACTGCGCCGAATATCTTTGCATCGGAAGCAATCGTGGCTCGTTCGATTCACTACAGCTTCTCTCACGGAAGCTTGCCGATCATGGTTCTAGAGCGATTTTCAAATGCGTTTGCCATGTAGCGCAAGCGGTTAGCTTGCGCCCGATACTGCGCAAGCTAACCGCCTTGCGCTACATTCAATTGAAAACCGTTCTAAAGAGTCACCTATGCCATTCGCGCTACTTGTGGCGGTAACCTGAGCGAGCACCGCTCGAAGTACCATCCTGTCGCTGGCGAATCACCTGGCGCAGGATTCTCGCTGCCGCGTTCACACACCAAGGAGCAATGAAGATGAAGATCGCTCTACGGCAAAGCTGCTCAAGTAAGTCAGGGTTGGTACTGATATTGGCGACGCTCACAGTCCTTGCAAATTCTCGCCCTGCTTCTGCCGACAATTATGCGGCGTTCGAGCTGAGAGGCGTCCGGGTTCAGATGAAGGATGGCCGCCATCTGTCCGGCTATCTACTGTGGAGGTCTGTCATGTACAGATCGCCGGAAAACGCCAATGCCCAGTTTCCTCGTATCCTGCTCGATCCTAAAGCGTGGGACCCGGCAGATGGGAAACCGCCGGACGAGGTTTGGTTTTACAAGACCGTGTTTCCGGTTTCAGGGCCGCTCTTGAAACACCTGGATGGGAAGAAGTTCCTGGTGAGTATGCAGTCTGAATTTTTGAAGCTCAAGCTATCGCAGATCGCCCGGATTAAAGCAGTTCCGAGGATGAAGCATAACGGCTATGAAGGTGACTTCGCCGTGCCGCTTCACTCAGCTTTCGCAATCCGTCTGCTTGCCAGTGAAAAGCCCCACGCGGTGATTCGCGACATCGACTTCGATAGCCTGTGGATCAGTTACGATGCTCACATTGGCAAGAAAGAGTTAGCCAGAATCAGCGAGCAAATCCGTAGAGAAGCATCACCACAGAAGCAGGAGAGAATGAGGCGTCGCGCCAAGCGGCGGCGCGTCATTTTCCTTGAGATCCCAACGGAATAAATGGCGGACGATCTATTCCGGCCTTGTTAGGAGAGAAAGCAGACATGACGACTCACAGCAGATGCGGTGAATTTGTCGCAGGGATGCTTCTCGGTGTTGGGGAGGACTCAGTGGCGATTCGCGGCAGACGCGGCTTGATCACCATCATCCGCAATGCAGATACAAGGGTGTTAGTCATACCGAAGTGCGAAAACGGCAGCTATGAGATTTATTACAAGGGAGCCAGAAGAAGGGTGGCAAAAGAAAGTCTGAAAACGACAAAGTGAGACTGGCGCACAGACGACCCTGGCCTCCGTTGCTCTGCACTCTACGATTCTTTGCGCATTGAGATGAAAGTATTGCAAGGAGACATGCCGATGAAGACGATACTCTTGTTGCTGGTAGCTCTTCTCCTGGTCTGCTGCCGGGATCGAAGCGCGACACCAATAGTCCTGTCAGCCAGAAATGACTCGCGCGATTCCAGACAGGCTTCCAGCGAGGCGGATGCTCGTCAATCGAATGCAGCATCGCTGCCTGTCGCGCAGCCGCAATCTCAAGAGGGTGATCTCTGGGATCCGAACGATGATCGCAACCTCGCCGGCAGGATACTTGAAAGAGTGAAACAAGAAGGCGTCTTTAGAATCGTGAGCGTTCTAGCTTCGAGAGACAAGTACGTCTTCGTCGGAGAGTTTGAAGTAAGCTCGGAGGTTGTTCCGACCGAGCGCCCGATGAATAAGAATGGGTCGGAGACGCTCAGAGCAAGGCGTCCGCCGCCGCATGGAACCGACCTGTGGCTCGTGAATAAGAACGGCACCGGACTACAACGATTGACTGATGACGGAGAAAGTCACGACCCGGTGTTGTCGCCCTCCGGCGAAGAGATCGCGTTCGTCAGCAAGGGGAGCGTTCGCATTATCGGCAGCGACTCTCGCGTGGGCGACGATGTCTTTTACGGTTCTGTGAGATCGCGAGAGCGTGACGCCCAAGTCGAATACTCGCAACTCAGGTTCTCCCCCAACGGCAAGGGCATTGCCGCGCTGGCAAAGGACGGAACTACTTCCTGGGTTGAGGTGAGGGCTAGACCCAGCGGAGACTCGGGCAACGTCACGTTTGCCGAAGGGTTTGAACGTTACGAATGGAACGGTGAAAGCGATCTGGTTTTGGAATACGGGAGATTCGTTTTCGATTGGAAGCGCTCCAATTCCGAGGCTTCGGCGGACTCCGCAGCGGACACCGCGGCTCTGAAGACCGATAAGGCTGGAGACGGGCAATCACCGCTCCCTCCGGAACTGCTCAAGCGACTACTGAAGAAACTGCGCCCTTACGGAGTAATGAACATCGGGAGCTGCGCTACCTCTCCTTCGGCCAATCAGATTGTCTTTGCCGGAGAGTTCGAAGAAGCGTTTTCAGCGATACCCAACAAGGCAGACCTGTGGGTCGTCAATCGGGACGGCGCAGGATTGCGGCGATTGACTCACAATCACTACAGTTCTCAACCGGCATGGTCGCCTTCCGGCGAAGAGATCGCGTTCGTCAATGACGGCTCCGTGGGCGTCATCGACGCTAAGACAAGAAAGGCAAGAAGCCTGCCAGGTCTTCAAACCTCTTATCATCCAAGTGCAGGGCCAATGACACACGCCCGTTGGGATTTTGTGTACTTGCGTCCGCGATGGTCGCCCAATGGAACTGTCATCACAGCAGAAGGAGTCGATGACAGCGAGGGCTGGATCGCGGCGGTTGGTGCATGGTCCGGGAATAAGCTCTCCGAAACATCGCAGTCGGGAACCCGCTTCTCGTGGAATCACGATGGCGAATTAGTTATCCCGGCCCTTGGTACGTTTGTCTTTGATTGGTCTAGCGCCATATTCACCCGATACCACCACGAGAAGAAGTGGGGGCGAAGTATGTCAAATGAGCATTTGTCCTACTAGCGCAATCTAGCGGCCATTACCTTGGCTGCACTCGGCATCATCTTGGCGTTGTCCAATCACGAGGCCACGGGGCGGATGCTGCAAATCAAGAAGCGGGGAAACTTTGCCGCAAGCCCGAATGATCATCTATAGCGGTGTTCAAATCGGTTTAGCATGTAGGGGCGACCCTGCGGTGGTCGCCCCAGTGTAGGCAAGCGCAGTCTGGGGAGGCCACCGCAGGGCCTCCCCTACATGATTGCGGCTTTATCCAATTGATATCTGCTCTAAATGGTCGTCATCCGGGCCGATGAGTTCTTCACGGGAGGCTTTGACGATGAGCGAAGAAAACATCAACGCCAGGGCGATTGGTTTCGGTTTCATGAGCTTTTCCTTCTGTCTAACTGAATGGGTTTAGGGTCAAGCCGCCGTTGCGTCGCCTGCCGCTGGCCTTTTGCCTTTTGCTTTGCATCAATGCTAGAGTTTCTCTTAGCCCCACGGTGAATTTATTTGACGCGCCAACGAACCCAAATGCGGATGCTGGAATCTAACCACGCAGTTTAGGCAAAAGGAAGTTGAGTTCATCAAGCCTTGGCGACAGTAACACGCAAAGCCAATACGCGAGTCATCAAGAAACCAGAAGCGCGCCCGTCGTTGTGGCGGCGCATCTTCACGCGCAAGCTGGCGTTTGCCGTGGCCATCCTGGCGCTCATCGGCTGTTCGATTTTCGCCTTCTTCTATGTTCGATACTCTGCGCTGATTGACGCGCGCTTGCGCGGCGATGTGGTCGTTCGCACGACCGGCATCTACGCCGCGCCGCGCACGATTCGCCAGGGCTCCGGTGCGACGCTCGGCTCCATCAAGGCCTATCTCGATAACATCGGCTACGTCGATGACGCCAAAGATGCCGACTCGAAGCGCGGGCGTTACACAGATAAAGGCAACGCCCTGGAGATCCATTCGTCAACCGATGCCGTCATCAACAACACGCGGCAATTCCCTAACGTCTTGATCACCTTTGGCGCGGGCAGCAAAGGGGTCAGCAAAATTACTGATCTCGATTCCAAACGCAATCTCGATCAGGCGCAGCTTGAGCCTGAGATGATGACCGCCATCTCGAACGACAAAGCGCGGCAGAAACAGAAGCTCGTCTCCTACAAAGACCTGCCGAAGGATTACGTCAACGCCGTCGTCGCCATCGAAGACCGGCAGTTCTTCAACCATTCGGGCATCAACCCGCGCGGCATCGCGCGCGCCCTGTTTCGCGACGTCAGCGAAGGCCAGATGCAGGAAGGTGGTTCGTCGATCACTCAGCAGTTGGTCAAGAATTTCTTCCTGACGCCGGAGCGCACACTGAAGCGCAAGCTGCAAGAGATGATGATTGCCGTGACGCTCGAAACCAAGCTCTCGAAGGAACAGATCTTTCAGCTTTACGCCAATGAAATTTACATGGGGCAGTCGGGCAGCTATTCGATCAATGGCGTCGGCGAAGCGGCTTCGGCTTACTTCAACAAGGATGTAGTCAATCTTACCTTGCCCGAAGCGGCCTTTCTGGCCGGGATCATTCGCGGGCCGAGCCTCTATTCGCCTTATCGCGACCCTGAGCGCGCCCGTGCGCGGCGCAACCAGGTGCTCGACGCCATGGTTGAAGCCGGCTTCATTCCCAAAGAAAAGGCCGAGGCGACCAAAGCCGCGAAGCTGGACATTCAGCCCAGGCATACCGCCGTCAACAGCGATGCGCCGTACTTCGTCGATTACCTGCAACAGCAGTTGCTCAACGAAGGCGTAGCGCGCGACCTGTCGAAGCAATCCTATCGCGTTTACTCGACGGTCGATCTCGATTTGCAGCGCGCCGCCGACAAGTCGCTCAACGATACGCTCACGCAACTCGACCCTCTCTTCGCCAAACGTAAGAAGAACCCCATTGCGCCCGGCACCCTGCAAGCGGCGCTGGTGGCGATGAATCCGAAGACCGGCGAAATCCTGGCGATGGTCGGCGGGCGCGATTATGGTCAGAGCCAGCTCAATCGCGCCGTTGATGCCAACCGCCAGCCCGGCTCTGTCTTCAAGCCGATTGTTTATGCGACGGCCTTGAACACGGCTTACGACGATCAGGCCGACGAGAAGATCACAGCGGCGTCGCTGTTTATGGATGCGCCGGAGACCTTTCTTTACGGGCGCGGGCAAACTTACTCGCCGGAGAATTTCGGCAAGACGTATGCAAATAAAAACGTCTCGGTGCGCGAGGCGCTGACGCATTCGCTCAACGTTGTCACCGTGCGCGTCGCCGAAAAGGTCGGCTATGGCAAGGTTGCTCGCATGGCCGAAAAGCTCGGTTTGCCGAAGCCGCAAGCCTATCCGGCATTGGCGCTCGGCACGATGGAAGCAACGCCTTTGCAGGTCGCGCAAGCCTACACGGCATTTGCCAACGGCGGCGTGCGCACGGAATCCTCTGCCATCAAACGCATGACGAATGGCAACGGCGTGTCGATGGTCGAATCGAAGCCGGAGACGCAAAAGGCATTGCCGCCTGAAATCGCCTGGTTGACGACCTCGATCCTGCAAGACGTATTGAATCGCGGCACGGCGGCGCGCGCCCGCACCATGGGCTTTAAGGCGATGGCGGCGGGCAAGACCGGCACGTCGCGCGATGGCTGGTTCGCGGGCTACACGCCGAACCTAGTTTGTGTCGTCTGGGTCGGCTTCGATGATAACTCGGAGCTTGGGCTCGAAGGCGCGGAGTCAGCGCTGCCCATCTGGACGGCGTTCATGAAACAGGCGCTGGCGCTCAGGCCGGAACTTGGCGGCGACAGTTTTCCGAAACCGGATGATATGGTCAGCGAAGAGATCGATCCCGAGACTGGAATGTTGGCTACAGACCAGTGCCCTGTGAAACGCACAGAGTATTTCATCGAAGGCACGCAGCCGACCGAACCCTGTAATGGTCATTCAGCCGACAAGCCGAGTGAGCCGGGCCTGTCCGGTTTCGAGTGGCCCGAAGGACTTCCCGAAAAAGATAAGAAGCCGGTGAAGGAAGACGAAAACATGCCGGACGATACGCAACCGCCCGCCACACGCAAGCAAATCAAGAAGGCCGCCGACAAGCCTTAGCCGCGCGCATCATCAAAATCAGAGCGACATATCAATAAAACTCCATTGAGTCGCACCGTTGTGCGGCTCTTTATTTCCTTTAGGGGCGATCCTGCGGTGGTCGCCCCAGTGTAGGCAAGCGCAGTCTGGGGCGGCCACCGCAGGGCCTCCCCTACATGATTCTTGTATCTGTGACTCTTGCCATATCCGTCGTCTTCCGTTATATCAATGGCGGCAAGTCAGACGGAATAAGTTGAAAGCCCCCTGTCCTCCGGCGAGAAACGGTGTGAAAAGCATGCTCAAGAAAATCAGCTTGGCGTGTCTTATGCTGCTCATCGCTCTGGCGAGCAGCGCAAGGACGGGGCACGGCACGACAGCAGAGTTCACAGCCGACGACGACCTGCTTACTGGCGCGCGCGCCATCGTCATGGGCAAGGTACTATCGCTCGCCTGCCGGCTGGATGCCGAGCAAGATCGCATTTTCACTTACGTGACGCTCGATGTCGAAGAGACGCTCAAGGGTGTGATCAATGAGCGCCGCATCGTCCTCAAAGAAGAAGGCGGCGAGGTCGCAGGCCAGGGCAGCATCATCTTCGGCACGCCGCAATTCGCACGCGGCGAGCGCGTTCTGCTCTACCTCGACACGTGGCGCGACGGCAGCCTGCGCGTTCATCAAATGTCATACGGCAAGCTGACGATCATTGAAGACCCCGCGAGCGCAGAGCCGTCTGTCGTTCGCGCTGATACGGGCTGCGAGACAATGATTGAGCAAGCCGCGCATCAACATCATTCTCACCTGCCGGTCGCCGATCACATACGGTTAGCCGACTATCGCCGCATGGTGCGAGCGCGGCTGGCGGCAAACTGGCAGCGCGCGCAGGCGTTCGAGGCCGCCAACTACGCCGAGGTTCCAATGCTCGCGCAACCGCGCGAATACGACCGCGCTCTGAGCCGTGGCGAGATGCAAACACAATTCATCTTGCTCTACCCGGTGAAGTCCGTGCGCTGGTTCTCGCCTGACAACGATCAGCCAGTGGTTTTCTACATCAACCCAGACGCTGCGCCCAACCCGCAGGTGATTGATGATGTCGGCGCCGCGATGAATGCATGGTCAAACGTGCCGGGCTGTCGGCTGCGCGTCGTCAACGGCGGCGCGCGCAACGTCTGCGCTTCTCAAAGGAGCTTGAATGCCATCACCTTTAACAACTGCGATAATCGATTTTCGCCGACGCCGCAGCAGGCCCGTTATATTGCGCTCGGCGGCCTGAAATGGACGAGCGACGACACACGGCAAGTCAACGGTCAGACTTTTGTCAAAGCGGCTTATGGATTCGTTTCGTTCAATCCGTATAATACCGATAGCTATAATAATCATTGCAGCCTTCGCGAAGTGGCGACGCACGAACTGGGTCATGCGCTTGGGCTGGGACATTCGCAGTATCCTGATGCGACTATGTACGGCACGGCGCACTTTGATGGGCGCTGCGCGTCAATCACCGAAGATGATGCCAACGGCATAGCCTTCGTCTATCCGGTCGACGATCTCGGCTCGCGCCCCCTGGCCATCGACAGCGACTCGTCGCTTTCGGATGCCGTCGATCAAATCAAGTATACGCAACCTATCATCTCTTCCGGCGGCATACTGCCGCACACCTGGAGCATCGCCACAGGTTATGGCAGGCTGCCGAACGGCATCACATTGAACACCGGTGGCATCCTCACCGGCGTGCCGCTTGAAACCGGCACGTTCAACTTCACGGCGCAGGTTGACGACGGCGCAGGAAGCTCACAGCAAAAGTCGTTTACGCTAATCGTGCGGGAACCGCTCCCGTATGATTCGCGCTACATATCGCAAAGTGTGTTTGCAACCCTGCAAGCGGGCCAAACCTTCAGTGCCAGTCTGAAATGGTTCAACGTCGGCAGCCAACCGTGGGAGGCTTCAACCGTCAGGCTCGCCTCGCAGAATCCTGCCGGCAACCCTGCGTGGGGAGCCAGTAGCGTGCCGGTTTCAGGCTTGACCCAAAAGAGCGAGCAACTGGTAATCCAGTTTACTTTCACAGCGCCGCGCGTTGCCGGCACATACAATTTTCAATGGCAGTTGGTTCAGGAAGGCAAAGGCTTTTTCGGTCAGCCGTCGGCGAGCCTTCAACTCATCGTCACCCCCGGGCCGCCGGCCATAGACAGCAGTGGTCCGCTGCAAGCGGTCGCCAGTACGGCTTTCAGTTATCAACTCGCGGTTGCGGGCGGGACGCCGCCTTACATCTGGTCAATCGCGAGCGGCTCGTTGCCTTCGGGGTTGAGTCTCAATTCGCAGACCGGGCTCATATCAGGAACACCTCTAACGGCTGGCGCTTCGACCTTCACCGCGCAGGTAACGGATGCCGCATCGCGCACCGCGCAAAAGGCGCTTTCGATCACCGTCGCGCCGTCGGCGACATTGCCGCTGAAGCTCAACCTGGCGGCGACGATTTCAGCCGTCAAGGGCGAGCCTTTCACTTATCAGCCGGAGGCGACGGGCGGTACGCCGCCTTACATCTGGTCAATCACAGCGGGCGCGCTGCCGGCAGAACTGGCGCTCAACACCGGCACGGGCGCGGTGACGGGGACGCCATCGGCCAGCGGCGATTTCAGTGTGACGCTGACGGTGCACGATCAGCGCAATGAGAGCGCCAGCGGCTCGATGGTTATCAAAATCACAGAGCCGCAAGCCGCGCCGCTCATCAGTAAAGTAAAGTACAAATCCGGTAAGCGGAAGCTAATCGTGAACGGCGAGCGGATTGATGCGAATGCGGCATTGTTTATCGATGGCGCGCAAGTATCGGCGCGCTTCGATGCCGGGGCGTTGATCGCCAAGCCGTTGGCGCTCGCTTCGGGCACGCACGAAATCCGCGTCGTCAATCCAGGCGGCATCTCCTCGCAGCCATACCGCCTGATCGTTGAATGAAACCGGGCTTGCGGTAGAGACCGGCCCGGCTGTAGAGGTATCAATTCAATAGCTACTTGAATTTTGCGGCGGTAATTGTTTTGATGGATAACCGATGGATTTTGAGATCATCGGCAAGATTACCAATGCGGAGATTATTGCCATCGGACGCGGCATTCGCGATGTTGCGCGATTGCGAAAACGGTACGGCAAGGGACGCTGGCGGAAAATGAAAGGGCTTGCCACCGTGCGCCTTGACGATGGGACGGTCCATACAGCCGAGGTACATTGGTACGAAGCGCACGGCATAGGCAGACAGGAATTCAAGATTAAGTTTCCGTTAGTTGATTGACCATGAGAAGGAAAGACAAACCAGAGACGCACTTTGCAGTCTGTATTGATAACGAGGGCTACGAAGCCTCTCTCGAAGTAGGCAAATTATATCGTGTGATACCTGATGATCAGGCGGCGTCACATGGCTATATCCGGGTAGTTGATGAAAGCGGCGAAGATTACGGTTACTCGGAAAAGCGGTTTTTCCCCATAGAACTTCCGCAAGCACTGGAACGAGTATTAACCGCGGCGCTACAGCCCCACTGAACCGCCCTCCGGTTATCGCTGGGATGCAAGTATCCTCGCAGCCATACCGCCTGATCGTTGAATGAAACCGGGCTTGCCGCATAGTCCGTACTGCTTATTCGCCTGAGTCACCAGGGTTTTGCGGCTCATCGCTTCGATAATAAGCTCACGTCTGTTGAATCCGGTCGTTATACCACAACACTGTATCTGGAGGTGCTTCGTGAAAAAACTAGCGCTGCTTGGTTTCTCTGTCATCGTCGTTGTCTTCGGGTTTCAGCAAAAGTCCGAGACGCAGACACAATCACCAAATAGTATTCTGGCTTCGGACAGCCCGTCTGGCAAAATCAGACCAATAGCTTTCGCCGCAGATCGAACAGACGAGAAGGCCAAACCCGTCGAGGAGGCTGAGTTGCGTGCGGCCTCCGCCAGAGCCATCAAGCTCATCCAGCACGCACAGGGCGGCTGGTATAAGAAAGAGACTTGCACCTCTTGCCATCACCAGTTGCTTCCTGAAATCCCGCTCAAGCTGGCCCGCGAGCGCGGCGTCCCCGTTGATGAAGCGGTCGCGCGGGAGGCGACGGCGACGGCCTTCGCTTTTATCAAAGACCTTGATGCGGCTGTCCAGGGATACGATTTCATCGATATATACTTTAATAGTTGGGAGCTGGTTGCGGCTCACGCTGTCGGCGTCGCGCCCAATTTGACGACCGCTGCTTACGCGCAACTCATCGCCTCGCGCCAGTCCCCCGACGGCAGTTGGACGACCATTGACGTCCGTCCGCCGCAATCTTATAGCCCGTTCTCCGCCACGGCGATTTGTGCCCAGGCCATGCGGCTCTATCTACCTGAACCGCTGAAGAACGAGAGAGCCACACGCATACGGCGGGCAAGAGAGTGGCTGCTCAAGGCGCAACCGCGAACCACCGAAGATCGCGCCATGCATCTCCTCGGTCTGCATTGGACGGGCGCTGAAGTTGAGGTTTGCAAGAAGGCAGCGCAGCAACTCCTCACTGAACAACGTGAGGATGGCGGGTGGTCGCAATTGACTGGAATGGCCAGCGACGCTTACTCGACCGGCGAGGTGCTGGTCGCGCTGCGCGAAGCGGCAGGACTTGCGACCAATAACCTCGCATACCAGCGCGGCCTGCGCTTCCTGCTCAAAACACAGGAAGCGGACGGCTCGTGGCACGTCAAGTCACGCCTGCATCCGCCGGCTCCTGTAAGCCCGCCCTACTTCGACACAGAGTTTCCGTACCAGCACGACCAGTTCGTCTCGATAATGGGAAGTAGCTGGGCCGCTTCCGCCATGCTACAGGCGATTCCCGCGCCGACCGGGGCAACCGCGCAGCCGCGCGCGCTTGCGAACCTCGCGCCCGCCGAGCAAGTCGAATGGATGGAAGCCGCATTGAATGGCAGCGCGGCGGATTTGAAAAAACTTCTTGATCAGGGGATGAAGCCGAATAGCAAAACGGCTGCGGGTACGACGGCTTTAATGCTGGCCGCGCGCGATCTTGAGAAAGTGAAGCTGCTCATTGAGCGCGGCGCGGATGTGAATGCCCGCGCGGCAACCGGCATCACGCCGCTGATAGTCGCCGCGCAATACAAGGGCAACGTCGAAGTCGTCCGCCTGCTGTTGAAGAAAGGAGCCCGGCCAAATGCTGTCCAAGGCGTCGAAGTGCGCTACAACGCCTCCGCCTTGTTTTACGCCATGATGGCCGGGGACGTGCAGATGGTCAGGACGCTTGTTGATGCGGGCGCTAGCATCAATGACCGGATGAAGTTGCTCGGCAGGTTCGCGAATAGCCTCATGCTCTACGCCGCGAGTGCCGGCGACACCGCCATCGTTGAGTACCTGATCAGCAAGGGCGCGAATCCAAACGAAATGGATGATGACAAGCTCTCCCTCCTCGCCTGGGCGACGATCAGCAATCGTCCAGGCACGGTTCAGGCGCTTCTCGCGCGTGGCGCGCAAGTAAACACCGTAGACAACTACGGCATGACGCCTCTGCTGTACGCCGCCTCCATTGATTTCGGTGACACAGAGATGCTTGAAAAGCTGATCGCTGCCGGGGCTGACCTGAAGGCCAGGAACAAGCAAGGTCTGACAGCTGTCGATCTCGCAAGAAGTTATAACCACGCAACCATGGCGAGCCTGTTGACCAGCAAGGCCGCCGCCCGGTGAACGGCCTGGTATCACTGAGCTCCCGCGAGTGCGGCAATCCTATGCGAGCGCGCTGAGAAATGATCCGGCGCGCTCGCTTTTTTTTTGCGACGTTGTATTTTTGCTTCGCCTCGCGTCTCTGCTTGGATGGGTAAATATCTCAGGTCCTCCAGGGACGCGAGCTTTGTCGCGTCCCTATTTTTTTGTGCCGTTGACCTCGCTGGTTGCGAAGCTTAGAATGGTTGCTCGGTTAGCAGCAATGATTATGACGAAAACATTTCATGGCATACCAGGAGGACGTGATGAGCGGACGGATTGAAGAGATACTCGGCGCTGAAGCTGAGAGCCTGTTGTCGTATCAAAGCAAAACCATTTCTAAAGACACGCTGCACCTGCCGGGGCCGGACTATGTCGACCGCGTGGTCGCTTTCACGGATCGCTCGCCGGTGGTGATGCGCAATCTGCAAACCATGTACAACACGGGCCGGCTGTCGGGCACGGGCTATCTGTCGATACTGCCCGTAGACCAGGGCATCGAGCATTCGGCGGGCGCATCGTTTGCGCCTAATCCTATGTACTTCGACCCGGCAAACATCTGCCAACTCGCCCTCGAAGGCGGCTGCAACGCCGTGGCCAGCACCTTCGGCGTACTCGGCATGGTGGCGCGCAAATACGCGCACCGCATTCCGTTCATCATGAAGTTCAACCACAACGAGTTTCTGACCTATCCGAACAAGTTCGACCAGATTCAGTTCGCTTCGATTGATGCGGCCTTCAACATGGGTTGCGTCGGCGTCGGCGCGACGATCTACTTTGGCTCGGATGAATCGACGCGCCAGCTACAGGAAGTTTCGGAAGCCTTCGAGCGGGCTCACGAACTCGGCCTGTTCACCGTCCTGTGGTGCTACCTGCGCAACCCTGCGTTCAAGACGAAAGAGGCCGATTATCACACCTCGGCTGACCTCACGGGGCAGGCCAATCACCTCGGCGTCACTATCGAAGCCGACATCATCAAGCAGAAGATGCCGACCAACAACGGCGGCTATAAGGCGCTGGCCTCGAAAGAGAATCCTTACGGCAAGATTTCCGAACTGGTCTATACGGAACTCACCACTGATCATCCGATTGACCTGACGCGCTATCAGGTGGCGAACTGCTACATGGGCCGTGCAGGGTTGATCAACAGCGGCGGCGAATCGGGACAGAACGATCTGCAACAGGCAGTGCGCACGGCAGTCATCAACAAGCGCGCCGGCGGCATGGGCTTGATCAGCGGACGCAAAGCATTTCAAAAACCGATGAACGAAGGCATCGAAATCCTCAACGCCATCCAGGACGTTTATCTGGCGCAGGAAGTCACCGTCGCTTAAGTGCAGAGATGGCAATGATCCGAAGGCGCGGCGGCAACTCCCGCGCCTCTGTAATTTTCATTCATTACAGGTTGAGTCATGGAAGAACAGAATGCTCCCGCCGTGACGATTCACGACGTTCTGGATTTGATTTCCCAGTTGCGTAGCAGCGCCGTCGAGTTCCAGGAGCACATTGACATCTACTTCCGTTCGGAACAAGACTGGCAGCGCATCAAGGATCGCTTCGTGACCTTTGAAGAGCGCTTCATCTCGCTCGAAGCGCGTCTATCGAGCGTCGCACCCGAACCCATCTGGCAGGAAGATGAACTGGATTACATGATTCGCGAGTTGCGCAGCATCGGCCAGGATTTCATCGATATGCGGGAAGAATTCTTGCGGGCTTTGCAGGAAGCGCCGGAGCGGATTATGTAGGCAGGCAAACGGCGCTTTCGCGCCTTCTCATGACACCTTACGTTCAAGCTTATCGACGCGGCGATTCATATCGCGCTGGTCTGACCTGACTTCCATCACGTCTTCATTCAACAAATCAAATTTCCTATCGAGCTTGCGAATGTCGCTGTGCATCTCTGAAAGTTGCTCTCGAAGCGACTCCCAATTGGTGACGGATTCCTGCTGAAAGTGATTAATCTTCGTTTCCACCGTTTCAACGCGAGTGCCGAGATTGATAATTCCCGTTATAATATTTGCCTGACGGGATTCGATTCCGGTTAGGCGCTCAAGAATCATTTTAAGGTCGTCGCTCATGCCGTATCACTCCCAAAGCCATTATAGCTTTCTTTTCGAGATTATGGTGTGAGTAATCTCTAGCGTCAAGCGGAATAATCACACACGAGAAAACGATGAAGGCGGAATGATAAATGATAAATAAGGGGGATGGCTAGAGATGCGCTTGGCGCGCGGCGGAAACGGACGTGGGATTGTCTGGTGATAATCCACCTTCCCTTTCCTCTTTAGTTCATCATTCATCATTCCGCATTCATCATTTTCCCTCTATTTCACTTCCTTGATACTCGCCGGCTTGGCGAAGAGTTTGTCCGGTATGGTGGCGTTGAGATTGACTTCATCGTAGCTGACGCGGGCGCTCTGCTGACCGTTGCGAAAGAAATCCTGTATGGTAGGAAACATCACGCCGCCGAAATCCACCCATCGAAAAAAGCGTGTCTCGCTGGTCGCCGGCCCTTCCGCCGTCACCGACTTGTATTCGATGCTCAACGGCAGGTGGCTGCGCGAATCGAAGTGAATGGTCGCCTGGCCGCCGTCGGCAAAGTCGACGCGCACGGCTTCGGAAAACGTGCTGCGCCAAGGCTCGCGCCGGCCAAGGTAAACCAGTTTCACGTCCTGTTGTGAATTGGCGACGCGAAGCAGATTATCCATATCGTAACGCGCGCTCTGTTGAAACTGCTTCACCTGCTCGTCGGTCTGGTCTTTGATCTGCTTCGCCTTGGCATCGTAAATCCAGTTGACGCTCTCCGAATTCACCTGCACGTATTTATAATCACTCTTGCCGAATTCGGTGCGCTCGCGGTTCGGGGCGATATAATCGACAAACGCCGAAGGATTGCCCGACGCGCCCTTTTCGTATGCCGTGAACTGGCCGCGCGTCACCGTCGTGCGAACTTTCAAGTACGTCTCGCCGCCGCGCGCTTTGATGGCCTGACGCACCAGCGCCAGCGCCTTCGCCGGGTCGTTCTCGTCCTGTTCCTGCGCCAATCCTACGTTTGTAGCGATCAACACAAATGCCAGCAGCCAATAAACAAGCGTCTGTCTTCCCTGCACCGGTTTGCCTCCAGAGTGAAAACCATCGCGCCTTTGTCGCGCAAGCGGTTCAGCTTGCGTCAGGCGATGCGCAATCTGACGGATTGCGTTACCTCAAAGCGATTATACCACGCCGCTCACGCCCGCCACTCGTTGGATAAAGCAAGAGCGGCGCGAATCACTTCCGCGCCGCTCTTGCTGCAACCCTGCAATGCTCGGCTATGGCTTGCTGGTCTTGATTTGCATCTGGCCGTCTTCAAAATCGGCGAGGAAGTAATCCGACTCTTTCCAGCGCGTCGTCACCGGCAGCTTGACCAACTCGTCTATGGTGCGCTTGAGGAAGCGCGCTCCATAAGCCGGACTGAAGCCCTTTTCGACCAGATGAATCAACGCGGCGTCGCTGACTTCGAGTTCTTTGCCCTGCCGCCGCATCTGCTTGCGCAAGGTGTTTAGGTAAAGCTCGGCGATCTGTTTCACTTCGTCCTGCGTCAGCGGCGTGAAGACGACGATCTCATCGATGCGGTTGCGGAACTCCGGCGAAAATCGCTCTTCCGCCGCCTTGATGACTTCGCGGTTGATCTGCGTGATGTCGGCCAGCGTCTTGGTGCCGAACCCCAACGGCTTCATGTACTTTTTGAAATTATCCGAGCCGAGGTTCGAGGTCATGATGATGATGGCGTCCGATAGATAAACCTTCTTGCCGCGCCCGTCGGTGATCCAGCCCTCATCGAAGGCTTGCAGGAACAGGTTGAGCAAATACGGCGACGCCTTCTCGATTTCATCGAGCAGCAGCACTGTGTAAGGATTATCACGCAAACGTTCCGTGAGGATGCCGCCGCGTTCGCTGCCGACGATGCCGCGCGGCATGCCGATCAGCTTTTCGACGGCGATGGTGCCGTCTTGATACTCGGACATATCAATGCGGATCATCTTGTCGTCATCGCCAAACATGAATTCGGCGACGGCTTTGGCTAATTCGGTCTTGCCGACGCCCGTCGGCCCCAGGAATAACAACACGCCATCGGGCTTATAGAAGTTCTCTTTCAGCGGCCCTTTGTTCAAGCGCAAAAGTTGGCCAACGGCCCGGATGGCATTTTTCTGGCCGATGACGCGCGCCGACAGCGCATCGTCCATGTAGAGGAAACGGTCGTTGGTGTCGCGGAAGATCATGTCGCGCGGAATGCGCGATTCCTGGCTGATGACGTCGATGATGTGCTCGCTTTTGACTTCGGCGGTTTCGGGATTGTTGATCTCGACTTTTACCGAGGCGGTATCGAGCCAGCCGATGACTTTGTCCGGCAGATGCAGATTGCGTATGTAGCGCGGCGCCATCTCCAGCGCCGTTTCGATGGCTTCGTCGGAAATCGTCACAGAGTAGTTGCGCTCCAATCGCGGGCGCACGCCGACGACGATCCGGCGCGTGTCTTCGACCGACGGCTCGTCGACTTTGACGAGACGGAAGCGCCGCGCCAGGGCTTCATCTTCGGCAATGTATTCCTTGTACTCCGTCATGGTGGTCGCGCCGACGATGCGAATCTCACCGCGCGCCAGCGACGATTTGAACATATTCGCCGCGTCGGAACTGGCTCCCAGAGCCGATCCGGCGCCGATAATCGTATGCGCTTCATCGATGAAGAGGACGAGATTGTCGCGTTCTTTGACTTCGTTGATGATGCCCTGTATGCGCTCTTCAAACATGCCGCGCAGCATGGTGCCGGCGACGATGCCCGACATTTGCAGTTGCACGACGTGGGCGTTGCGCAGCCGTTGCGGCACCGATTCCGGCTCAAGCTCGATCTTGCGCGCCAGTCCTTCAACCACGGCGGTTTTGCCGACGCCGGCCTCGCCGACCAGCATGGGCGAATTGGCGCGCTCGCGGTGGCAGAGGATTTCGATCATCTGGCGAATCTCTTCAGTGCGCCCGATGACCGGCGGCAGCTTGTCCTGGCGGGCCAGCTTGTTGAGGCTGACGCCGAAGTGCTTCAGGTAAGGCGGCAGTTCGTAGCGGCGACGATATTTTTCTTCTTTCTCTTCATGGCTGCGCACGCGTGTTTGAATTTTCTGCATGACCATCTCGCGATCCGCGCCCAGGCGGCGCAGTAACTCGACCGGATAGCTGTGGACATCTTTGAAGAGCGCCACGAACAGGTCATGCGATTCGATCAACCGCCGCCCGCGTTCGTGCGCCTGCTTGAGCGAATTTTGCAGCAACGTGCGCATCGCTTCACTGATCTTCATGCCGCGACCGAGATAATCGCGCTGGCCGAGCTTGGTTTCGAGCGATTGCAGCAAGACCTGCGGGTCGAGGTTGAGGCTCTGCATCACCTCGTTGAAGAACTGCCGCTCGACCTCGGCAATCGACAGCAGCACATGCTCGGGCGCAAGCTGGTTGTGGTCGCGCGAGCGCGCTTCATCATAAGCTTTGCGAATCAGCTTGCGTCCACTGTCAGCGATTTTGTCTGTATAAATTTCTAAATCTATCATGTCTGTTCTACTTCCTAACGGGGACGGATCGTCTTGATCCTGCGTAAGCGCTCACTGGAGAATCAGGTGCTATGCTCAGATGAGTCATCCTTATCAAGTATAGCATAATAAAAAACATACTCAACAACTGCCCAATTTGCCGCGAACCGCCTATGAATCACAAACAGAAGCAGCCCCATAGGGGCGAAATGTTTATAGTTTAGAGCGGTTTTCAATTGAATGTAGCGCAAGGCGGTTAGCTGGCGCAGTATCGGGCGCAAGCTAACCGCTTGCGCTACATGGCAAACGCATTTGAAAATCGCTCTAGACAGCTCTCCTGCTCACAAGCCCCGTCGGGGCGCAATGTCAACATTACGCTCCTAACGGAGCTTGCTGCTTTAGGGGATCGGGCAACTATAAACATTTCGTCCCTATGGGACTGGCGCGATGCGGACGCACTCTTCACAGTCAACTTGTGGTGTTTGGCGACCGCTACGAATCGCCGCTCGGCGCGCGCATTCCGGCGGCCATATTTGACACTGATTTAATAGCATTTCTATAATCACATGCTTGTACGGTTTGTCAGAAACGCAACCGTGTGAGCATTGGAGAAACGAATGGCCGACGAGCAACCGCAAGAGCAAGAACCAGAGTTTAACGACCAGCAACTGGAGCGGCAACGTTCGCTTGAAGAGATTGTCCGTCTCGGCGTTGATCCGTACCCGCATAAATTCGCGCGCACGCATGCCATCAGCCAGATCGTCCGCGAGTTCGACGGCGAACCTCGCAAAACCGGCGAAGAACTCGAGGCAACGCCCGTCCGTGTGCGCGTCGCCGGGCGCATACACGCCATCAACAAGATGGGCAAAGCCGCCTTCATACGCTTCACAGACGGCGGCGAGTTGCTGCAAATCTACTTGCGCTCGAACGAGGTAGATGAACCAACCTGGGCGCTGTTCAAGCTGCTCGATCTCGGCGATTTCATCGGCACCGAAGGCCGTCTGTTTCGCACGCGCACGGGCGAGCTATCGATTCACGGCGAAGCGCTCGTCTTTCTGGCGAAAGCGTTTCTGCCGCCGCCCGACAAGCATTATGGCTTGCATGATGTTGAGGTGCGCTACCGCCAGCGTTACGCCGATTTGATTGCCAACCGCGACGTGCGCCGCGTCTTTGAAAAGCGCGCCGAAACGATTCGCCTGATTCGCCAGTTCTTCGACGCGCGCAGTTACATCGAAGTTGAAACGCCGATGTTGACACCGTTGGCGACGGGCGCGGCGGCGCGGCCTTTCGTCACGCATCATAACGCGCTCGACATTGATCTTTATGCGCGTATCGCGCCGGAGCTTTACTTGAAGCGGCTGATCGTTGGCGGCTTCGAGAAGGTCTATGAGATCAATCGCAACTTCCGCAACGAAGGCATTGATCGCTCGCACAATCCCGAATTCACGATGCTGGAGTTTTACGAAGCCTATTCCGAATACGAAGACCTCATGCGGTTGACCGAAGAACTCATCGCCGGCATCGCCGAGCGCGTCGGCGAAAAGCTAAGGCTGCCTTACGGCGAGCTTGAGATTGATTTCACGCGACCGTGGAAACGGCTGACGATGCGCGAAGCCGTTGCCCATTACTGGCCGAATGAAAATGAGAAACCGACGGTTGATGATCTTTCGACCCGCGAAGGATTGCTGGCGTCGGTCGAACGGCTGCCCGGCCATCTACGGTCTGAGATTTCGGATGTGCAAAAGCTCAAGGATGGCTACCTGCTTGGCGAAATCTTCGAGGCGGTGGCCGAAAAGCATCTCGTCAATCCGACGTTCATCACAGAATTCCCGACCGAGCTATCGCCGCTGTCAAAGCAGAGCCAGCGCGACCCGCGATTCGTTGACCGCTTCGAGTTGTATATCGCCGGCATGGAGATCGCCAATGGCTTCTGCGAGATCAACGATCCGCGCGATCAGCGGCAGCGCTTTGAAGATCAGATGACGCGCCGCGCCACCGGCGACGACGAAGCGATGGTGATCGACGAAGACTACATTCGCGCGCTCAGCTACGGCATGCCGCCGACCGCAGGCGAAGGCATTGGCATTGACCGCCTGGTGATGTTGCTTACCAACTCGCGCTCGATCCGTGACGTGCTTCTCTTCCCGCATATGAGACCGGAGAAATCAGGAGGCAGTATGCAGTAGGCAGGAGGCAGTTGGATGCTCTGTCGCCCGCTTGCCGCCTGCTTCCTGCTTCCTGCTTGCTGCATACTGAGACGATGCCTTACGAATTATTCATCGCGCTGCGTTATCTAAAAGCGAAGCGAAAGCAGGTGATGGTTTCGGTCATCACCGTGATTGCCATTGCGGCGGTGGCCGCAGGCGTGGCGGCGCTCATCACGGTGCTGGCGATGATGACCGGCTTCCGGCAGGAGTTCCAGACCAAGATTCTTTCCGGCACCGCGCATCTCAACCTCGCCCATAAGACGCGCGAGCCGCTCACCGATTATCGCGCGCTGGTCGATAAGCTGACCAAGCTGCCACACATTCGCTCGGCGTCGGCGACGCTCTACGAGCGCGTGCTGATCACCGGCGTCAAACAGACCGAGGGCGCGATTCTCAAAGGCGTCGACATGAGTGCGCCGCCCGCAACCAACGAGGTTTTTCAGTTCGCCACCGAAGGCGATCCACAGTTATTGGCCGAGCCGGAAAATGAGCCGAATTCGGATGTGCAGATAGATCGCATCTTCGTCGGGCGCGGCCTGGCGCAACTGGTCGGCTTGAAGGTCGGCGACATCGCGACCATCACATCACCGCAAGGCCACCTGACGCCGATGGGCATGGCGCCGCGCATTCGCGATTATCGCGTCGCCGGCATCTTCTCGACCGGCTTGAACGATTATGATGAAGCGTGGGCTTATATCTCGCTCGATGCGGCGCAGCGATTGACCGGCAGCCAGGATGTTGCCGAGATGATCCAGATGAAAGTCGATGATGTAGATAAGGTTCAGGCGATCAGCCGCAAAGTCCTTGCCGTCGTCGGCGACGATTACGAAGTGCAGACCTGGCAGGAACTGAACGCGCCAATCTACAGCGCCCTCAGTTATGAAAAATACGTTTCCGGCATTGCCCTGCTGATCGTCATCGGCATCGCCGCGCTCAATATCATCACGGTGCTGATTATGATCGTCCTGGAAAAGCAGCGCGACATCGCCATTCTGAAATCCATGGGCGCGACCAATCGCAGCGTGATGTGGCTCTTTATGCTGCAAGGCATGTTGATCGGCGCGGTCGGCACTGGTATAGGCGTTATTGCCGGCGCGGGCTTCTGTCACTTCGCCGACCTCTATCACTGGATCAAGCTGCCGGCGGGAGCTTACGCGCTCGACTACCTGCCATTTCACCTCAATATGGTGGATGTTACAGTCGTCGTGCTGGTCGCCATCGCCATCAGTTTCCTGTCCACCCTCTACCCTTCGTGGAATGCTGCGCGTATCACGCCCGTCGAAGGCTTGCGGTATGAGTGAGCCAATTGCGGATTGCGGATTGCGGATTGCACAATTTAGAATGTTATTTTGATGGCCGACAATTCAAAGACTTTTGTTGATGGCGCAGCCGTCGAGACGCAGCCCGCCACTTCCGTATTCACACAATCCGCAGTCGGCAATCCGCAGCCCGTCATTCACGATCCACAATTCGAGCCGGCGCAATCGGCCATGATCAAGGCCGAGGGCCTGACAAAAATATATGAATCAGGCAACAGCCGCGTCGTCGTCTTCGACAAGTTGCAGGTTGAGATTGCACAAGGCGAGATGGTGGCGGTGGTCGGCCCGTCGGGCGCTGGAAAATCAACCCTATTGCATCTTTTAGGAGGGTTGGATCGAGCGAGCAGCGGAACCGTAAAAGTCGCCGAATTTGACATCTCGAAACTCAGTGATGTAGACTTGGCACGGTTTCGCAACAGGGAGATTGGGTTCATCTTCCAATTTCATCACCTGCTGCCTGAGTTCTCAGCCGTTGAAATCATCATGACGCCGCTGCTCATGAACCGCAATTCGTCGAGAGCGGCGCGCGAGCGTGCTTTATCTC
>JBBWZK010000253.1:0-19995 GCA_039648975.1 Blastocatellia bacterium
CCTCTGGAGTGAGAGCGAAAGGAAAAGGCGATGAAAAGAGGCAACACTCGGAACGCTGCCCGTTTGGGTGTGATATTGATCGCATTGACGCTGCTTGGCGGGACGCTTGTGAGTTCGCCACAGGCTGCTCAACCCTGGAAAGTTGCGTCGGTGGATATGGCCGGGGCGGATGGCGCAAACAATAATATGGCCTTTGCCTATGATCGCTTTATTCTGGTCGCGCCTTACGCGCCGACGAAAATGCCAGCCGACCCTGCGGCGGTGGAAGCACTCGACAACTATAATATTTATGTGCTCGATTCGAAAAAGCCTTTGGAGAGCGTCAAGTCACATCCGATTGAAATGCTATCGGGCGAGGCAAACCGACTCTATTATCCAACCAAGCTGATCTATGATGAGAACAGCCAGACGGTTTATGTGCGGGGGACGCGCTTCGTAAAAGTTGAAGGCGGCGTCCAGGAGATTGCGACAATCGCCCATATCCCTCTCAATCTCGACGATAATGGCAAGCCGGTTTTCGATGACAACATTGTGATGGTTGATATCGCCGGCGTCGGCGACGAAAAGACCATCGACAGCGACGCGCCGGATGATTTCGATCTTGCTTATAACGGCAAGATCTTGGTTTTCACGAACGGCGCTTCGATCTTCACCTACAATGTCGATCATGGTTACCTTTACCATGTCGAAATCGTCAAACCGGAAGCCTACAATGCTGGTGGTCGCATCACCTATCTGGATGTTGATGCGGCATCGAATACCTTGGCAGTCTATTGGAACAGTAAGTCTGGCGAAGGGGATAAGGCCAGGAACGAGACGGAACTCTCATTTTACAGGCTTGATGGCGACGGCACGATGCAGTTGAAAAAGCGTCTTTACCGGGAGAATTTCCCGGAAGGCGTTTCGATGACTGCGGGCAGCAACCTCGAAGTGCTTGCGAAGTATGACGAGGCGGGCAAATTTGCGCAGGGGTCGTTTGCCTTAGCCGTCACCAGCGATGGCAATGTCTGCCAGATCGATCTAACCGGCGACGACGTTGCTGCCCAGCTCAAGCCACTTTTCCGATTCGATTCGTTAGCGGCCAGCAGCGATGTGGATGGCAGCCCGCGAATGCTGAAGTACGACGCCACGAAGCGCACAATCGGTATCGTCAGACAGGGCTATACAGCGCAAATTAGAAAGCCGATAAACGACCGTCGTGGCAAGCCCGGCAGCATCATTCGCACCCTGAGCCTGTTTAATGCGCTTGAGCCGCCAATGCTGGCGGTGGCGCGCCTGAGCAAGAACTTGAGTAAGGTAATTGCGAGCAAAGTCTTTGTGGATGAATTCCGTGACGAGGCCGGTTTGACACGCCTGATTGACGGTCAGGATTCACAGTGGATGCTGGCAACGCATTCGGGCAAAGTCCTGGCGCTGAGCACAGTAGATACGATTGATGCGACGGAGCTCAATCTGCTGACGCTGGTTGGCCCGCGCACCGGGCGGATTGCTTACTTCACCTCGCGTGACAGCATCGTGACGATCAGTTCGTTCGCCCTGGATGCGACGCAGGAACAGATCGGTGAAGCGGGCGCGCTGGTGGTGGCTCGGCGAACCGCCAATAGTGCGCAGTCATATAGTGTGACTTCTGCGGCAACCGTCAGTGCCGGTCATGCGGCAAGCGCGCAAGGCCCCAGGCCATCGATTCGGCGGCCATGCAATATCGATAAGAGATAGCGACGGCGAACTGACGTTCAGTCCGCCAGACGAAAAAAAGAAGCAGGAGGGTTAGTGATTTCCCTCCTGCTTCTTTTTTATGTCCATGCTGTCCTTCTTGGCAATGTTGCGCCAGCGAACCGTTAGCAAAGCGCCTGACGAGCCATTGGGACAGGGCTGCAAGTCGGATTAGCGAACTTGCCGGCCTGCGCCATCTTTTGGCCGTGTGCCTCGGCAGTGTTGAGTTAATCGATGAGGTGCACGGCGCTGAAATGAGCCGAGTTGAGACAGTAGTGCGACAAGATTGTTGCAGGTTGTTGCTTCCAGCCTTAAAATGAGCATTACTGCTCGTCAAATATGTGCTGGCGGGTGGTATATCCTTTGCTCTGTGATCTCAGGGTTTGCTTGCGGAAACTGCACAGCGGAAGATGATTCAGGCCGGCAGATTAAACCGAGTCACAGGGGAGATGATCAGCGAGGCGCTGAATCTCTGCGGCAGGCAGTTGACTCAGGAAGCGGCGATGGAATTGACCAATCAATATAAAGAGTCCTGGCTGGCATTGCTCGATGCTCTGGATGAAGAAATTTCCATTCATTCGGCGGACGGGCAGATTCTTTACACCAATCGGCGGTGGCTTGAAGCGCATGGCGGCGCCGCAGGCGAGTGGTTGGGGCGACGGTGTGAGGATCTCTTTCATCAAAGCGCTTGTCCGCATGAAGAGGCGCTCAAGCGCAAGTCGCCTGTGAAGATAGAGACTGAGAGCGCAGACGGGCTCGCCAGCCAGAAGGTGACGATTGTGCCTTTGTTGGGAGCGGCGGCAGAGGTTGAAGGCTTCGCCAGAATTGCTGTGCGCGGCACTGCGGCGGCGGCGCAGGACGCCTTATTGAAAGCCGAACATTTTGCCACGCTCGGTCAGATGATCTCCGGCATCGCCCACGACGTAGGCACGCCGCTCAATATCATTTCAGGCTATGCGGAATACCTGATGATGCGGACGAAAGCCGGCGAGACAGGCAACAAGGAACTGACCGCTATACTGGAACAGACGCGGCGCGTTGCCGAGTATATCAGGATCATGCTTGATCTGGCGCGGCCCTCGCAGGGCAGGGTCGATGCGATTGAGCTGAAGGGCTTTCTGGGCGATTCGCTTGAACTGATGGGCAGCCATCTGCGCAAGGCCAGCGTGCGCGTCGTGCTGGTCTGTAAAAGCGGGCCGCCGGTGATCTACGGCGACGGCCCGCGACTGCGACAGGCCTTTTTCAATCTGTTGTTGAACGCTGGCAAGCGAGTCGGCGCGGGCGGTCAGTTGGAGTTGAGTATTGAACAGCCGCCGGAATTGCCTGGATTCATCGGCGTGCGCTTGACGGGCGTAGATCGAGACGGACGCAGCCAGGATTATTCAGAATCGTTTGCCGGATTTCTGTCGACGCGGCGCAACTGGGGAGTTGAAGACATGGGACTGGGACTGGCCAAAGAGATTCTTGACGAATACGGTGCGAAGGTGGCGGCCCTGCCTGTGAATGGGTGCGGCGTCGCATTGGTGGTTTATCTTCCAAAGGGGGCTGGCGGCCTGACGGCAGGTCGTTAAGCGAAATGGCAGAGGGATATGAAACAGAAGATTCTCATCGTCGAAGATGAAGCGCAGATGTGCGATCTGCTGGTCTCTTTTTTTGGCGACAAAGGCTACAAAGTCACTGCGGTGCAGAACGGCGAGGACGCCATCGCACGGCTGGAGGAAGCCGATTATGCCCTGGTGATTACAGATATCAAGTTGCCGGGCATGAGCGGCCTGGAGTTGCTGGCGCGTCTGCGTCAGGAATGGCAGGATGTGGCGGTCATCATCATGACGGCGTTCAGTTCAATATCGTCTGCGGTCGAGGCGATGAAGCTCGGCGCAGAAGATTATATCGGCAAGCCTTTTCAACTGGATGAGCTGGCGATCACGGTCGAGAAAGCCCTCGAACGGCGCAGCCTGCGGCGCGAGGTGCGCGAACTGCGGGCTGAAGTGCGCGACCGTTACAATTTTTCCAACATCGTCGGGCGCAGCAAGCCTATGCTGCAATTGTTTGAAGTGATTCGGCGCATCGCGGCGCGCCGCGATGCCTCGGCTTTGATTATTGGCTCGACAGGCACTGGCAAGGAACTGGTTGCCAGGGCCATTCACTACAATTCCGACCGGCGCGATGCGCCGTTTGTGCCGATCAATTGTTCGGCGATTCCCGAGACGCTGCTCGAATCAGAGTTGTTCGGGCATCAGAAAGGCGCCTTCACAGGAGCGCACGAAACGCGTCGCGGCCTGCTTGAAGAGGCGCAGGGCGGCACGGTCTTCCTCGACGAAATCAACACACTATCGCCGAACCTGCAGGTGAAACTGCTGCGCGTCTTACAGGAGCGCGTCGTCAGGCGCGTCGGCGGACGCGAGAACATTGCGATTGATGTGCGCCTGGTCTCCGCCAGCAATCTCGATCTGGAAGAGGCCGTCAAGCATGGCGAGTTTCGCCAGGATCTGTTTTATCGTTTGAGCGTCGTCCCTGTTCGACTGCCGGATATGAAAGACCGGCGTGAAGACATCCCGCTGCTGGTGAATCATTTTCTACAAAAATTTGCGCAACAGCACGGTGAGCCGGGGCGGCGCTTTTCAAGCGAAGCGATGCGCGTCTTGATGACGCATCTGTGGCCAGGCAATGTCCGCGAGCTTGAGAACGCCGTCGAGCATGCCTTAACCATGGGCAATGGCGACATTTTGACCATGGACGATCTACCAGTGAGCGTCACCTCGCCGGAGCGCGACATCGTTGAAGAAGCCATACTGGATAATGTCCCATTGGCAGAAGTCGAGCGTCGTTATATCATCAAGATTCTTGAAAAGATGGGCAGCCATCAAATCAAAACGGCGCAAATCCTCGGCATAGACCGGCGAACATTGTACCGTCGGCTGCGACAGTATGGTTATGGCGGCCACTTGCACGATGATGATAGTGACTTGCTTGATTCGCCCGACGAAGAGAACGTGCAGGCCAGGGCCTCTTCGCTGTAGAATAGGCTTGATCGGTTGAATCTTTAATCGAAGGATTGATATTGATGGCAGAAGGCAAAGAGCAGAGCCCACAGGTAAGCGGCGCGAGTGATGAGCAAGCCGAGACAACAGGGGATAAGGCGACACGGCTCGGCAGCGCCCACGGCGAGCAGGGCAAATGGGTGGAAAAGAGCGGCTACGCGCACGACATTAACGCGATGGCTGAACCCGGCGGCAGCAGTCGCGAAGTTCGCGGCGGCGCGTCGAGCAAGTTGCGCCATCCATCGCGTAATTTATCAGCGCGCGCCAAGGGATTTGGCATAGGCGGTGGCTACGAAAAGCCTTATCAGAAAGCGAAGCCGAAGCCTGCGGATGCCAGAGGCGAGATGTATGGGCCGCTGCCGCCGGGTGGCTACTACGGCACGGGAACAGGCGCGCGCCCCTTTGAGCGTGGAGAGGCCGGGTTTGATGATGAAATGGCGTGGTATCGTTCGCAGTACGGTGAAACCACCAGCGGTTACGAAAAGCGCAAGAAGTAGACAGGCCCGCACACGCAGACGCTCGGTCGCCACAGGGGAGTATTTGGCTTAGGCTGGCTGGCGATCTTTTTATTTGCGGCCAGCCAGGGCGGTTTCGGCGCGATCTTTCTCTTTTGTGTGCAGCGTGCTTCGTTCAACCGTCCAGTTCTGGCCGTCCTGTTTGAGAATGTAGCCGAGGTACTCTTTTTGGAAGGAGCCGTCGCTGGTTGCAAAGTTGTAGGTGACCGTGACGGCGATATAGGCTTTGTCAGGTATGTTGTCGGCAGGATGAAAGTAATCGACAGTCATCTCGCGAATACCTTGATTCTTGAGTTTTTCTTCTACGGCCTTGCGGGCTTTTTCCTGTTTGGAGCTGCAGGCGCTGACAAGTGTAAGCAGCAAAGTGAAAAGAATCAGAAGAATGATGGATTGTGTCCTGGCTCTGTAACGCTTCATAAGCTAAATTTTTACCTCAGCGATGGCGCTTTTTCAAGCAAGGGCTGAATAATCGCGCTGCCGCTCAAGGGCGCGGAAGGTTAAGATGGGAATCTTCATTAAGCAGTTGTTGGCCGGCAGGGATTTTGCGCGTGCGGATGACTTCGCGGGGCAGATGGCCAACTTTGTTTATCTGATCGGCGATGAGGAGACGCGCGAATGTCTGGTCGTTGATCCGGCCTGGGATGTTGGTGGAATCCTGTATGAGATTGATAGGCAAGAGTTGAGCCTGATGGGGGCGCTGGTTACGCATTATCATCCGGACCACGCGGGCGGGAATATTTTCGGGCATCATATTGACGGGCTGGCGGAGTTGCAGGCTTTGCGCCCTGTAAAGGTATATGTCAATGAGATGGAAGCGGATGGCCTGAAGATCGTGACCGGACTGTCTGACAGTGATCTAGCGCAAGTGCAGGGCGGCGATCAACTGCGCGTCGGCAACGCGACAGTCACTTTCCTGCATACGCCGGGTCACACGCCGGGCAGTCAATGTTTTCTGGTCGGTTCCTCGCTGGTTTCCGGGGATACGCTGTTCATTAACGGCTGTGGGCGTGTGGATCTGCCTGGCGGCAACTCTGAGCAGCTCTATCATTCATTGACTCAGGTGCTAGGCAAACTGCCTGACCGCACGGAATTGTATCCGGGCCATCATTATGCAGCGCGCCCTGTGAGTACCCTTGGCCGCGAAAGGCAGGAGAATTTCTGTATGCGAGTTAGCACCCTGGCCGAATGGCAGCAACTGATGGGTTGAGACGGCAGGCAGGCCAGCCGACCTTCGGCGCTGCCTGAGACGGCAGGCGAACTAGAGTCTGATAACGTTTGTTCTATTTTGTGGAGTAGCAAAGAAGAGAGAAGACATGGAGAGCGAAGGGCGAGCGAAGGCGAGCGAGGGGCGAGTGATTGAGTTTTCTGTTCCTGTGTTTATAATGCAAAGGCAACCGAAGAGGTCTGGAAGCGTGTAAACGGTTTTCTGGCTGGCAATCTAGCGTGAGTGCGGGGACGCATCTGGGCAGCCGACGCGAGTATTTTTTGGGAGACTTGGGGCCTGTAGGATATAGTTGCTAAGATGCAGGCCAGGGAGTCGAACTAATATGAGAGAGGCAGTCAGGATAATCATCCTGTTAATAATGGTCGGCATGATTGCGGTTGCCGGATTCGGGCGAGGGTTGCCGGGCGGCGTCGCAGATGAAGGCGTATTATCGAAACTTTCAGAAGCGCGATCACTATTACAGAAAGAGAATGTCGCTTTGCAAAAGGGCGTCGTCGCCGTTCGTCAGGTGCGCGTGTCGCGGCGGCGGTTCAAGGATGTTGCTGTAATAGGAATTACCGGGCGTGAGATGGCTTTGGCCATCCTTGATGCAGAGGGGAAATTTCACATCGTTCGTGGGCTGAAGCGGGATAACAAGGGATTTGAGACATTGACGCCTGGCTACACGCTTTTTTTGAGGCGGGAGAATGGGATTAACTCGGAATTTGAATGCTTGAATCCCGCCGGCGGACGGGTCCTGGCCATTAAATATCCCGTGTCAAATGAGGGCGGACGATTTGGTGGCAGTTCTGAAGTGATTGAAGCGATTTATACTCCGTATTCGGCAGAGATTGAAAGTCCTTACGCCGTCCGGCGTGGCCTGGAAGTTCAGGATAAATTTATTGAGAAAGCATATGAGCGATTGAAGAATCGCAAGGTTCGTTCGCGCGCCTTCGAGGGTCGTAGCATTACAGAGGTGGTGCCGCGTGAAGTGATTCGCGTCTTGCTGATAAATGAGCATATTGATCCGGGGGAGTTTCGTTCTCAAGGGCTGGCAGAGCCGCTAGCCCGCAGGGTGCTGACCGTGTTAGCGACGAATAACGAGAAAGCTTATGCTTACTCGATCAGCAGGGCCGGTGCCAGGGGACTGGTGCAGATGATTGCTTCGACATACACTTTGCTGCTGAGAAAGTATCCGGAGGCTGGCCTGACGGCGGATTTTTCCGTCGCCATGGGTGATCCCGTCAATGCGGTAATGGCTCAGGTGCTGCTTTGCGATGCGGACTGGGAGGTGCTTCAGTCGCGCTTTGATATTGGCCCTGCGCAGGTCGGCCCTTATCTTGCGGCGGCCTATAATGGCGGGGTCGGTCGAGTGCTGTCGCTGCTTTCGAGCGAGCAGGAAGAGTGGATGGCCAACCCTGATCTGAACCGGCGGCCAGCGATAACCGTCAGCAAGCGAGTTGCCGTGCGGTCGAGATCGCGTCGAGGCCGGGTTCGCAAGAAATATATCGTTAAGACCTATGTTGTGCCGATCTTCAGGAGTGAGACAAGCAAGTATGTCAGCCAATATCATTGGCTCAAAGGCTACCTTGACTCGCGCGCCGATGGGGCGAAGCGAGAAAACCAGGAAGTTAAAAATGAATAATTGGCTACAGAGAGAGTTGCGGATCAGGCGAAAGGCTAACAGGAAGCCGCTGAAATAAAATGATTGAAGGAGTGATTGCCAAGTGACTACAGCAATGATGCGAAAGATACCTATGCTTGACTTGAAGGCGCAGTACAGGAATCTCGCGGGCGAGATTGAGGCGGCGGTGAAGAATGTTCTCGAAGGTCAGCAGATGATCCTCGGGCCGGAAGTGAAGGAGCTAGAGAAAGAGATTGCGCCATACTGTCATTGTGAATATGCCGTGGGTTGTGCATCCGGGTCGGATGCCTTGTTGCTGCCATTGATGGCGATTGGCATAGGACGCGGTGATGAGGTAGTCACCTCGCCGTTCACCTTTTTTGCAACGGTCGGCTCGATTGTCAGGCTCGGAGCGACGCCGGTATTTGTGGATATCGATCCGCAGACCTTTAACATGGATGTCACGCAACTGGCTTCCGTGGTGACGGAACGAACTAAAGCAATCATGCCTATACATCTCTTTGGGCAATGCGCAGAGATGGATGTCGTCGAAGTGGTAGCACGACAGGTTGGCGCCATAGTGATTGAGGATGCAGCGCAGGCCATCGGCGCCGAATACAAAGGCCGGCGTGCTGGCAGTCTCGGTGACGTTGGCGCCTTTAGCTTCTACCCGTCGAAAAATCTGGGCGGGGCCGGAGATGGGGGGATGATGACGACGAATCGCGCCGAGTTAGCAGAGGACTTGCGCGTTTTGCGTGGGCACGGCGCCAAGCGGAAATACTATCACGACTGTGTAGGGGTCAATAGCCGTTTGGATTCGCTTCAAGCCGCTATTCTACGTGTGAAGTTTCGTTATCTTGAAAACTGGGCGGAAGCGCGGCGCGCTAATGCCATTCGTTATGAGCAGTTGTTTTCTGAAAGAGGTTTGGTAGCTGATCAACTGATTGTTTTGCCTGTGGTTCAAGAAGGGCAATGGCATGTGTACAATCAATATGTCATCAGGGCACGGAAGCGGGATGAACTGCGCAGTTATCTGGCCGATTGCGGTATAGGGACAGAGATTTATTATCCCGTGCCCATGCATATGCAGACTTGCTTTGAGGAGTTGGGATATAAGAAAGGCGATTTTATTAATTCGGAAAGGGCAGCAGAAGAAGTCCTGGCTATCCCCATCTATCCCGAATTGAATTTAGATGATCAGGAATACATCGTCTCAGCCATCGCACGGTTTTATAAAGGCTGACGCCCGATAAGCACTCGACAAGCATAGGAAGCGTCTACTGAACGAAGGGGTTCACCCCTTCAGGTGAAAACAAGAGTCTGATAACGAGTCGTGTAATCGGCCTGCGAGGTAAAATTAATAGATGAATCGAAACATTGATTTGGGATCTGGCTCTCGAGCCTGACCATAGATTAAAAAAGCAGATCAAAATGGGAAACAAGGAAGAAACTATAAAGGAAGAAACTGTGCTTGTTCGATTTATCGACACAGGAAAGCTAATATGGATCAGGGAAATATCTCGAATCAAGTCGCTTGGGCTCTCGGCAATTCTCACTAAAGAGCTACAGCAATTTTGGCATAGCCAGGATGAAATACTCTATCTGACAAGTGAAGGCGGCACACAGGCTCCCGAGATTGTGAAGATCGTCGCAGAACGCATAAGAGGGCGGCGATGCCTGTTCATATTCGGAGCCGGGCATGTGGGCCGCAGCATCGCACTGATGGGAACAATGATTGGCCTGGAAATCGCTTTGATTGATGATCGGCAGGAATTTCTAGCCAAGGATAAGTTACCAGATTGCGATATACGGCTCCTCTCAGTTAATTTCAATCATATTGGGGATTCCATTATGCTGAATAGAGAATCCGCAGTTGTAATTGTTACCCGCGGACATCAATATGATGAGACGATCCTAAAGCAAATAGCAAATCATGAGGTGGGCTACATAGGCATGATTGGAAGCAGGCGTAGGGTTGCAGGAGTCTTTCGCCGCTTGCGGCAAGAGGGCATTAGTGAATCGTTTCTTAGTTCCGTCAAAGCACCGATTGGCTTGGAGATTGGTGCAAAATCACCACAGGAAATTGCCGTGGCGGTTCATGCAGAGATCATCAAGCATTTTAGCGGCATAGATGTATCTGCTAATTTATAAGTTCGGCTGAGAGGTGGGATAGTGTCAAGATTAGTTGATTTTTTCGGATTGGAAGACTCGCTGGCTGATGATGAGCGCATGGCCATGCAATCTGTGCGTGAATTTGTTCAAGCAGAAGTTAAACCAATAATTGCTGAGTCCTATGAGCGCGGCGAGTTTCCCCAACAACTAATTAGAAAACTAGGTGAATTAGGAGTGTTAGGCGCCAACTTACCCAGTGATTATGGCTGTGCTGGAATGAATAATGTGGCATATGGTCTGGTCATGCAGGAACTCGAAGCAGGAGATTCAGGTGTACGTAGTTTCGCTTCGGTTCAGGGCGCTCTCTGCATGTATCCCATTTATGCCTTTGGCTCTGAGCCACAGCGGAAACAATTCCTGCCAGGTATGGCTGAAGGAAAGTTGGTTGGCTGCTTCGGCTTGACAGAACCCAATTTTGGATCGAATCCGAGTGGCATGATGACAAAAGCCGAGCGCCTTGCTGATGGCTGGCTGCTGAACGGCTCAAAAGCGTGGATAACTAATGGCAGCATCGCTGATCTGGCAATTATCTGGGCAAAAGTGGCCGATGATACTATTCGTGGTTTTATAGTTGAGAAGGGAACGAAGGGCTTTAAGACAAAAGAGACTAAGCACAAGTTGAGCTTACGCGCTTCTGTAACCGCAGAGCTTTTCCTGGAAGACTGCTTGATCCCTGAAGATCATCTGCTGCCGAGTGCAGCTGGATTAAAGGCCCCCTTAATGTGCCTGACGCAGGCGCGGTATGGCATTGCCTGGGGTGCACTCGGCGCAGCCATAGATTGCTTTCAGGCGGCAGTCTCCTATGCGAAAGAGCGCGTGCAGTTTTCGCGCCCCATCGCAGGCTTCCAGCTAACTCAGGAAAAGCTGGTCAAAATGTATACGGAGATATGTAAGGCTCAACTACTATGTTTACAATTGGGAAGAATGAAAGATGCAGGGACTTTGAAGCCTGTTCATGTATCTATGGCAAAGATGAACAACGTGGCCATGGCGCTTGAGTGCGCAAGGACGGCGCGTTCAGTGCTTGGAGCTAACGGCATTGTTGGCGAGTATCCCATCATGCGGCACATGTGCAATCTCGAATCAGTCTACACCTATGAGGGGACAAACGAGATACACCTGCTAGTCCTCGGACAGCACATCACAGGAATAGCCGCCTTTGAGTAATTGTAGCTCTAATGACCAGCCAATCAGATCAGGTATGGAATCACATAATATATATTATCAGACTCGACTGGTGGGTGAGGGTGGGCTGGTCTGATAAACCAAAGCAGGACTTTAATCTCCGCTTGGCAATCCCTGCTTCCCTGTAGCAAGCAGAACCATTCGATTAAAGGTCTCTTCGTAAGCTTGCCGATTACGATTCACATTACCGCCAATATAAAGCTTGCCCCCTCTGTGATCGCCTGACGGTTCAAGGACAGCCCACAACCGCTGATGCGAAAAGAAGAATACTCCACACAGCGAAATCAAAAGCAATACAAAGCCAATATAGACAGGCGTCCGCCCCGGATCATACTGAATAGTCAACGTATGCGCACGAGATACCTTCTCAAAATCCTTAAGCAAAACTCTCTTGCCATTAATCAACAGTTCTTTCTCTACGTCATCTTTCACACTCTGACCGCTCTTTCCCAAATCAAAAAACGCCGCCGCTTGCGGCCCGAGCGCCAGTGCTCCTCTGCGCTCCCCTGCTGGCGTTAAAATCTCCAACTGCGCAAAGGGCCTGTTATATTCAGCCGATTGGATAGGCGCAAAACCGGAGGGGCTCATCTCAAAATCCGGATAAAATTCAACGAACCGAACACTGCCAATACCAGGCACATCCACAGCCTCATTCTTGCGAATCGTCACGGTCACCGCTTCGCCACCCGAGGCCGGCTCAAAACTCACAGACACCTGTCTGGCACTGGCAGAAGGCGAAAATTGAGACTGGAAAAATCTATACCCTCGATAATTCCCTACATTATTCAAATGCACAAGCATATCATTCATTCGACCATTATCTTCAATTCGAATGAAGCTCAACCAATCAATCGTATTTTGCGCATCAAGACCGCCCTCTGGCCGAATCAGCGTCTGCTGTAAATCAAGGCACTGAATCTTAAACGGCAGCGTCATGGTACTAGCCTTCGGCCCATCAAGCGTATATTGCAAGATTCCAAATTTGTCCGAAACCCTATTCGGCTCAATCTCCATACTTCCACCGACACCATAACGATTGGTCAGAAATCCCCCCGTGAAAATGGTCAACAACGCAACGTGTACCGCATAAGCACCCAAACGATTCCACACATATCGTTGAGCAAAGATAGTAGTTCTCCCTTCCCCCTCCGACACACGAACACTAAATCGCCTACGTCGCCAGTTCTCTTTTATCCCTTCAACCAGCTGACCACTATGACCAGCATAATCGGCCTCCGCTGAAAACATTTGCGCACGGATAAACTTTGGCGAGGCAATCAACTTCGGCTTCTTGATGTACTGCCATGCGGTTGGGAAACGATCAATCGAGGCAAGAATAATATTGAGCCCTGTAATCGCCAACAGCAAAGAAAAGTACCATGAATGATATATATCAAAGAAACCAAGCGTGCCAAACGCTATCCTCTTTGCCGGACTAAGCGCAGCATAATACTTCTGAAATCCTTCAACGTTAATCTGCATGATCAACATACCGATCATGGAGCACGTCAAAAGGGTGCTAAGCATAATCAGACCAAAGCGAACCGAACTAAGCAATCTTAAAAAATAATCTATCAGCGAGCCGAAAAAACTGATATTCCCTTTTGCCAAATCATCCGAGGGTGAAGCCGCAGGAGCCGCGACAGTAACAGTATTCGATTCAGTCGATACATCGGATTTACTTATAGCCATATGGTTTTATCTCTAACAATATGAAAGATTACCTTTAACCAACTTAAAGCGCCTGAGATAGAAATTCTACTTCGCCCCTTTTCCCCTGTCAACGCAACCATCCATCCAATAAAAAAGGGCACACAGAGATCAGCAGAGTAAAACAAACCAGAAAACAGACAAGCCCTAAGCATATAACAAAGAATAAAAACAGAGCCGTTATCAGACTCACGGTTCGCTTTACTTCTATACGGCGACCTGCGTTTGAGCTTGATTAAGGGTTAATTAATAAACGAATAGCCCAAACGACGAGCCAGGCGATAGACCAGCGGCAGCGGCAAGCCAACGACGTTAAAGTAGTTGCCGGCGATCTCCTCTATGAACAGGCCTGCAAGTCCCTGTATTCCGTAGGCGCCCGCCTTATCCATCGGCTCGCCGCTCTTCACATACCAATCGATCTCCGGCTCATTCAACTGGCCAAACCGAACCAGCGTCTTATCATAATCGGCAACCTCCTGCCGCGTCGCCACGTCGTAAAGCGCCACGCCAGTCATCACCGCATGCCAGCGCCCAGACAGGCTCCTTAACATCCTCGCGGCATCGGCTTCATCCACAGGCTTACCCAATATTTTGCCGTCAAGCACGACAATCGTATCCGCGCCGATCACCAGGCCCTGCTCGCGCTTGCGGGCAATACTGATCACTTTAGCGCGCGCCAGGCGTGTGATATAATCTGCTGGCGCTTCACCAACGTGAGGCCGCTCTTGAACCTGACTCGGCGCAAGCTCAAATTCGACTCCGATGGTGCGCAGCAGATCGGCGCGCCGCGGCGACGATGACGCAAGAATGATTCTTGGTTCTTTGTCGGGCATTATCTTTATACTTTGGCGGCGGCGACGCCATACAGATGCGCCGCTGATTCGCTTCGCGCCAGGCTCAAGCGCATTTCAATATTTCGGAGGTCTACTTTGCGTCGTAAGGCATCGCTGTTGGCAACTCTTATTTTCATCGCGGCGCTCACTGCGCTGCAATTCGGCTGCTCGGGCTCCGAGTCCGGCGAAGCCGATATGAATGCACCCGTGAATTTCGATATCAATTCACCGAAGATCAAGGAACATCTTGGCGAAGATGATGGCTATGCGTTGGCGATTATCTACGGTGCTGATATTCACGGTAGCCTCGAAACCTGTGGCTGACCGAGCCACCCTATGGGTGGACTGGCACGGCGTGTCAGCTATATCAAAGCCTTCAAGCACAGATCGAATATGGAAGTCCCTACTCTCTTCGTTGACGCGGGCAACCTGTTCACAGATGACCGCTTTGCCGGCGACCACCTGCCCGCAGAGGTTATGACAAAAAACCAATGGGTAGTCAAGGGCTACGCGGACTTCCATCAGGACGTCGCCAATATCAGTTTTAATGATCTGCCTTATGTTGCCGAACTCTTCAAAAAGGACGGCTATGAAAAGCGGCTCGATGAGTATCCGTTTATCAATCGACTGGTCTCCGCCAACATTGAGCCCGCCGACGACTCACACAAAGCGCCACAGCCTTACCTGATTCGCGAGGTGTCGCTCAGTCGCGCCGTCCCAGGCAAAAAGCTCCGCATCGCCTTCGTTGGCCTCACCGAAGGCAAGCCGACAGGGCCCAACCAGCACGAATCTCTCTATGCAGGATTTCGCATCAATGATGTTTTTGAAACCGCCAGACGCATCATTCCAGAGGCCAAACAGAAAGCCGATATGGTCGTCGTCCTCGCTTACCTGCCGCAGGACATGGCGCAGCGCCTGGCGAGCGAAAACCCAGACATAGACACACTGATTGTCGCGCGACAGATGAGCCTGATGAATGAGCCGGAGCACTTTGGCCGCGCCACCATCACCTACGCCTTCAATCAAACCAAGTATCTAGGCGAACTGCGCTACTACCTGCGTAGCGACAGCACCATCGAAAACCAGATCAACCGTTATGTCGCTCTCGACGCAGATCTGCCGGACGACCCGCAGGCGGCGGAGACCGTCTCGGCGGCGCACAACGATTTCACCAACATGCAGAAAACCAGCATGGATGCCAATCCTCCGCCGACACCGCAAACGGTTTCTCAGGAATCCCCATATGTCGGCGCTGCCACTTGCATGAATTGCCATGCCGCACAATACGCTGTCTGGGAAAAGACCGGCCACGCTCATGCCATGGCGACACTGGAGCGTAAGAGCCAGCAATTCGACAATGAATGCGTTCGCTGCCACGTCGTCGGTTTCAACAAGGGCGGCTTCCAGTCGCTCATCTCAACGCCACAGTTCGCCAACGTGCAGTGCGAAGCCTGTCACGGGCCGGGCCGCGCACATGTGGCAGCGCCCGCAAAAGGCTTTGGGTTTATGCCTACACCGACAGGCTGCGTCCAATGCCACACGCGGGAGAATAGCCCGGATTTCAACTTCGCCACTTACTGGCCGAAGGTACAGCATTAGAGATCAGAAGTCAGAAGTCAGAGATCAGCGGTCAGAAGTTAGGCGCTGTCTTCTGACCGCTGATCTCTGACCGCTGATCTCTGATCTCTGCTATGATGACGAGCCTGCTCAACTTGCTGCCGCAAATGCTTCGCCACATCGGCGATTCCGCCGAAGCACGGCAGCAGGCAGTCTTCGCCGCCTGGACGGCGGCGGTCGGCATCCAGGTCAGAAAAGCCACTCAACCGCTGCGCCTCGAACGCAAGACTCTGATCGTCGCCGTCGCCGATCAGACATGGCGCACGCAACTTGATCGCATCAAAGGCCAGGCGCTCTTTCGCCTGAATTCCCTGCTCGGCGCTCCCGCCGTCACCACCATCGAATTCGTCATTAACCCGGACAGCCTCAGCGATGACAGCCCTGCCCCCAGAGAGTTTCATTTCGTCGCCCCCGAACAAGCCGCACTGCCGCTCAGCGATGACGCGGCGCGCATCAGCAATCCCGAACTGCGCGAGACCTTCCTGCGCGCCGCCGGCAAATGCCTTGAGAGAAGAGCCAAATGACCGCTGTGCAAGAACCAACCGATACGGTTATAGAGATTGACGGACTCACCAAAGACTATGAAGTCGGCCTGTTCAAAAAGCGCCGCGTGCGCGCGCTCGATCATCTATCGCTGACGATTCGCCGCGGCGAAATCTTCGGCTTCCTCGGCCCCAATGGCGCGGGCAAGACGACGACGCTCAAGCTGCTGATGCGCCTGATTTATCCGACTGCCGGAACGGCGCGAATCCTCGGCCAGCCCATCGACAATGTCGCCACGCACGCACGCATAGGTTACCTGCCGGAGAACCCTTACTTCTACGACTATCTTTCGGGGCGCGAGCTTCTCGAATATACCGGGGCGCTTTTCAGCCTCAGCAAGCAACAAGCTCGACAGCGGGCTGCCGAACTGCTCAACCTGGTCGGCCTCGACGGCGAGCGCGCCGACCGCCAGCTACGCAAATACTCCAAGGGCATGCTCCAGCGCACAGGCATCGCACAGGCCCTCGTCAACGATCCCGAAATCGTCTTCATGGACGAGCCTATGTCCGGCCTAGACCCCATTGGTCGCCGCGAGATTCGCGACCTGCTTCTCGCCTTGCGCCGCCAGAATAAAACCCTCTTCTTCTCCTCGCATATCCTCTCGGACGTCGAAACGCTCTGCGACCGCGCCGCCATCATGACGAACGGCAAGCTGCTGCGTTGCGGCACCGTCGAGGAACTGACCATGCAGGACGAGACCACACTGGAAATTCTCGCCGTCGGCACAAACCTGGACACATTCAAGGCCCAGCGCCAGACCATCGCCTCGCTGCAATCGATCAGTTCAACGCCCAACGGCATACAGATACTGATCGACGACGAAGCCGACATCGAGCAAACGCTCGCCCTGATTCGCCAATGCAACGGTCATCTTATATCGATCAACCCGAAACGCCGCACGCTCGAAGACATCTTCACTAGTACAGATCCCGAACCGCAACAAGAAGGTTAGGAGTTCATGCCGCCAGTCACATCCAGCCGCCTGCAGCCAACGATTTGTCGCCATCTGCAAATAATTCTGCCTGGCATAGCCATCGCGCTTTGCCTTTCAATGACTGCCGGGCACAGCGAAGGCCGTATCGTCGCGGCAGTCGCGGCCAAGGCGGCTTCGGCCACTGGCTGGCGACAGGAAGTCAATCTCTCGACATTGATCGATGGATTACAAAGCAAGTATGCGCGCATGCAGGGCCTGGCCGCCGATTTCACACAGATATACGCCGGCGCCGATGGGCGCACAGCCAGCGAATCCGGTCATCTCATTCTTAAACGCCCCGGCAAAGCAAGATGGGAATATAGCCAACCGGAAAGAAAGCTATTCGTCTCCGACGGCAAAAGTATTTTCTTTTACGTTTACGGAGAAAGGCAGGCATCGCAAGCATCCGTCAAAGAATCTGCCGACCCACAGATTCCCTTTCTCTTCCTGCTCGGTCGCGGCAACTTGCGGCGCGACTTTTCACGCATCGAAGTCGCCGCCGGCGAGCGCCCCGTAGCCGCCGGCAACATCGTCTTACGGCTCGTCCCGAAACGCGCGCCACAAGAGTTCAAGCAACTCCTCGTCGAGGTTTCACCCTCAACCGCTGCCGTGCATCGCATGGTGATCTTTGAACGCAACGGCGCACGCATGGACTTCACACTCGCAAACCTGCGCGAAAATTTCGTCGCCCCGGAAAGCGACTTTCACTTCACGCCGCCGCCCGGCGTTACCATACGCAAAGCGCAATAGTAGAGCCTGAAGAGTCCAGGGAGTCTGGAGAGTCTGGGAGTCGCGCCCGTCGGTTTCTGTTTCCTGACTCAACAGACTCGATAAACTGTTTGTTGATTATCGCGTCTTCAGGCTGTAAACCTCAATCGTCATGTCCTGAAGTTCGTCGGGGTTGGGAATGGGCTCAAACGACGGATCGAGCCGCACCGACTGACCCGGCCCAAGCGGTTCGCGAATCACCGGAATGAGGGTTAAAATTTTTTCTTTAGCTACCTGATTATTGTGGTCAATCGCCGCCATACGCAGTTGCAAGCCAACCAACTCTTTGTCGCCGGCATTCTCCAGCGTCAAGAGGAAGCGCCCATAATAAATATTCAAACGCTCGCCGGTTCGCTTCTCGATGTTCGTCAGTTTTACATAGCTAATGTAAGAATCGAACTCCGCCGAGCCGGGGCGCGCAAACTCCGGCGGCGCTTGCTTACGGCTTACGGAGGTCACCAGCACCACCAGCACAATGACCGCCAACACCGCCACGCCGCTCAACAGCATGACCGTCCGCGAACGATCCTTCTCTACTTTTCCTGCCGATTGCTCAAACATTTCATCCTCTGCTCCAGTCACGAAGAACAGTCTAGAGAGTCAGGAAACAGAAACCGACGGGCGCGACTCCCAGACTCTCCAGACTCCCTGGACTCTCTGGACTCTCTGGACTATTTGTTATCCGCTGATCGTCATGCGCCCGATCAATAAGGTCGGCGCGACGACGCTGCTGCGATAATCCAGGTCATTGCTGATCAGTTCGATGTCCCGCAGCATCTCTTTGAGATTCCCCGCCACCGTCACCCCCTGGACAGGAAAACTCAGTTCGCCATTCTCAATCCAGTGGCCGCCTGCTGAACGCGAATAATCGCCCGTGACGATGTTGACGCCCTGCCCGATCATCTCTGTAAGATATAATCCTTTGCTCACCGAGCCGATGATTTCCGCAGGCGTCCGTGCGCCCGCCGCGATTGTGAGATTGCCAGCGCTCACCGTCGGCGCACCGACCAGCGCCCGCGCCGCATTGCCGGTTGACCGGAGGCCGAGCTTGCGCGCCGTATAACCGTTGAGTAAGTAAGATTCCAATCGACCATCGCGAATCAACACCGTGCGCCGCGTCGGCAGCCCTTCTCCGTCAAATGGCCGCGAGCCCAGCCCGCCCTTCATTTGTCCGTCATCGACTACAGTCAGTTGCGGGCTGGCGACCAGTTCGCCAAGCTGGCCAACCAGGAAGCTGGCGCGGCGAAAGATCGCTTCACCGGAAAGCGCCTCGAACAGGTTGCCGAGCAGGCTGGCTGCCATGTTGGGATCGAAGACGACCGGCACGGTCTGCGTCGGCACGCTACGGCCATTCAGCTTGCGCAAAGTCCGCTGCGCCGCGATGCGGCCAATCTCCTCAGGCTGGGCCATATCCTTGAGCCGCCGCCGCTGGTCATACCAGTAATCCCTCTGCATACGCCCTTGATCGTCAGCCGCTACAGGCACCGTTGCCAGCGAGATCAAAGTGGTCTGGTACTCGCCTGCAAAGCCGAGCGAGTTGGCCAGAATCATTGTGCTGCTCGCCGTCTCCAACCCGCCGCCGTCAAAGTTGATGATCCGTTTGCTGTAATCCTGCGCCGTGCGCTCGGCGGCGAGCGCCATCTCGATCTTCTTCTCAGTCGGCAGCCGTTCGACCTCTTCATCAAAGAGATCAAGGTCGGGCAACGCGCCAGCCAACTCTGAGGCTTCCGGCAGCCCTGCGCTCTCGTCAGGCGATGCCGCACGCGCCAGCCCTATCGCTTCATCCAGGAGTTGTAGCACGGCATCTTCGGAAAAATCCGAGCACGACACAGACGACTGCTGCCCGTCAATCAATACACGCAGACCCAGTCCCTGGTCTATAGACTCCTTGATCTTCTCTACATCGCCGAGCCGCACGCTGACGGAAAACTCTTTGCGCCGCTTCATGACCACTTCGGCAGCGCTCGCGCCACGCTTGACTGCTTCGTCAGCCAGACGCTGCGCGGTCTCTTTCGTCAATTCATATCTCATATGTGATGCGTGATGCGTGGTGCGTGATCAGCGACGAGACATGGCGAATAATGAGTTCAGCATCGA
>JBBWZK010000287.1:0-13851 GCA_039648975.1 Blastocatellia bacterium
GAGTCGGTTGTCTGTCTACGTCCTCTTTATCTTTGTAGGAGAATTGGCTCATGGCTTTGCGAAACTCATCGGCCAGCTTTCGCGCACAGAACAACGCTTCATGCAAAGGCAGGAACGCCAGCACGTCATCGCCACCTGCGTAGACCAGTGAGCCGCTGTGTTCTTCTTCAACGATCCTTCGCACCGTCGTAGCAAATTCAGAAAGACATTTCGAGATGGCTTTATGGTTGGCTTTACTGTCTTGAGCATCAATAGCCTCCCCCATGCGGTCGCCGTCTGCGTGCAACAACGCATAGTAAGGTTTGGGTGATTTAACTTTTAAGTTGTCCTTGAGGAGTTCGTCCAAAGCGCTTTTCGCCTGCTTGAGTTTTCCCTTGTTTTCGGCTGCTTGTGCTTTGTCTTTGGCGTTTGTATCAAAAAATTCACCGAGCCGCTCACTAAATATTAAATGTCCATCGCTTCTACCAAACACAGGATGAGAAGTCGTTCCTTTTGGAACAGGAACACTATTAAAATCATGGTCTTTCACTCCAAGCTCTTTGAGTTTTTCCAAGTATTTGTCAAACGCTTTTTTGTTTCCAACTCTGAGGCTTTCATCTTTGAGGCTTTCATTTCTGAGGTTATCCATCAAAGGCAAAGCGGCGACATGAGAGGTACTAAAAAAACTGTCATCACCTTGTCTGTTGCCATGCCGCTTGAGCAGGCCAACGCCGCAAAGTCTTTCACCTTCACGAACATCCAATTGCTTGCGCAAGGCGTCTTTATCCAGTTTGTCGTAAGCGCTTTCCTGAATAACCGACTCGCGGAAGCCATCAAGAGAAGATTTTGGAAGATAATCGCTCCAATCCTCCGGTTGTACAAAGTTGCGCAGGTTCTTGCGCGCAGCCAGCAACGCTTCAGCCTCATCGCGCGCCTGTCGATAATCGGACAAATCATCTTTCACCAGATGCGCCGCCCAATAGAATTCGATCAAATCTGCAACTTGAGCGCTGGCTTTTTTATCATCGATGTAGCGTTTGCCTTTGATGTCCTTGAAGGCTTTGCCCCTGATGGTCTCCAGGCGGTCTTTCATCGCTTTTTCGATTTTCTCGCCAAGTGGCTTTGGGGCTATAGCAATCAGAGCAACGATCTTGTTGACGACGTTAAACCCTGTTCCGAACATCAGCTTTCCCTCTGTATACACAACCGGGTCTAAGTCCTCTTTCTTCTCAATGGCAGGAAAGATAAGCTCACACCCTTCATGCCTATCAATCGTTTTTGCAGCGGCTTTTGATATTTCACTTAAAAGCCATGAGCCAAACCACAAATCACGGCTGCGCCGCGCCGTAGCAATGAACTCCTGCACTGGCCCCACGCTAAGCACCATTAAGTAGCCCATACGCCCTTCCTCTCTCTCAAAAGCTATTGTCTTTGCCCCAACGACTCGACCATTCCATGCGAGGTGCGCGGCGAGATGATGATGCATTGCCCTTGCACGGCTGCCGCGTCTAGCTCTGTTGCCAATGTTACACCGCGGCGAAGATATTCGATCTCGCGATCTTCCTGCAAAGTCGCTAAGATCATGCCGCCGCTCATTGCCGCCGTGCCGCCGGTGAAGTCGGCAATCAGGTCTGACGCTTTCAATTCCGGCGCAGTCTCGCGCAACTGGCGATAGATGTGGCTCACCGCTTCTGCCGTTATGCCGATGTCGTTTTCATCTGCAAGCTCCACCGCAAAGCAGGTGACATCACGACCCGATGCGCGCTTGACGATGGCCTTTATCAAGCCTTCAGCGGTGGCGTAGCTCTGGCTTGAGCCTCTATCGCCTTGCGTGCAAATTACCCAGCAATATCGCAACACTGGCGCGTGATAGCGCACCACAAAAGCAAGCTGCCCCCAGTTGCTTTTGAAAACCTCTGCAAGATCGAGATCACCTTTCAACGACGCTTGCCTGATTTGCTCGAAAGATTCATAACGGCTTTGCACGCCGGGGCCGCGATTGCTGTAGGCGCTCAATTGCACGATCAAGCCTTTGTGCGGGTCGGGAACAACGGATTCGTAGCGGCGCGGCCTCGCATTGCGCCACGCGTTGAGCGTCAGCACGGCAATGGTTGCAAGAAAAACCAGGGCAGGCACAAACAACTTCATTGCCGGTTCTGAGAAATGATGCGCCAGCGCGTTACCTCGCATCCAGTTCAACACGTACTGGCTCAACTCTTGTCCTAAAGGCAGCAGGGAATCTATGAACCAACTGAAGACCGCCAGGCTCCATCCAAACAGCAACACTGACTTGGTGCCGCCACCTCTCTCAAATGCGAACATACCGCTCAAGGCGTCGGCGAGCGTCGTCCGCATGGATGGCGTCGTCAGCCGTTGCTCGATTGTCTTTGTTGTCTCTTCAGTTTTTCGTAAAGATGGCTTCATATCGCTGCCTGCTCTCCGCCTGCGGATGTAGCGCCTGCCGCTGGCGCTCGCTTCACGTATGACCGCTTATGGAAAATTCAACTCAACTCGAATCGCTTCACACTACCATCTCATATTTGCCTAGCCCGAAACTGGTGCCGGTGCCGACGTGCAGGATTTCTCCCGCCACCAGCAGCGGCAGGAATTCGGCTATCGCTTCGCCTTCATACTCAACTTCGCCGATGAAGCCGCCGAGGGTCATCTTCGTCTCCTGTCGGTTCGAGTATCGCTGCCAATCGTGCCAGTTCAACGATGCTTGATCGATGCGAACGCCAGCAGCGCGGGCGATCAGCCCTTTATAATCCAAATCGAGCTGCGACTGGCCATGCACGGCCATCAGCATCGACACGCGCCGCAGGAGGTTTCTGATCAATAACTCGAAACTCAAACTCGCCTGCAGATCGCCTTCGACGCGTATGCGGGTCGGCGTCGTAAACCGCAGTTTCACCTCACGCGCAGGCTTGCTCCCATCACCTTCAAGGACTTGCAGGCGCGCTTCGAGCAGATCGCTCAAGTTGCTTACCGCATCAATGGGGACGAGGCTGCGCCGGTCGCCTGCGGTATAAATCGTCTCGCGCTCGCCAGCCTCGTCAAGCACGGCGACACTGCGCAGCGTAAACCCTGCGCGCTCGACGCCCAAGCCGCGCCGCGCCATCTCGCTCACCGTGTAGATCACATAAGATAAATAATCGGTCGCCCGGCCCATCAGCGTCAGGCGGAATTGCAATTCATCGCCCGCCGCAAACTTCAATCGCTCGTTAGGTGATGAACTCGACATTCGCATCTCTCCCGGCATGAGTTGCGACGCTTTGCGCAAGACCGGGACGCCGCCCGGCAGCGAGCGCTTCAAGCTTGCGGTAGAATGGCTCGGCGCTTCCTGGTTGCTCGGTTGCGGGAGATGTTCTTTTTCGGCAGATGAGCTATCGCTAGCCGATTTCAACAGACCGGGCGGCGCGAGGATGAACGGATGCGGCGCTTGTTGCTGGCCGCGCAACTGCGGCAGGTCAGCCGGCGCCGGCGTCTCGAAGAGATAAGGATAGATGCAGCGGTCGGCTACTAAACAATGACTGCAATCGCGGTGGCTCATCAGGCAGACTGCTTCCTTCAGCGCGTGTCCGAATGCGCCGCGCAAGGTCGAGCCGAGAAATGCCGGCAAAGAGGTCGCTTGTCTAGCCCGGAGCCTTAACTCATAACGTGAGAGCACAAGCGATGAAAAATCCTGGGGGCGCATCAGCTAGCCTTTCCGGTAAAACTCGATCAGCAGCCAATCTTTCTTTCCATTAATGAGGAAAGTTAAACTCAAGCAAATGCATGAACCCTGTTCGAGAGCCTCTGACTTCGCGGATGGTAGATTGCAATATCCGTTGCTTCTTTATAAAGATGTTCACGCCAAAGCGTGTGTCAACTTCCAGCGCGTGCTTTATAGCATGAGTGGTTACGGATTGCTAGCCGAAAATCCAAACGGACTCTGTTTCTTTCATCCCAATCTCCACACTGAGGACAGGCTGCGGGCTCTCGCCCTTCGAGAAAATATTCGGCGACCCCCGAGCCTTTGGTCATGCAGCCGCGCTGCGGGTCTATATTCAAGACACAGACGTTCGCAGGCGCTGCGAAACTGCCTTCGAGCAAGTCGGGCCGGTGTTGTTTTACCGCTTTGATGAACGAGGCCCAGATAGGCATGGCTGCCGTCTCGCCTTGAAATCTCTGTTCCATCTTCAGCGCCGGTTTATTCCTGGGCATACCAACCCACACAGCGATGACGAGACGCTTAGAGAAGCCGACGAACCGGAGATCCGCCACCTGCCCTGTGCCTGTCTTCGCACTCACTGCGCCGCGCTCGCAAGACCAGCCAGACGCAGCGTACCGCACGCATCATGCGCATGAAAGCGATGAGCGTTTCCGGCTCAACCTCGGTCTGATCGGTTGGCTGATCATCAACCGAAATGGCGGCAATGCGCTCTTGTGCAAAGGTGATCGCCGCGTTGGCAAATTCAGGAAGACGAGAGTTGAGGTGAAGGGTGTTGCCAGTTACCGGAAAGTCCCTGGTTCATTGCCGTCGCTTTTCCTGCTGACGTAATCGTGCAGCGCAAGCTGATCTGGAAGCGCGACGGCTCCTATTACATCGGCGAGCCGAAGACTGCCAGGAGTCGCCGCAACGTGCCGATGTCTCCGCAACTGCTCGACATTCTCAAGCACCACTTGAGTCGTCAGGCAGAAGAGAGACTGAAAGCCGGGCCGGATTACAATGATAAGAGCTTTCTCTTTGCGGGTAAGCTCGGCCTGCCCTTGCGCGAGCACAACATCATCGTGCGCCACTTCAAACCAATCTTGAAGCGGGCCGGGTTGCCGCTCTCGATTCGACTCTACGACCTGCGGCATTCGTGCGCGACCGTTTTGCTGGAAGCGAGAACGCATCCGAAAGTCGTCGCTGACCGGCTTGGACACTCCAGCGTCATGCTGACGCTCGACACTTATTCGCCCGTCACACCAACCTTGCAGCAGAATGCTTCGCTGAAGATTGCTAATGCGATTTTCGGGGGTCAGTCACACTCCAGTCACACAAAGTAGGAGAGGAAGGAATTATGAAAACTCTAAACTATTGTGAGGATTGGCTGGGAGGCAGGGATTCGAACCCCGATAAGCAGAGTCAGAGTCTGCTGTCCTACCGTTGAACGACCTCCCAGCATTACTAGTCAATTTAGCGTCGCTGTTCTGAGATTGTCAAGTTTTGTGGCCGTGCCCTTGCCAACTCCTACAACAAAGTATTTACTCTTCTCCATTGCCGTACTGTGCCCGGCTGCTCTGATAATTGTGATTTGTGTTTTTTATTATGGAGGCTCTGGCTCGTATGAAAATGTCGATCACTTTCATCCTGGCGCTGACGCTGGCGCTCGCAAACAGCGCAACCGCTTTGATCAATGAACCGTCAGGCACGCAGGCAGCGACCCGCGAAGCGCTGCCTTACTTTAGCGAGCCGGCGGTGTCGCCTGATCGCTCGGAGATCGCTTTCGTTTCGGGCGGCGACATCTGGACAGCGCCTCTGGGCGGCGGCGAGGCGCGCTTGCTGGTATCGCACGCGGCGATGGAATCGCGCCCCCTCTATTCGCCTGATGGCAAGCAACTCGCTTTCGTGTCGACGCGCACAGGCAACGGCGACATCTACGTGCTGGCGCTAGGCACAGGTGAATTGCGGCGCTTGACCTTCGACGAAGCGCTCGATCAACTCGATGCGTGGTCGCGCGACGGGCGCTGGCTCTACTTCTCTTCGACGGGCCACGACATCGCCGGCATGAACGACATCTATCGTGTCAGCGTCGAAGGCGGCACGCCCATGCAGGTGAGCGCCGACCGCTATGCAAACGAATACTGGGCCGCGCCTTCACCCGACGGCACCCGGCTGGCCTTCACGGCGCGCGGCATCGCTTCGACGCAGTGGTGGCGCAAAGGCCATTCGCATCTCGACGAATGCGAAATCTGGCTGATGCGCGACACCTCGCCGCCGACTTACGAGCAACTCAGCGACGGCGACGGCAAGAATATGTGGCCGATGTGGAGCGCTGACGGGCGGGCGGTTTATTACGTCTCCGACCGCAGCGGCGCGCAGAATATCTGGACCCGCGCGCCGGGCGGCCAGGCGAAGCCGCTGACGAACTTCAAAGACGGGCGCGTCATCGTCTTTGAGCACGACTTCGCGATCTGGAAGCTCGACACCGCAAGCCTTCAGGCGAGTGAGATCAAAATCACACGGCGCGGTCTGCCCGCCGGGCCGTCTACGGAGCGGCTGACGCTGACCAGCCAGATTCAGGAGATGCAGCTTTCGCCCGATGGTAAGAAAGTAGCTTTCATTACGCACGGCGAAATTTTTGCCGCTTCGGCCAAAGACGGCGGCGATGCGGTGCGCGTCACCAATACAGTAGCCGCCGAATCGCAACTCAACTGGTCGCCCGACAGCCGCCGCCTGGTTTACGTCTCGAACCGCGATGGCGCGCCGCATCTTTTTCTGTACGACTTCACCACCAACACCGAGTCGCCACTGACGCACACGGCGGCAACCGACACGACGCCGCGTTTTTCGCCTGACGGCAAACTCATCGCCTTTGTGCGCGACGCCCGCGAGTTGCGCCTGCTCGACGCGCAATCAAAGGACGAGCGCGCCGTGGCGACCGCCAGCTTCGAGCGCCAGCCGTTTATTTCAGAGCGCCCGTTCACCTGGTCGCCCGACTCGCGCTGGCTGGCCTTTTTGACCGTCAGCGGCAAGCTCTTTCGCAACGTTCAGATTGTCTCGGCGACGGGCGGCGAAGCGCGGCCCGCGAGTTTCCTGGCAAACTCCGAAGGCGGCACCGTGTCGTGGAGTCCTGACGGCACCTTCCTGCTCTTCGATACAGGGCAGCGCACCGAAGAATTTCGCGTCGCGCGCGTTGATCTCGTGCTGCGCACGCCACGCTTCCGCGAAGATTTGTTCCGCGACCTTTTCAAAGAAGAAGTGCCGCGCACGCCGGCTCGCACGCCGCAGGAAACCCAACCCGCCAGCCTTGAGCCGCCGCGCGAGCCCTCTGTAGCCTCCGCTACAGACGAACAGAAATCGTCGAAGCCGGTTGAAGTCGTCTTTAACGACATTCGCCAGCGGCTGGCGCTGTTGCCCATCGGCGTCGACGTTGACTATCAGGTGATCAGCCCCGACGGCAAGACGCTGCTGGTGATTGCCGATGCCGCAGGGCAACGGAATCTCTACACCTATTCGCTCGATGAACTGGCCAAGGAGCCGGCGGTGGCCCGCCAACTGACCTCAACCGCAGGCTTCAAGCGCAGCGCCCAGTTCACCCCTGATGGCAAGGAGATTTTCTATATCGAGCAGGGACGCATCAACGTCGTCACGCTCGAATCGCGGCAGACGCGAGCGCTGGCGGTCACCGCCGAAATGGAGGTCGACTTTGCGCGCGAGAAGATGGAAGCCTTCCGGCAGGCGTGGGCCTACCTGCGCGACAATTTTTATGATGCGAATTTTCATGGCGTCAACTGGGAAGCGGTGCGCGCCGAATACGAGCCGCGCATCGCCGGCGCACGCACGCCTGAAGAGATGCGCCGCTTGTTGAACCTCATGGTCGGCGAGTTGAACGCTTCGCATTCGGGCGTCTCAGGGCCATTCACGGGCGCGCAAGTCACGCCCAGCGGGCGCACGGGGTTGAGCTTCGACCGCAGCGAATACGAAACCAATGGGCGCCTGCGCATCACCAGCGTCTTGCCGCTCAGTCCGGCGGCGCTGGCCGGCATCAAGCCGGGCGAGTATCTGCTCGCGGTCGACGGCACGCCGATGGGAGCGCACATCAACCTCGACGAGTTGTTGAGCTTCAAGATCAACCGCCGCGTCGCGCTCTCGGTTGCCGCATCCGCAGACGGCGGCGGTCGCCGCGAAGTCGCCGTGCGTCCTGTAACTTTAGGTACAGAGAAAGGCTTGCTCTATCGCAACTGGGTCGAAGAGCGCCGGGCTTACGTGGCGCGCGCGAGCAAGGGCCGCCTGGGCTACGTTCACATGGTTGATATGGGGCAAGGGTCGCTGGCGCAGCTTTACGTTGATCTTGACATTGAGAATCATTCGCGTGAAGGCGTGGTCATCGACGTGCGCAACAACAACGGCGGCTTCGTCAATGCCTATGCCCTCGACGTCTTCGCGCGGCGGCCTTATTTGACGATGACGCCGCGCGGCCTGTCCTCAACGCCGGCGCGCACGGTGCTCGGCCAGCGCGCACTGGAAGCGCCGACCATTCTCGTCACCAATCAACATTCGCTGTCGGACGCCGAAGACTTCACGGAAGGCTACCGCACCTTGAAGCTCGGCAAGGTCGTGGGCGAGCCGACCGCCGGCTGGATCATCTACACGTCAAACGTCGGCTTGATCGACGGCTCTTTCCTGCGCATTCCGTTCACCAGGATTACGGCGAGCGACGGCACGCTGATGGAACTTAAGCCGCGCCCGGTTGACGTTGCGGTGACGCGGCCCATCGGCGAAAGCTATACAGGGCGCGACTCGCAACTCGATGCGGCAGTGCGCGAACTGCTCAAACAAATCGAGCAGCGGTAACCGGGAGCAGGAGGCAGGAAACAGGGGGCAGTTAGTAGCTTATCGTTAAGCTCCGTTAGGAGCGTAATGTTTATAGTCAGGAAGTCCGTTAGTTCTTCAAGCTCCGGTAGGAGCGTAATGTTGACATTTCGCCCCGACGGGGCTTGTGCTCCTTACGACGCTGCCATCTATAAACATTGCGTCCCTGACGGGACTGGAACTGCTTCCTGCCTACTGCGTCCTGCTTCCTATTTCCCCGCCAGCAACTCGGCGATGTGCAGAGTGCGCACAGGGATGCGCTGACGGCTCAAGCCGCCACTGATGTGCATCAGGCAGCCCATGTCGCTGGCAACGATCACGTCCGCGCCGCTTCGCTCGATACAATCAATTTTTTCTTGCAGGATGCCGCCGGAAATCTGCGCGTACTTGATCGCAAACAAACCGCCAAAGCCGCAACAGGCATCGGCGCGCTCAAGCTCGACCATCTCGATGCCACGCACCGCGCTTAATAATTTGCGCGGCTCGGTTCGCACATTCAACTCGCGCAGCAGATGACACGATTGATGCAACGCCACGCGCCCGCGAAATTGCGCGCCCACATCTTCGACTTTCAAAACGTTGACGAGAAATTCGCTGAACTCATAGGTGCGCGCCGCCAGCCTGCGGGCGCGCTCGCGCTGCGCGGCGTCTTCAAAGAGGTCTGCATAAAACACCTTGACCATGCTCGCGCATGAGCCGGAAGGCGTGACGATGTATTGGCTTTCATCGAAAACATTGATGAAGCGCTCGGCGAGTTCACGAGCCTGGGCGTGGTAACCGCTGTTGAAAGCAGGTTGGCCGCAACAGGTCTGCGCTTCGGGAAAGTCCAGTTCAATGCCGAGTCGCCTGAGCACTTCAACCATGCTGACGCCGACCTGCGGAAACAGTTGATCAACCAGGCAAGTGATGAAGAGCGAAACTTTCATGCTTGAATGGAGCGTGTGGATGTAGCGCAAGGCGGTTAGCTTGCGCCCGATTTCGCATCAACAGGCGCAAGCTAACCGCCTTGCGCTACAAGGGCAGACTCATTTGAAAATCGTTCGATTTTCATGACGCGCAGCCGCCGGAATCATAGCACGACTTGCCGATCCATCGCAGGATCATTGATAGAGTCAACCCTATGCAGAGCAATTCTGAGAAGTCAGCTCCGTAGGAGCGAAATGTTTATAGTTAATGGCTTAGAAAATAACCCAAGCCCTGTAGGGGCGAAATGTCAACATTGCGCTCCTAACCGAGCTTGAGGGTTTATCGACAATCGTTACTATAAACATTTCGTCCTGCTAGGGACTTTGCTGAATTGCTCTGTCTGTCGAATAGCCCATCCTATATCCAAAGGTCTAGTCAAACCTCCTACCCTGGTTTAATGACAGAAACGCGCGGGTAGGATATTCTCTGCCGCGTTATCGATAGGCTGGGATTATATCGCTCTCAATCATCTTCAAGAAGCGAATCCTTAAATTCCTGAACAACGAATTCAGGATAGGTGTGCCATGCGCCTCTGAGAAGAGCAGGGCGCGGGCGAGCTTTATACCGGTCTCATTGAATGCGCATCACACTAAGCTGAACGGACAGACAATAAATATAAGTGGAGGCAAATGATGCTCAGACCATTTCGCTATCAAGTTGGACGGTTCCTGTTTGTCGGCCTCGCCATGCTCGCGTGGCTTTTCTTTCCCAGCCAGCAGGCGCTGGCGCAAGGCTGCGTAGCCTCGCGCGAAGGCGTCTGCATTACTGACTCGCATGCGGGTAACAGTGTATGGGCGTCCGGCAGTTCCAAGGGAGAATCGTGGTTCAGCCCGCGCCGCTTTCAGGTTGACATCGACTATCGTTATTTCCATTCGCATCGTCACTTCGTCGGCGACATCGAGCAAAAGCAACGCGCCACGCAACGCAGTGAAGTCAACAACATCGTTCACATCATGAACATCGCCGCAACCTACGAGGTCAATCCGCGATTCAGCCTGACGATGAACGCGCCGATCTACTTTAATCAACGCTACGGTCAGAGCACGCCGGATCGAAGAACACATGCTTACGGCCTTGGCGACATCACCCTGGTGGGCCGCACCTGGCTGTTCCACAATCCCAGCGAGGCGCGGCAGAATATCGCCGTCGGCTTCGGCATCAAGTTGCCGACCGGCGCGTATGACGTCGTCAATACCATCACCTCGGCCACAGGCGTGACGACGGCGCGGGCGGTTGATCAATCCATCCAACTGGGCGACGGCGGCTTTGGCATGGTGGCAGACTTCCAGGCTTACAAGGCCGTCAAGCGCGCGACGCTTTATGCATCGGGCTCTTATTTGAGCAACCCGCGCGGCACCAATGGCGTGAAGACAGGCCGCTCGCGCCCTTCGGAAGCCATTATGTCGGTGGCAGATCAATATGCCTACCGCGCAGGGGCCGTTCTGCCTTTCCCCAAAATGAACACGCTAGTCTGGAGCTTAGGGATTCGCGGTGAAGGCGTGCCGTCAAAGGATTTGATCGGCGATAGCGATGGCTTCCGGCGACCCGGCTACATTCTTTCGGTCGATCCCGGATTCATTTACACCAAAGGCAAAAACCGCTGGACGTTCAACGCGCCCATTCCATTTCGCAGAGTGCGCACGCGCAGCTTCTCTGATCTTCTGGTTAACGGGCACGGCGATGCCGCTTTCGCAGACTACACCATTCTGGTGGGGTATTCTCGACATTTCTAGCGCGCAGCGGATTTCATTTGCGCACGGCGATGAAAGCGTCATGCCGAAGACGGCTGCGACGCGGCAACTTCGGCATGACGCTTTCACCATTATTCCCTTTATCGCGTCCGCGCTTTTTTGCCCTCAATCGGCACGACCTGTACCGTAGCGTCGCGCACTTCGTTGAGGAAGCGATTGATGATTGAGCCGCGCAAGAGTATGTCCCAGCGCGAGCGCGCCGACTGGCCGAAAACCACATGCGTGATGCCTTCGCGGCGGGCGAATTCGATCAGCGCATCGGCGACGCGACGGTTCTTCAGCTTCACCACCTCAGCGCCGAGTTCTTCCGCGAGTCGTATGTTCTCGACCAGCGCCGCGTGGTCTTCGGGCTTGATGCGCCCCATCTCTTCGCGCGGCGTTTCGACGTAGACGGCGTACCAGTCGGAAGCCAGCCGCCCGGCGATGCGCTTTGCCATGCGCAGCAACTTGCAGGCGCTGCCATGCGACGACATGCAGACCATCACGCGCTCAGGCATCAAGGCCTGCTCCAGCCCTTCGCGCTCGCGGTAATCGTGCGCTTTGGCGGCCTGATCTTCGGCCAACTGCCGCAAAGCCAGTTCGCGCAGCGCCGATAGATTGCCTTTGCGAAAAAAATTCGCCAGCGCCTGCTCGATCTTCTCGACGCTGTAAATCTTCCCCTGACGCAATCGCGTGCGCAGCGTGTCGACCGAGACGTCGACGTTCACCACTTCATCGGCGCGGCGCAGGAAAGAATCGGGAATTGTCTCGCGCACGCGCACGCCGGTGATGCGGGCGATGGTATCGTTCAATGATTCGATGTGCTGCACGTTGACGGCGGTGATCACCGAAATGCCCGCGTCGAGAATCTCCAGCACATCTTCGTAACGCTTATGATGCCGCGAGCCGGGAACGTTGGTGTGCGCCAGTTCATCAAGAATAACGACCTGCGGATGGCGGGCGATGATCGCGTCAACGTCCATCTCTTTGAGTTGTACGTTGCGATAGTCGATGATCTTCAACGGCACCTGTTCCAGATCGCCGATCAGCGCTTCGGTGTCCGCACGACTGTGCGGCTCGATGAAACCTATAATCAGGTCTGCGCCCTGGCGCTTGAGCAGGTGCGCTTCTTCGAGCATTTGATAGGTCTTGCCGACGCCGGGAGCCGCGCCGATATACAGGCGCAGCCGTGCGCGCGCCGCCTGCTCCTGTTTCGTGAGCAGCGACATCGCCTTTTGTCGCAAATCAATCGGCTGACCGTTCATCGCCTTTGCCAGTTGCGTAGAAAATCAACCCGTCTTCAGATTTGTATCACAGTTTATAGGGTGTTTCTGAGAAGTCCCGTTAGGGACGCAATGTTTATAGTTCGCGGATTAGAAAAGAATGCAAGCCCCGTAGGGGCGCAATGTCGATATTGCGCTCCTGACGGAGCTTGAAGAACAAACTAACTGGTTGACTATAAACATTGCGCTCCTACGGAGCTTACTTTTCAAGAACGCTCTATAAAGCGAACGCTGGCCGGGCCGCCCTGCGGCAAGGTGAAGCTGAACGTCGAGCCCTCGCCCGCCCGGCTTTCGACGCTGACCTGCCCGCCCTGCGCTTCGACCAGTCGCTTGACGATGGCCAGGCCCAGCCCTGTACCGCTCGGCTTATCGCCAATCTGCGCGAAGCGTCCGAAGATCGAAGGCAGCGCCACTGCGGGTATGCCTTCGCCTGTATCGCGCACGCTGAAACAGACGTGCTCGACGTGTTCGCTGGCATCAATCATCACGCTGCCGTCGCGTGGCGTGTGGCGAATCGCATTCGACAGCAGATTGTCGAACATGCGCGCGACGGCGCGGCGGTCGGCAATCACCCAAGAGAGATCGGGCCAGACGTGGTTTTCAAGCTTGATGTGCCGGCTTTCGGCAGCGGCGCGAAAACGTTCTACGGCAGCGCGCGCCAGATCAATCGGACGCAGCCGCTCGGTTCGCAGATGCAGCGTACCCGATTCGATCTCAGTCAGCTCAAGCAAGTCGCTCATCAACTCTTCGAGCTGCTCGGCATTCTGCTGCGCGCTCGCCAGCGTATCGGCCTGCTGATCGTTCAACTCGCCGGCATAGCCTTCGACGACCGTGTGCAGCGCCAGGCGCAGCGCGTGCAGCGGCTCGCGCAGCTTGCTTGAGGCCAGCGAGATGAATTCGGTTTTGAGCTTGTCGAGTTCGGCAATCGCCGTGATGTCTTCGAGCAAAGTCACTGCGCCGAGCAAGCGGCCTTCGTCGTCGCGCACAGGCGTGGCGCGCAAACGAAAGCTGCACGCCACGCCGCCGATTTTGAGCGGCACCAGCGCGGCTTCGCCTTCGGTAGCCACAGGCCGCTGCATAGCGACGGCATCCTGAATGGCGCGCAGGATGCGCTCGCCGCCCCGTAGCCCACTAAGCATAATATCGCCATTGTCTGCATGGCCATTGTGCGCCGAGTCGTCAAACACCTGCCGGGCGGCGCGATTAATTTTAATGACATGGCCGCGCGCGTCGGTGACGATCACCGGCTCGTAGAGCGAATCGATCACCGCGTCGGCTTTCTTTTGCTCCAGCAGCAAGCGCCCGTAATCCGAGCGGCGCAGTTCGCGCAGGC
>JBBWZK010000341.1:0-26684 GCA_039648975.1 Blastocatellia bacterium
CCAACCCGACGCCGCCCGACCCGGGGACGCAGCCCAAACTATCCGAGGTTCGTGAGGCGGTGACACGAATGTTCGGCAAAGTCGTAACCGTAGATGAGCGCCGGCAACCTTGTTTCGTCGTCGGCGATTTCAACGGCGACCACCGGCAGGACCTCGCCGTCGTGGTGCAGCCGGTTGCCAGCAAGCTCGCCGAGATCAATAGTGAGACGGCGAACTGGACGATTCAGGACCCGTTCAAAGTTCAGGTGGTGGACCCCGCCAATCTTCAGCGCCGCCCTGCCAGACCTGTGCTCGTCTATGTCGAGAAGTCCGATCTGCTGCTGGCGATTATTCACGGGTATGGCGCGGACGGCTGGCGCAGTCGGGAAACCACGCAAGCTTTTCTGCTCAAGCGCGCCGTTGGCACAGACATGCGCTCACTTTCCCGGCAAGATCTGCTGAAGGCGACAAAAAACAATGACCGTTTGCCGACGCTGGTCTTCGATGTGGTCAGTGAAGTAATTGATAAACAGTCGGGCTTTCTGCTTTGGACAGGCGCCAAGTACGCCTGGTACAAGATGCCTGCGGCGGCAGGCGAGCTTGCGGAAAACAATCCCAGGTGAAGCGCAGCGCCGGTACGCCGGATGCGCCGGAGACGTGCGCCCGTAGAATCAGGCGCGCCGACGATGTGCCAAATGAGATGAGGCAATGATGGCAGCGCCGCAGGTCGTTAAACCCCGTCCACAGTCTGGCATCAAGCTGACTCGATGGGCGCGTTTGACTGCAACGCCAGTCTTGCGCGCCGTCAATAAGTCCATGATCTTGATTGTATTGGCCATCACATTAATTGCCTTCATTGGTTCTCTGCACGATGAATTTGTCTACGATGATGTGGAGCAGATCGTTGGCAACCGCTATGTGCATTCCTGGCACTTCCTGCCGCGCTTCTTCACCGAGCATGTGTGGGGCCACCTGAACCCAAACTCGCCGGGGACTTATTACCGCCCGGTTTTTCTGCTCTGGTTGCTGCTCAACCACAGCGTGTTCGGATTGCAGGCGAGCGGCTGGCATCTCGCCAACGTCGCCCTCCATGTCCTGGTCACCTATACGGTCTATCGCCTGGCGCTGAGGATCAACCTGGATCGATTTACCGCTGGCGTAGCGGCGCTGCTCTTCGGGCTGCATCCGGTGCATGTCGAAGCCGTCGCGTGGGTGTCAGGCGTCACCGAGCCGTTACTGGCGGCGTTGTTCGTACCCGCATTCCTTTGCTACCTGAAGGCGCGCCCGCCCGCGCGCCCGGCGCGCAGATGGTTGGCGCTGTCGCTGCTGCTCTACGGACTGGCACTGCTGGCGAAAGAAACCGCCATCGTGTTGCCGTTGATGATCTTCGCATACGAATGGATATTCGGTGAGTCGCCGGCTGTCGCCGTGAGGTTGAGCCAGTGGCGAGCGCCGATTCGAAAAGCCTTCTTCAGCGCCGCGCCTTATTTCACTCTAAGTGTGATTTACTTCACAATGCGTTCAATCGTCTTAAACGGCATTGGCGTTTCGCTCACGCCGATGCCGTTCTTAACGATGGCCTTGACCTGGCCTTCCGTCCTGTGGTTTTACATCAAGTTGCTGGTCTTTCCGGTGGGCTTGAGCGTGTTGTACGACACGCCATACGTCACCAGCCTGAGTCTCGCAAATTTCTTTCTGCCATTGAGCGGCATCGCTGCCGTAACGATGCTTCTCTGGTGGGCATGGCGGAGATCGCGGGCGGTTAGATTTGCCGCCGTCTGGTTGATCCTGCCGATACTGCCGGTAATGAAACTATCGGCTTTTTACTGGGGTGAAATCGCCCATGATCGCTACCTCTACCTGCCGTCAATCGGGTTCTCCATCATGCTGGCAATCGCTTTGCGTCAAATCCGCATCGGGCGAGCCAGACTACTCGGCGAACCGCTCATCCAGGTGGTCTTGATTCTCACGGTCGCAGCTTTGCTCAGGCAGGCGACCGCCTATCAAAACCCCTACTGGGCCAATAGCATCGCGCTTTATACGCGCGGCGTCCAGATTGCGCCGAAGAATCTCCTGGCGAAATCAAACCTCGGCACCGCCTTATCACGCCTGGGTCGCTATGACGAGGCCATCAAGCTGCATCGCGAGGCGCTCAACTTAAATCCGGATTACTGGCTGGCGACTTATAATCTCGGCTACTGTTATTACCGGCTGGGAAAGCCGGAACTTGCCGAGCAGTACCTGTTACGCGCCATCGAGATCAATCCGACGGAAGCCAGGCAATTCTTAGGACTCGGTCTTAACCGAATGGCGATGGGGCGACTACAGGATGCCGCCATCGCCATCCGCCATGCCATAGAACTCAAGCCGGAAGCCCTGACCTACCAGTACGAGTTGGGAGCCTTGCTCAAAAAGCAGGGCGACCTGATAGGCGCACTCAATGCGTTTAAGGCTGAACTCAAGGCAGACCCGCAGAACCGTGAAGCTATCGAGCAAATCGCGGAGATCGAAGAACGACTGCATGGCATCAACGACAAATTGCCCGCAGCAGGCGGATACGACAATCCCACCAGCGTCTCAAAGTAACCGCAAGGAGTAAGGCTGACTCTGCATCTCTAACTCCTGTATGCTTCAAACATGATCTTCGATTTCCTATTGAAGCGATTGCGCCGCGTTAAGCCGCGCGAAGCCTTCGCCGACGATGAAGATGAAGACTTCGATCCGCTGAATCCGTTTCCTGATCCGGTGGTCATCCCGTTCCGCGACTGGATCGATCTGCATGCGATTCCGCCCAAACAGGTGCGCGCCGTCATTGAAGATTATCTCGCCGAAGCCCGCGCGCGCGGCTGCCTCGGCGTGCGCATCATTCACGGCAAAGGCATCGGCGTGCAACGTGAAATCGTTCGCGGCATTCTCGCCCGCACGCCCTTTGTAATCCACTTCGCAGATGCGCCGGGCGAAGCCGGCGGCTGGGGCGCAACCGTCGTCACGCTCAAGACGAAACGTTCATAGCGGCGGCCAGACGAGCGGCAGCGTTGCATGCGGCGCACCCGTTTATGCTAAATTATTCAACTATGAAATCATCTCTCAGGATTCCACATTGGATAGCTCTGCTGTTATTGATATGGACGGCAGCCTGTTCGGCGTCGCCGGAAAACAATAACGCGACGAGCAACAACGACGCTGCGCCGGCGGCGCAAACCGCCGATCTGCCTTCGGTGACCGCGCAACAGGCGACGCCGCTCGCGACCGCCACGCCGCCGGTCGCCTCACCTGCACCGACGCCGGCGACATCTGCGCCGACCGCGACCAAACCGGCGACCGAGACAGCGGCGAACCCTGCGACTAAAGCAGCCGAAGCGCATGTGAACGGGCCGAAGCTGGTGGTGGTCTCGCAAGAAAAAGATCTCGACTTTGGCAAGCAGCCGCAGGACAAGACACTGGTGAAGCCCATTCGAATCAAGAACGGCGGCAGTATCACCTTGAACATCGAATCGGTTTCGCCAAGCTGAGGATGCACAACTGTGGACTTCCCGAAAGTCCTCCAGCCTGGTAAGGTTGGCACAATCCGCGTCAAAGTCGAAACCGGCAAATCGCCCGGCCCGCATTCGAAATCGGTCACCATCAAAACCAATGATCCGAGCGATCCGAGCCATATTGTGCAGTTCAAGTTCGATGTGAAAGGCTGACGGCGAATGCGCGATACACAGATTGCTTATGATGATCTGCTTTCGGCGATGGGCCGGCGTATGCAGCCGAACGCCATACGCAAGCTGACGGCGCTGCTCGGACGCCGCGACATCATCTCGCTGGCGGCGGGCGCGCCGAGCAGTGAAACCTTCCCCTTAGAAGAACTCGCAGAGATCGCGGCGCGCGTCATTCGCACGCGCGGCCAGTTCGCCTTGCAATACGGGCCGACGCGCGGGCCGCAGCAACTCGTCGAAGCCATCGCCGACATGCTCAGAGGGCGCGGCATCACGACCGCCGGGCCGTCTGAGATTGTCGTGACATCCGGCTCACAGCAAGGGCTTGATCTGGTCTCTCGTCTGCTAATCGATCCGGGCGACATCGCGATGATGGAACTGCCGAGCTACATCGGCGGCATCATCGCGCTGCACAATGCGCAGGCCGAAATGGTCGGCGTTCGCCAGGACGACGGCGGCATGGTTATGGCTGACCTGCGCGAAAAGATCATCCGCCTGCGCCAGGCTGGCCGCCGCGTCAAGTGCATCTACACGATTCCCAATTTTCAAAACCCGTCGGGCGTGACCCTCGCCGTCGAACGACGCGAGCAACTGATCACGATTGCCGAGGAGTTCGATCTGCTGATCATCGAAGACGACCCGTATTATGATCTCGCGTTTACCGAAGCGACGCGCCCGCAGCCGCTGGCGGCGTTAAGCCCTGAGCGTGTGATCTATCTCGGCTCGTTTTCAAAAGTGCTTGCGCCGGGACTGCGCGCCGCTTACGTTTGCGCGCCCGCCGCTAGTGCGATGAAAGTCGAGATGGCGAAAGAAGGCGCTGATCTTTCGACCAGTGTGCTCGATCAGGCGATTGTTCTGGAAGCGCTGCGTTCGGGCCTCGTCGAGAGACGCCTGCCGGAGTTGCGGCGATTTTATGAAGTGCGCTGCCGGGCGATGCTCGACGCGCTGGCGGAGTTTGACCCGGCGGGCGCGCGTTGGACGCAGCCATCGGGCGGCTTCTTCATCCTGCTTGAGATGGCCGGCGAGATTGACGCCACAGAAGTTTTGCCGCAAGCCATCGAGTCAGGCGTCGCTTACGTTCCAGGCCAGCCGTTTTTCGTTGACGGCGGCGGCGCGAACACGCTAAGGCTGGCTTACTCGAAAGAGACGCCGGAAAAGATCGGCGAGGGCATTGCGCGTCTGGGCCGCGTACTGCAACCAGAGCGGCGAGCCGAGGCTGTATGATCAACCTTCCCCTGACGCCCTTCATCGCGGTGATCTTGTTATTGCTGCCGGTGAAGCTCGCGCCGCGCATGCTCATCAAGCTGGCATTTTTTTTTTGGGCCTTGGGCGGCAGCGTTCTTGCAGTGCTGGGCGTGCGGCGCATGGCTGACGCTTCGTTGACCACGCGATTGAGCGTGATCATTATCGCCAGTCTCGTGTGGCTGGCTATCGGCATAGCTAAAGGCAAATATGTGCTGGCCAAGACTTCGCAGCGCAACATCGAGCGCATCCAGGCGATGACCGAGCCGCAACGTCCCATAAGGGTCTACAGCCTGCGCAGTTGGATCGTCATCGGCCTGACGGTTTCTTTGAGCCTGGCGCTGACGTTGCTCGACACGCCGCCATTCTGGCGCGGCGGCATCAACCTGGCCGTCGGCTTCGCGCTGCTGATGAGCAGCATCAACTATCTGACTACCCTCTTGAAGACGGCGACGCGGGGACGCGGCGACACGGCGACACGGCGACGGTTGGTGCAATAAATCATTCTCGCCTCATCTACGATTCCTCGTTCCACATCGCCGCGTCGCCGTGTCGCCGCGTCGCCGCGTCGTCTTTTGTGGCAAACATCACCAAACGGCTGTGTCGTAAAATAACAGGGCTTGTCACTCGCGGCTCACGCGCCGTGTCACTTGCATTTTGACGTTCAGTCAAGTTCTTTCATTCTGCGCGCAATGCTTCATTCATTCTGGTTGAAGCGCCGTGTCCGGGAAGATTAGTCAGGCAGCCAGCGGCGGTCGTTTTCATTTCTTATTCGCTTCGCCTACCCCGAACTAATAGCCGCGGGTTTTCTGGTATGCGAGTTGATATAGAAGGGGTGTCCCCAAGATATTCGAGCCGGTTTGATTTGAAGCACTAGATATTCTGTCGCCCCCTATCGCCCCGTCCCCCGTATCGGAATGAGCTCTCCCCCTGTGCTGGTTCCGTTCCCCCAACGCCGCAATGCCGTCGAGCCTGGCTCCGGCATTGCGGCGCTTTGCTTTCATCCCTGAACTCTTCGGCGTTAAAGCGCGGCTAAAATCCTGGCCCGGCTTCGCTCATCTCATTTGACCGGCACGAGACGCAGGATGCGGTCATCGCCGCTCGCCGGTCGTCCGCGCCCATCGCGGTTCGAGGTCGACACATAGATTGCCCCGTCCGGCCCCTCCGCGACATCGCGTATGCGCCCATAATCCTCGCGCAGCAGGCGCTCCTGGCTGATGATGCGGCGGCCATCCAGTACGACACGAATAAGGCACTGGCCACGCAGGCAGCCGAAAAAGAAGTTGCCGCGAAACTCAGGAAAGGCCGCGCCGCGATAGAACATGCCGCTTGCCGGAGCGACCGCCGGCGTGTACTCCAGCAATGGCGACTCCATCCCTGCGTGCGTCATCGTGTGATGAATCACCGGCCAGCCATAATTTTTGCCGCGCTCGACCAGGTTGACCTCATCGCCGCCGCCCGGCCCATCAAACCCCGACGGCCCGTGTTCTGTCTGAAACATTACATTCGTGCCGGGCTGCCAATCGAGGCCCTGCGAGTTGCGATGACCATAAGACCAGATTTCCGGTCGCGCCCCCGCCTGCCCGACAAACGGATTATCCGGCGGCACCGTGCCGTCGTCGTTCACACGCAAGGTCTTGCCCGCGAGCGAATCGAGCCGCTGGGCCAGTTCTCTTTCGGTCGCATCGCCGGTCGTGATGTAGAGCTTGCCGTCAGGCCCGAAACGCAAACGACAACCAGCGTGATTGGCTGCCGCCGGAATCTTTTCGATGATGGCCTGGCGATCTACAAAACCGCTGCCGGTCTCTTTCATGCGCACGACGCGCACGCGTTGACCGTCGCCGCGATACGCATAGGCGAGATACAACAGATGATTCTGGGCAAACTGCGGATGCAAGGTCAGTCCCATCAAGCCGCTCTCGCCCGACGGCTCAACGTCGGCGATGGTGGCGAGCGGTTCCGCGCGCAGCTTGCCGTTTTCGATGACGCGCACACGGCCCGGTCGCTCTGTGATAAAGATGCGACCGTCAGGCACAAAGACAATCGACCAGGGAACGGTGAGTCCGCTGGCAAAGGTCTCGACGCGAAACTGTGTCGCGCCCGCGCCAGCCGTAGCCGTTTCGCCCGCGCCTTTGCCTTCGGGCGGCGCTCGGTGGCAGGCCAGGAAAAGGAGGAGCAGGAGTGTGGTGTAAAGCAGCGTTCTCATCGGCAATCGCCTCGTAGTTATAGTCATGACATTTGACTCGCCACTGGAGTCTGCTGAATTAGACGGCGGCGGGCGGTCTTTTCTTCACCGCGATTTGGCTGCGCGCCGGGTTTTCGATCTGGCGTGCGCTTGCCGATATCGCTTTCTGCTTTCGTTGACTAGCCTTCGGGCGCGCTCTGGGCCGAACTGGCCGAGCGGCTCGAAAACTTTGCCCTTGCTCTCATTGTAAGAAACGAAAAAGTGAACGATCTCCTCACGCAGGTGTTCATTGACATCGTCCAGCGAATTCACGTCTCGATGATTGCGCGATTTTATGGCGACGGCGATCAAGCGGTCATTGCGCACCGTGTTGCCATCTTCGGTCTGCTCGGCTTCGATGACGCCGATGAGTCGCGCTTCGACGAGACAGCCGACAAACGCCGGTTCGTCCATCAGCAAGAGCACGTCGAGCGGGTCGCCGTCGCCGCCTACGGTCGCCGGCACGAAGCCGAAATCAAACGGGAAGATCGCCCCCGCCGGCAAGACGCCGCCGAGTTTATAAAGACCCAGTTTTTCGTCGTAGTTGAACTTGTTGCGCGAGCCTTTCGGGGTTTCGATGATGACGTTCAAATCATCGTCTTCGGTGAAGGCTGCGAGGTTGGACACGGCGTCGTGAGCATTCATGGATAAGCTCTGATGCTGCGCAAGCGGTTAAATTGCGTGCGTCTTTGCGCCAGTTGATAGGCTGCGCCGCCCGCTGCGCAAGCGGTTGGTTTATGCAACATTGAAACCGCGTGGCGATGAGCATGTGGCGATGAGCATAACGAAGCTGCGCCGGCATCCGCGCGTCGCCCTATAGCCCGCTGCCTCTGTATGCAGGCATAGGCTAATCCCTGTGTGACAATCATGTCTATAGGTTATGCAAGCTAATCAGACAGGAGTGCACGGATAAGGGACAGACTTGCAAATCAGCAGGGCTCTGCCTCGCCACCTTGCATAGGCTTTGTCTGCCTGCCAATGCCGTGTGGCGCGCATAAATCTGCGTGAGTATTAACCTTGAAACTCACTCGTCGCATCGTTAGAAGATCACCGGCAACAATTCGCAAGCTAACCGCGAGGCTGGCATCTGTCTTGCTCTTAACTTATCGAAGTTAAGATGACCTTAAAATCAGGTAAAGGAGTGTGCCATGCAGCAGACGGATCGTTCAGACGATTTCACCTCGATTCAGAACACACCGCCTTCGCAAGCTCGCAACAGCGGCTCAAAGTTTGACAACATTAAGGCGACGGTTGCCGATAAGCTAAAGAGTGCTGCCGACACCCTTCGGCAAAAATCCGGGCAAAACAGCGCTACTGCCGGTTATGCTAATCAAGCGTCCGATTGGCTGAATCACAGCGCCGATTATGTGCGCGACATCGATCCGGCGCAGATCAAATCCGACATCCAACAACAGGTACACAGCAATCCGGGCCGCAGCCTGCTTATTGCCGGTGCTGCCGGCTTGGCGCTCGGCATTCTGCTGAGGAGGAGGTAGTGCCATGCAGGTGCGAGAGAGCATAACGCACGCAACGAATGGCGGCATTCAGCGCGAGTCTTTCGGCGAATTGCTTGGCGAGTTGGCGAATAACTCGGCGGCGCTGGTGCGCGACGAGATTGAGTTGGCCAAGCAGGAGATGCGCGAGAAAGTCGACGTGCTGCGTTCCGGTGTCGTTACCATTGCCATTGGCGGGCTGATCGGTTTCGTCGCCTTGTTTACATTAACTGCGGCAGCGGTGGCCGGGCTGGCTCACGTCATGGACACGGCGCTTGCGGCGCTGCTGGTCGGCGTCGTGCTCGCTGTCATCGGCGGCAGCATCGCCTTCACAGGCATCGGTCGGCTCAAACATGCGAGCCTCAAGCCGCAACAGACCATCAAGACTCTTGAGGAGGATAAGGAATGGCTGAAACAACTAACCTAGCCACGCAACGGCGCGCAGAGATCGAGACGCCGGAACGCAGCGCCGAAGCGATTCGCCAGGACATCGCCGCCAAGCGCGATACGATCTCGGAGACCGTCGACAAACTCGGCGAGCGCATTCACGAAACATTCGACTGGCGCGAATACGTCGGCAAATATCCGATGGTGGCATTGGGCATTGCGGCAGGCGCTGGCTTCTTCATCGCCGGCCTGTTCAAGCATCAGCCGACGCCGCGCGAGCGCATTATGGATGCCGTCGCCGAGATTACAGAAGACTTCACCGACCGCATGCGCGATGCGGCGGGCGATGCGCTGCCAGGGAAGAAAGCAGGTCCCAGTAAAGCGCTCAAGGCTGCGGTAACGGCGGCCATCACCAAAGCGGCGCTTGATTTTGGCAAGCGCAAAGCCAGCGAGATGCTCGCTGGCAATAACCGGCAATCGGCGGGAGCGTTTGACGCCAGCCCTTCGGACGCCGTAACCAGCAACCGCAATTTCCAATGAGCAAGGCAGGCGTGCAGCGGCGATTCGGCTTGCGTGAGTTTGATTACAACCAGGCAGATTGAATTGCGCCGCGCGCCATTTGCTATCAACTTATCAACCACATGATTCGGCAAGGAGGATAATTCATGGAATCGAATCGAAATGTAACGAAGGACACGAAAGATACCAGCCGCACGAGCGGCTCGACGATTGGCAGCACAGGGTCAATCGGCAGCCCCAGTTCAACTGGCAGTACCGGCTCGACCGGCAGCCAAAGCAATCTGTCGACTGGCAGCGCACCGCAACGCGCCAAAGACACGGCGCAGTCGACGATTGACCAGACGAAGCAGGTGGTCAACGATGCTTACGAAAAGACCTCAGAGGTCTTGAGCAATGCGTATGGCAAGACCTCTGAGGTCTTGGGCAACACCTACGATAAGACGATGACCTATGGCCGCCAGAATCCCGGCACGCTGACCTTGATTGCTTTCGGCGCAGGCATCGGCGTCGGCTTGCTGCTGGCTGGCTCGTTCAGCGGCGGTCGCAGCCGCACGAGCCGCATCGCTGAGCCGATTGTCGGCGCGCTATCGCAGATCGCCATGGAGTACCTGCGATAAGCTGTGTGAATGGTTGCGTGACTCAGACGATCTCCTCGGAGCGTAGTGACTGAGTCGCCGTCTCCTGACAGACTCGAAGGGCGGGTGCTAAAACACCCGTCCGCTTTTTTATGATGTAGCGCAAGCTAACCGCTTGCGTATTGGCTACTCTGAACCAGCTGGCGTCGAATGATCACAAGCCAGCCCGTCGCTGCCCGGATTGTTTGCGCCGTCGATCTGGCGCAGCAGCGGCAAGGCGACCGTAAACGTCGCGCCGTTTCCTTCGCCCCAACTTTCTGCCTTCACCGTACCGCCATGCATCTCGACAATGTGACGAACAATCGCCAATCCGAGACCAAGCCCGCCGTGCGCACGCGTGCTGGTTGAATCGGCTTGTCGGAAGCGCTCAAACGCAAACGGCAAAAACTCGCGGCGCATGCCCTGCCCCGTATCGCTGACAATCATCTGCGCATGCTCGTCGCTACGTTCGAGCCTTACGGCGACGCGCCCGCCCGCCGGCGTGAACTTGACGGCGTTGGCCAGCAGATTCCACATCACCTGCTGCAAACGGTCGGGGTCGCCGCAGACGATGGTGCTGTCGGGAGTCAAAGTTAAAGTGATTTTTATCGCTTTAGCATCGGCTGCCGGACGCAGCGAATCAATCGCCGCCTGGATGACCGGCATAAGCTCAAGGGGTTGTGTCGCAAGCCTTAGCTTGCCTGCGACGATGCGCGACACATCAAGGATGTCTTCGACGATCTGCGCCTGCAACCTGGCATTGCGCTCAATCGTCTCAAGCGCCCGCGTCTTCATCTCGTCGTCCAGCCGGCCCATGCTCATCATGCGCGACCAGCCCAGTATGGCATTGAGCGGGGTGCGCAGTTCGTGCGATACGGTGGCGAGAAATTCATCTTTAGCGCGATTCGCCGCTTCCGCATCGGCGCGCGCGGCTTGCTCTCTGGTTAATAATTCGTCGCGCTCGGTGATGGCGCGTTGCGCCTGCTCGTACAGCCGGGCGTTTTCAATAGCCACCGCCGCTTGAGGCGCTAAACCGGCGACGATGCGCTCGGCGCGCTCTGTGAAGACGTTGGCTTGCGGGTGGCCGAAGAACAAGCCGCCGACGACTTCGCCCGAACGTAGAACGACGGGCACGGCCAGATAGCTCACCACAGGCAGGTGGCCCGGTGGGATGCCTCGGTAAGGCGAGTTTCTGCCGTAGCGCGGATCCTGGCGCACGTCGGCCAGCCGTATGACGCCCTCGCCGCGAAAGGTCGGCCCGAAAATCTCGGTGGCGCGCGGCATCGGAAAATCTTTGAAGTGCTCAATCGGCACGCCCGACAGCGTGTAGAGCATATACGACGCGCCGCTTTCGTCAATGACGTTGTAGAAGAATGAGCCGAAGCGCGCGCCTGTCAATTCGGTCGCCGCATCCGTCAGCGCCTGCACAATCTTTCTCACATCCAGTTCGGCTGAAAGGATGCGTCCGATGTGGTTGACGGCGGCGAGTTCTTCGGCCTGCTCGCTGAGGGCGACGGCGGTGCGCTCGCGTTCGCTGACATCGCGGAGGATGGAAAGGTGACGGCCCGGCAGGATGTTTGCCCGCGCATTGTATTCGAGATCACGAATCTCGCCGTCGGGGCGATAGAGACGGAAAAGACCTTTCTGCTCGCCGGCGTTCAAAAACGCGCGCCATGCCTGTGCCAGTTCAAGCTCGCGGCCCGGCTCGATGAAGCGCCCAAGATTGCTGGCCAGCAACTCGTCTCTGGTCAGACCAAATAATTCGCAAGCCGCCGGGTTTGCATCAAGGTAGTTGCCATCATCATCGGCAATCAACATGGCTTCGAGCGCGTTGTCGAAGACAGCGCGAAATAGCTGATCGCCTTCATGCAGCGGCGCGCTCGTCGGCTGGCGCGGCGGTGATGAGCGTGCCTGGTTCTGCATAATGAAAAGATCGCGCGAGGATTGCTCGGACGATTCCCACTCCCCTCGGTTCGTTAAGCCACAAGCGTCTTTGAAGGAATTCTAATACAAACTGCGCGCCAGACGAAACGGCAACCGCGCGACTCATTGTTCAGCTTCGCGCAACTCTCGCATGATTTCAAGCACGGCTTTGCGCAACGGGCGCATCAGCGGGTTGCTGGTCAGGGCAATGAGCTTGACGATCAAATCCACAGTAATTTCCACCAGCCGGCGCGTGCGGCGGCGACTGTGTGATGTATCGTGAATCCAAAAGAGGGTGATGCCCATGTGATAGAGCCACAGCAGGCGCGGCAGTTCGTCGCGTATCTCTTTATGCACTCGCGCATCAGAACCGTTCACGACTTCGGCAAACAGGCGCGTGCTCTCTTCGCGGATGGGTGCAGATTGTTTGCTGAACGGATTCAGATGACTTTTGGGATCGGCAGCGGTCTTGAACAAGACGCCGGCGAATTGATGATAGGGCTCGATGGTGTCGAGCTTCGCCTGCATCACCGCGAGCAAACGTTTCTTCAAACTGCGCTCGCCTTCGAGCAGCGCGGCGCACGCCTCGATATGCTCTTCGTGTGTGCGCGCGTAGAAGGCTTGAATCAACTGTTCTTTCGAGTTGAAATAGTGATATGCATTACCGAGCGAAACACCCGCGCGCTCGGCCAGGGCGCGCATCGTCGTCTGTTCGTAACCTTGTTCGCGCAACATCTCAAGCGCCGTCTCCATGATGAGAGCGCGGGTCTGTTCGCCCTTGTTGGTCTTCGCCGTCTCAGGTTTTGGCTCTTTTTTCATCCGTCTTCAGCAGCATCTTGCCGACGCCTTCGAGCTTATAGCGGTTCTGCGAAATCATGCCGATCACCTGCCTGGCGGTCGGCAGCAATTCAGGCAACGCCAAACGGAACGACCAGGCGCGATACTCGCCGAGCGCCCACAAACACATCAGCCAGGCCTTCGGGCCGCGATAGACCGCGCCACGCTCGTTGATCACCGTCAACTCCGCCAGCGTCCGCCCATGATTCAGTTGCGGGAAACGATACCATGCCTCTTCGGAATTCGCAGGCACGAACAGCAAATCAACGTACTTGCGCTGGCCGAGCAGCCAGTCTTTGACGCGGCAGCAGAGCCCGCAATTCGGGTCGTAGAGTACCAGCATCTCTTTCATGGCTCAATGCTCCCGGACGACGGTGAATTCGTCTGGCGCGACCGGCGGCGGCGCATCATAAAGCGTCGAGCGGCGGCGCATGCGGCTGAAGACAAAGAGATTCACAAAGTGCATACCGCCCAGCACCAGCAGCACCATGCCGACTTTGTAAGACAGCGCCTCTATGCTGGTCTGCGACGTATCGACGCGATAGCCGATTTGCAGCGCCAGGCTGATATATCCGAGATTGATGAGGTAAAAGCCGACGACGAGCAAGTGATTGACCGAATCGGCCAACCGCTCGTTGCCGTGAAAGACATCAACCAGAAAGACGCGGCCATTTTTGTGCAGCGTCCGCGCAACCCATATGGTCAGCACGATGCTAATCGCCAGATAAACCAGGTAGGTGGTCACAATCCAATTCGTATTCATCAAGTTCTTCTTTCGTTTTTGAACACGTTCAATTCAACCGCAGGATAAGCCCGTTTCAAACCCATGTCAATGATTATTTTTGAACGCGTTCAGGTTTTATAGATTAATCGTGCGGCAAGCCGATAGAGTCACCGGATCAGGGAGTGTGGGCACAGGTCAGGCGCGGCTGGATCGGTTTCACATCTGCGCAGGGACAATGGCAATGAATTAAGCTGCAAGGATTGGCGGTAGCCTTTGGAGTGCGGCGACTTGTCGCAGCTTTTTATAGCGGTGACAAGCCACCGCACTCCATAGAGGCTTCCTTTGTCCCTACACGGCAGTGGCATGAAGATAAGAGGATTTTGGAGTGGGTTGACCCGGTGCCGCTGTGGCAGTCTCTTACAATACCGCGCCGCCCGGAGGGACTGCTATAGCGGTGACAAGTCACCGCACTCCAAAGGCTGCCGCACGCGCAGTCGCAAGCCGACCTTGGAATGGGGATTCAAAGCAGTGACGAGACCTGTCCACTCTGCTAAAAATATTAGAAAATTGCTTCATATATTAAGCCACAAAATTTCAGTCTCCTTTTCTGGTAACCGCGCCGGGGAATTAGAACTATCTCCGCAGCGTTCATATCTTCAGCGTTCGCTTTATGCGGCTTTGACTCGCGGCCTCTATACACGAGAAGGACTTGAGGCCATCGCCCGTCACGCTTACTTTGCAAGGCAAACGGAGGTGATTAAGGAAGCGAGTCAGTTGATGCTCGCTTTGCCGTTATCAAAAGAACTGAAATCCGTTGCTCAGTATTATCAAGCATTTTGCACGTGGAAACAGGGTGATGCTGACGAAGCGCAACGGATACTTAGCCAAGTCGTAGACACGGCCTCACTACCATATAGAGCGCAGGGATTACTATCCACAGGTGGAATCTATTTTGCGCAAGGCAAGATTGAGGCAGCACTTCCATATTATCTTGCGGCAGCAAGAGGCGCTCGCAAGCACGATACTCAGACATTTGTGACGGCTCAGAGAATGATTGCCGTGATGCGGAGCATCTATGGGGATCATCAACAGGCGCTTGCTGATCTTGAACGGCTCTTGCCAATTGTCCAAGTTATTGCCAGACATTATCCTGCGTTTTACCACGACTTTCTCAACAGTTACGCCGTTGAGCTTGGCGAAGTGGGCCGCATCACTGAAGCGCAAAATGTCTGCGCCGTTACACTCGCTTCGCCATTCGTGGCGGCTTATCCTGAATTCGCGCAGACCCACGACGAACTCGCAGCCAAGCGCACTGCCGCAAGACCTTCGATCATCGCGGTGTCCGCTGCGGCACTCGAAATTGTTGCCGCACCGCAAGCTCAAGTCGAACCAGAGCCAGTCCGTGCGCACTCGACCATCTCACTAAAACTCAGGAGGTATTGCTTACTTTCGCGCATGCTCACGATGGCATCCCTTTGTGTCGTCATCCGCTTTGTGAGCCTGCCTACTATTCTCGACCAGTTTGCTAAATCAATCTTGCCGCGCGGCCCGCCCGCTTTATCCTGAATTAGTCTTCTGCTTTCAAAGATCAATAACTGTGAAGTGAGCCGCCATTCGCGGTGACGGCTCACTTTGCCCAACAACGCGCGTTGGCGTGAGAGGATTTGTGTGCCTTAAATACGCTGGCGCGCGAAAGGAGCCGTATGAGTATAACAAAAAATACACAGGGCAGAAAAAAAGTTGCGCGACAAAGCGATCACTCTGCGTCGAAGATTCAACAGGCCAAGCCGCGCTTTCAAGCAGAATTTGTTGAGAAGTACCCCAACCTAGGCGTCGTTCATGAAGCTGAGATTCGCCAGTTCGTTACTACCGTGCCGTTGGCCCATCTCAGAGCTTATGGCGGACGCTTTTACATGCTGATGGAAGCATTGGAGGCGGCCCGTCAAAAGCCTTCCACAAAGACACAGCGCGGCGTCATCAAGCTGATCGCCAGGCTCAAACAAGAGAGTCCCAACCGGCGCTACCGGCAGATTCTGCAAGCCATGACAGAAGCCCTGCCAAGCGAACAAGGAATAAACCGGGCTGCCTGGACAGCGTTGCGCACTGTCGAGATGACCTTCGAGTGGACGAACGAGTATATGTTCGCCTTCAGCCTCTACACGCAGTGGCTCAAGCAAGATCGGCAGTCCGGCCATAAAGTGAAGATGAAAAGCAATTGAGCAATCGGCGGTAAATCAACGCAACGGGCAAGCTTGCGGCTGGCTGAAACGGCATTCCGCCGCAAACTTGCCCTGCGGCTTGATTCTCATAACTGGATTACCAATTGGAGGAGCGTGGCATGGCGGCAAAGATTCAAGAGATATTCGAGTACCTGAGAGCCAACCTGCATCGGGAGTTGTCGCTTGCTGAGATGGCGCGTGCTGTCGGGCTGTCTCCCTCAAGATTGTCCTCTTTGATGAAGTCCGCCACCGGCCTGTCGCCGGGCCAGTACCTCAAGCATATTAGAATGACGCGGGCGCGCGAGTTGTTAGAAGGTACGGCGATGAGTGTCAAAGAAGTGATGTTGCGTGTCGGCGTACAGGATAAGAGCCACTTCGCACGTGACTTCAAGAAGCACTATGGCCAGACGCCGAGTCAGTGCCAGGAACAACAAGCTGTCACCAATCGAGCCGAAGCTGACTTGAACAACGAAAAATAGTAAGATCGGCCAACAAATAGTAATTTTGGCCAACTCTTTTTGCTTGTTTGGCAGGTCATTTGGGTTTACATTCGGCCATAGCAGATTTGATATTGCCGATGAGTAGTGGCTGCGTAATGTCAGCCACTAAATTCTCGAGAGGAACCGCATATGAAAGCCAAGGTGGTCATTTTTGCTCTGATGGGAATTGTTCTAATGGCCTTCGGAACGTTCAGGATCAATTCCAAGAATCAAGATCAGGAACTGAAGGCATTACAAGAATCTCCAGATCGCGGGACGCTCAACTGGCATGCGCGAGTAGCCAAAGCACAAGGAAAGAATCAGGTACAACTACGGGCGCCTATTATAGATTACCCTGGCCCTGATAGTAACATAGATAGGATTCTATCTTACTATAGCGCAATCGTCGCCGAGCCAATCTTTAAGAGAAGCTATGCCGATGATGGGCAACGACAAATCGTCACGTGGTACAAATTCAAGGTGGTTGAAACCCTCAGCCGGGAGGATATAGCTTCCTGTGCTACCTGCGCAGGCAATTCCGTGAAGCCTCCGGAGGACTTATTGCCTTTAAGCAAAGATGAGTTTGTGGTAATGCAATATGGAGGCACAGAAACTATAGATACGGTTCAGATCACTACTGTAGACCCGGAATTTCCAGCGTTCGCCTTGTCGGAGCCTTATCTATTATTCGTCAGGCTCAATACTTCAGGAGTTGCCGCTATCGGGGTAGGGCCAGAAGCGGTATTTGCTGTTGATGCCAGCGGCGTGTTGCGATCAGTGAACCGTAGACCCAACCGCGTCAAGAAAGAAATGGAGACTCGTTTCAACCTCTCTCTTGACGCGCTAAGAACGGGAGTAAAATCTCGTCCATATCCTCAAGAGGAGCTGCATAATTGAAACCTCTCATCCGACCTTTCGAGGAGGTAAGTCATGAATGCCAAAACGAATTCGATTGCTATTGCCGCGTCTGTGCTTTTAGTCGTCGTGTGCTCAGGCTTTTTAGAGGCACAGTCAGAGCAAAGAATCGCGCGACGTGAAGGCAATGGTGCATCGGGCCAGACGACTCGTGCATCCATTAGCGTCATGCCCGACGCGCCACTGGCGCTCCAAATTGCACAACCAGAGAATAGGGGCGTGGACCCGCAAGACCCGGAAGTGGAACTTGTAATCAGTAATACGACCGATAAACCGGTGAACGCCTATGCTATCAGATATGACATTGTTTCAAACGGCCAGTTGCGCCCTGGCGGAGTAGAGTTGAATAACATTTCTGCCGTGCAATTCCTTCTTCAACCTAAACAGATGCGAACAGCCGACATTGGCGGGGTTCATTACTCAATGCCTATCGAGCAGATTATAGTGTCAATAGACTTCGTTGAATACACGGATGGCACCACCTGGGGAGTCGACACGTATTCATCGGGCGAAGTACTCGCTGGTCTGCGCGCCGGCGCGCAGACTGCTACCAGGTATCTACACAGGTTGCTTACTGAACAAGGTGCCGCTTCCTTCGCGGGAGGGCTGGAACGTGCTGCCGGTGATGTCAGCATACCAGTCGGCCACTCATCAAAGTGGCAGGAGGGCTTTCAGCGAGGAGTAGCCTTCATAACTGAACGAGCGAAGCACGAAATAGGGAACTCTTCACCGGCGGAGATCGAAAGGGCGCTAAGTTTGCCGATTGACGCACTTGACGAAATCAAAAGGAGCAGGCAATGAATCAGCGTGTGCTTGTTCGCCGCATTGTTGCCATCGGACTCTGCCTCGCGCCCGGCATCTTATCGTCTAGTTGGGCAGTGAAGGCACTAGCCTCATGCGGGACCCATACATGCTATATATACACCGATAATACCCAAGCACATAATCGCTGTTTCGAGCTTAGTTGTTCTGGCCGTTATACTATTTCCGGCTGCTCAACGGTTATTACCACCGGCTGTCGTTTCATACCAGCGAGTTGCGGATCGGGCTCGTACTACTCGGGCGATTTGACCTGCGCTATCGACAATAAGAGCGTCAGTTGGTCTTATTATTGTGCGGCAAGTGGCGTAGTCAAGCTCAAGACGGTTTCCGCAAATTTCGATTGCGGCAGTGGTAACATCGGCCAATGCCAGCAAATGCCTGGAACTGGCATTTGTCCAGGCGGCATGGTTCCCAACGGCAGCGAGTGTTGCTACCCCAGCCCCATTCTCATTGACATCGAAGGCGACGGCTTCGATCTCACCGACGCTTACAGTGGCACCAGCTTCGATATTAACGGCGATGGCTACCCTGACCAACTGGCCTGGACGGCTCCCGGCTCCGATGACGCCTGGCTCTGCTTAGACCGCAACGGCAACGGCACGATTGACAACGGCCAGGAACTCTTCGGCAACTTTACGCCGCAGCCCGACTCTCCCGAACGCAACGGCTTTCTGGCGCTCGCCGAATTTGACCAGCCGCTAAACGGCGGCAACGCCGACGGGCGCATTGACCGCCACGATGCCATCTTCACTTCCCTGCGGCTGTGGCAAGACAGCAATCACAACGGCATCTCGGAACCCGGCGAACTGCACACCCTCAGAGCGTTGAACGTCACCGCCATTGACCTCGACTACAAAGAATCGCGGCGCACCGACCCGTATGGCAATCGCTTTCGTTACCGGGCGAAGGTCTTTGACACGCACGGCGCGAGCGTCGGGCGCTGGGCCTGGGATGTCTTCCTGATGGCCAATCCGCCGCCGAGATGAAGCGAGCCAAAGCGCATCCACGCAGCCGCAGCCGCGCCCGTCAAAGCCAGCCGCCACGCGCCGGGCGCACTGCCGCTGACGCACAGCCTAACAACACGTTGAACGTTAACTCGCGGCCTCCGCGCTGGCGCATCGTGTTGTCTGTAGCTACTGTGACCCTGTTGCCCGTCGCCATCAATACAAAGCTGTGGCTGGCGGTGTGGCGCGGCGGCAGGCCGCGAGCATGGGACGGCACAGGTCATTACGGACTGGCGCAAATCTACAATCAGGCGATCTTCCCAGACACCTTTGGCTGGACACATGCTTACTTCGGCGGCATGCCGTTTCCGAACTTCTACCCACCGCTCTTTTACTGGCTGATTGCGTTGCTCGCGCACACGCGTCTGCTTTCATTCAACGCCGCTTTTAAGCTAATGATCGCCGTCCCGGTGTTGCTGTTGCCTGCCGCCGTCTGGCTGATCGCTTGGAGCGTGTCAGACCACAATCGCACGGTAGCGCTGGCCGCCGCGCTCGCCGTCATCCCCCTGCTGATTGATTACCGCTTCGGACAAATCGGCCTGAGCTATCACAGCACCTTTCTGATCGGGCTCTACACGCAGCCGCTGGGTTTCGTGCTGCTTGCGGCATGGATTGCAGTTTACCTTCATGAGCGCGCCACGCGATGGCGCTTCATTGCAGCGGCGCTGCTGCTTGGGTTGACGGCGCTCGCCAATTTCTTCAACGCCATTACCGCGAGCCTCTTTGTCACGGCAGTTCTTGTTCAGGATTTGGTTAAGTGGCGCGCCGTTGAACCGGAGAAGCGCAAGGCGGCGCGGCGTGTCTTTGTAATCCATCTTGCAGCGCCGCTCGTCGCCTTGTGCCTGACCTTGTTCTGGCTCGCGCCGATGGCAAGTCAATACGATTACTTCGTCACGCGCCCGCAAGCCGTGCCGCTTGGCGAAATGATCCCGGCGGCAACCTGGCTGTGGTGCGCGCTGGCGCTGGCGGGCACCTTTTGCTGGCAGCGGCAACCGTCGCCGGCAATGCGTCTTTTCCTTGCCGTCTGCCTGACTCTTGCGGCAGGCATCGTCTTTGCGGCGGTAGCGCCGCGCTGGTTTCCGCTGCAAGCGCCGCGTTTCGCGGCCACCGTCAATCTGCTGTTCGCCGTGCCGGTCGGTCATCTCTTCGTCGCCGCTTTTCGTCGCCTGACACACTGGACTCGCGAAGCAGCGACCAGGAAGACCGCGCTTCTTGATCGCCTGAGACATTCAAACTTAATCTCGCGATGGACTACCGCGCCGATTGCAAATGTAATTGCCATTGCCTTGACTTTCGGCGTTTTCACCTCCATCAAAAAGCCTTCTTACAAATGGTCTTTTTACGCAACCGAAGATAGCGAGCGCATTGACGGCGTGCTGCGCTTTGCCGTCGCACACCGGGACGGGCGCTATGTGGTCGAGGTGCCTGATTTTAACTATGGTGCGGCGGCGCTCGATAGCCGCGCCCTCAATTCGTATCTTGGCGCACAGGGCAACGAAGCCGTGACCGTCGTCTTCCGCGAAGCATCAGCTAACGCGCTCTTCTGCAATCCGCTGGTGATGGCGTTTTCAAAGTATCCCGACAACTTCGGCATCAGCTCGGTTCTTGCCAACGATCTCGATTTTATTGAGCAACCGTTAGCTCGCCACATCGAACGCGCCAGAGCAATGGGCATCAAATACTTTGTCATCGTCTCTCCTGAAATCAAGAGCCGGCTGGCGCGCGAGCCGCAAGGCAAAGCGGTTTATGATTCCGAGGGCGGCTGGACGATTTTCGCGTTGCAAGGCAAATTGCCGCCACGCGTCAGCCGGCTGGCTTACCGGCCTGCGCTGGTTGTAAGCGACTTTACATTCAAGCTGCGGCGCGACAACGATCTCGATTTCATCCGGCTCGCTGAAGAGCAATTTGCCGATGGCTGGTTCGACGTGCGGCTGGCGCGTTCGCCGGAGCCAAAGATTGACCGCCTGCAACAACTCGACGAATTTGCCGCATTAATCCTCATTAGCTACGCCTGCGATGACGAAGATGCTGCCTTGGAGCGATTGCGCTCTTTCGCAGCGAACCGCCCGCTCATTTTGGTGGCGAGCGAGGCGACGCTCTTTCGCCGAATCGTAGCGTGTATCACAGAGTTTCGCCACGCTGAAATCATTGCGCGCGCTGCGCAGTCAAAAGGTGAATGGCTAACGTCTGATGCGCCCGGCACGCGCTACGGGGCCAGCACGATTCGCGGCCAGTGGCGAACCATCCGTCAAATTCTCGAAACCGGGAAGATGAGCGTCGAGGCGGCAGCTGTGGACGGACAGATTGATCTGGCTGAAATCCATTTGCAATGCGCCGCATCCGCAAGCGTTCCCGTGTTGATTGCAATAACCTTTCATCCGAACTGGCGCGGAGAAGATCAAGCCCCCGTTTATGCGGTGACGCCGTTTTTCACGCTCACGTTCGCGCGCGCGCCGGTGCGCCTCGTCTATGCTCGCAGCCTGCTTGACCAGTTCACGCTCTGGCTTTCTACAATAATATTCCTGCTGTTTGCTATTTTTGCTGTTTATTCTCTGTTCATCAGCAAGCACAGACGCGCGCAACTCGCCGGGCAATCCGCGCCAGTGCGTGGCTCTGCGACATGATGTAATCAGATGCATAAGACCGTCCGGCGAGAGCCAAGCGAGAAGCGGCTCGCGGCGCTTTCTTGCCGCCGCCGGATCAGGCATGCTTGACGTGATGCACACAGCAGGCGAACGGCTCATTATCTTCACGCGCTATCCTGAGCCCGGACGGACGAAGACGCGCTTGATTCCGGCGCTCGGCGCGGTGGGCGCTGCCGATCTGCACCGCCGTATGACCGAGCAAGCGATGGCCACGGCGCGCCGGTTTGCCACCCGTCAGGCCGTCGCCCTCGAAGTCCGTTATAGCGGCGGCGATGCCGCGCTCATGCAGCAATGGCTCGGCGCGAATCTGCGGCTGCGCGCACAGAGCAACGGCGACCTCGGCGCGCGCATGCGCGATGCTTTCAACGAGGCCTTTCAACAAGGCTGCGAGCGCGTCGTCATCATCGGCACGGATTGTCCGGGCATCACCTCAGATACGTTGGCGTCGGCGTTCGCGGCGCTTCTCCAGAACGATCTCGTGCTCGGCCCGGCAAGCGACGGCGGTTATTATCTGATCGGCCTCAGCCGCGCCATCCCGCAACTCTTTGATGGAATCCTGTGGGGGACTGACAGCGTTTTGCGGCATACCTTACAAATTGCTGAAGCCGCCGACTGCCGCTACGGCTTGCTTGAGCGGCTTGATGACGTGGACAGGCCGGAAGACCTGCGCAGATAGCGCGAGACCGGCGGGCTGTCAGGGCAAACGGTAAATGTAAAGAGGCAATGCTAGTAAAAATTTGGCGATGGCCGCTTGCGCGACCACGCTATCTTCGCTACTATTTTTCCTTCAGAGCCGGACGCGATTTCCATCCGTGCGGCTCTGTTTTTTGACTCGTTCGTCTAGGGGCCTAGGACACCGCCCTTTCACGGCGGTAACACGGGTTCAAATCCCGTACGAGTCATTCACGCAAGCCCGGAGGCTTTTGTTTCCGGGCTTGCGGCATTTTACGTTCAATGCCTGATAAGCTCATGTATCATATCGGCGCGCCCTGTCGCGCATCACGTTTGACAGCCCGCCGCGCACAAAGGGAAAATAATTATTCAGACACCAACTCGAACGATCTTACATGAAGAAACAAGCCGTATTCGCATTTCTCTTTGCCCTGATTCTCTCGATCCCTTCAAGAGCGGCGGTTGCGACCGACACCATCGTCGCCATGCCGTTCGAAAACCTGTCGGGCCGCGCCGAGTACAACTGGGTCGGCGAGAGCTTCACCGCGGCGCTCGCCGATTTGCTCGATAAGCCCGGGCTGGTCGGCATCCGCCCGGATGAACGTAATGTCGCCTACAAACAAGAAGGCTTGCCGCCGACGGCGATTCTGACGCGCGCGACGATGATCAAAATCGCCGAGCGCGCCGGCGCGAATTTGATGATCATCGGCACCTATCGCATTGACGGTCAGGGACGCGACAGCAGCATCACCGTCACGGCGCGCGTCATAGACATCCGCGAAGGCCGGATCGTCGGCAAAGAGTTCAATCGCGGCGGGCCGCTCATCGATCTGCAAAAGTTGCAGGGCGAACTGGCTTACGAGATCCTCACGCAACGCAACCCTTCTTCGCCATACTCGCGCGAAAAGCTCATCAACGATGCCCAGCTTGCCCCCATCGGCGCATATGAAAACTTCATCAAAGCGACGCTGACGCGCGACCAGCAGTCCCGCATAGGCTTTCTCGAACGCGCCATCAAAGAAGTCGCCGATAAAAACAAAACCAAATATATTGCCGCCATCTTTGAACTGGGCCGCATTCAATATGAAGCCGGCGATTACAAAGCGGCGCTCGAACAACTCACGCAGATCGGCGATCAGGAACCGCGCTACGACGAAGCGCAGTTCTATATCGCCGTTGTCCTGGACGCGCTCGGGCAAACTGACAAATCGCTGGCCGCGCATCAGAAGCTCGCCGAACGCCTGCCGCTCTACGAGGTCTATAACAACATCGGCGCGCTGTTCATCAAACAGAAGCAATACCTGCCGGCCATCAATCATCTGAAGCCCGCCGTCGACGCCATGCCGCGCGATGCCGATACGCTCTTCAATCTCGGCTACGCCTACTATCTGGCGAAAGACTACGCCAAAGCTATAGAGACGCTGCGCAACGAAACGCGGCAGCGCATGGGCGACGGCGAAGGCTTTTACCTGTTGAGCAAGGCGCTGGTGGCGACCAACGATCAAGCGGCTGCCGCCCAGGCCAGCGATCAGGCGAAGAAGCTGCTGCCGGCCTTCGCGCAATGGGAGACGCGCGGCGTGCCGCAGGTGGCGCGCATGAAAACGTCGTTCAGTAAAATCAATTACTATCGTTACAAGCGCGAGCAGGACGAGCGTTTGAACGGCCAGGCTTCGGTGAGCGGGTTGACGCCGCAGGCCGATCAATTGCTGGACGCGGCGCGCAATGCCTTTCAGCAAGGACGCAACGAAGACGCGCTCGCCAATCTGAGCAAGCTCTTGCAGATTGCGCCGCAGAATTTTGAAGCGCACCTGTTGATGGGCCGCGTCTATGAGCGGCGCGGCGATTTCGAGCGCGCCACGAACGCGCTCAAGGCGGCCATCTTCTGGAATCCGAAACTGGTCGCCGCGCATGTTTTACTTGGCCGCATCGCGGTGCTCAAAAACGACTGCGCGAACGCCCAGACCGCCGCCGGCAAAGCCTTACAGATAGACGCCAGCGATCCCGATGCGCAGGCGCTCAAACGCTTGATCGAGGAAAAGTGCAAGCCGAGCGGCCAATGATTGCTCGGCCTGTCACTCGCCTGGCGACCGTTGCCCGCCGTTCGCTTGACTCGATAGCCCTTAGCCAATGCATTTGAAGTTCGACCGCACCGCCGGCTTGATGAGCCTTAACCATAACCCGCCAGGCAAATCGCCCGGCTCCCACTGTCCACGGCAATAAAAAGATAAGTTGGCTCTTAAAAATTATGAGCTAATTTACTTTGATTTTGCGCATTCATGAGCGGCGGTTAAAAAGCCAAAGCTCAGACCCCGCCTGAAAACTGCGTTTCTGCAACCCGCCAAGAAACACGGGCTGAAGTTTCCCCGCGCTTCTCGCATGGGTTGTCTCGTCTAACCCTAAAAGAATAGCCACACGCTTGTCGGCGTATGGCGCTCACCAGGAGGAAACTATGTCTGAAGATCGCATCGTTCTAGGTGTCTTGCCTGTGCAACCCGAAGCCAATCAGGGGCCGCTGATTTATGACATTCACAATCTGGATGCGGTTCACACGCCGCGCTACCGGCTCGTTGGATTCAGTTTCTTTGGCGAGATCGATGGTTCTAAGCCAACCGCGGATAACCGTTACGTTCATCTGCAAGACCCCGCAGAGAACCCCACTCAACTGCCGATGCCGGGCTGCAACTATGGATTGACGAATCCGGCGCTGCCGATCATTCGCCCCTACGGTCAATGGCTGAACGAGCTTGCCTGTCGTCGCGTCAACTTCTCCAGAGTCTTTCTGTTCACCTCTGAGGAGATGACCAAGTATTTTCCGCTGGACAAGGCCAATGGCAAGTACGTTCTGAGCCAGATTGCCCAGCGTTATATCGACCGCCTGACGGCATACATTACCTGGGCCAAGCAAAACAACATCGTTGTTTGCCTGACGCTCTTCAACGACTACATGCTGCGCGTCGGGCCTGGCCATCCCGGAGAGGCGCTGCCGCCCGGCGGGTTCTTCGTGAATCCGTTCAACAACGAACTGAATACCCCGTCGTTCGATTTCATCACCTTCGTCGATAAACCGGCAACCGCCAACATGCCGGCAACGCGCGACAACGATCAGATCATGCGACAAAAGTTCTACCGTATTCAGGCTCCTACGGACGCCGTTGATTACGACAAGCCGGAAACCTGGGCGGCTGCATGGCCGACATGGAATAACGATCTGAAGCTTTATGCGGTGCAACGCTATCTGGTGACGCGCATTGTCAATCTCACCAAAGACCACTGGAACGTCATGTACGAGATCAGCAACGAGCCGCGCCAGGCAGACACCTTGCAGCGCCCGCAGCAGAGTGAGGATTGGATATTCGCGGTGGCAAGCTGGATAGACGGATTGTTGTGGGATGCGAATTTCAATCGCCGCAAGCGGCTGGTGATGCTCAATCTCAGCAGCGGCGCTTTCCGAACCAGCGTCTTGAAGCGGCTGTTGATCGGCACGGGCCACCACCTGGTCGATGTCTTCTCATTTCACGGCACAGAGTGGACGCCTCCCGATAATGCCAATCTGACGGTCACGCAGATTCAGGCGGCGATGAACACAGCGGTGGCCAACCTCTATAACATCGCCATCAGCGCGACGCCTGCCAAAAAAGTGCGGGATTACCCGGTAGCGATTCTCTTCGACACAGATGCCAATCAAGCCGTTCAAGCTGCGCCGACGAAATATCTAAAAGCGGCGCTCGGCTTGAAGGCGAGCTTCAACTATCGCTGGGCGGGTGACTTCATCGGCCAGTTGACGACGAAGCTCGAAGAGGTCAATCACGGTAATGCGCCGGCGGGTTTCACCACCGCGCCGGGGAGCGATCCGCACAGTTTCACTTTTCAATGGAATCGCGTGCCGCAGGCTGCCGGCTACCGCATTAAGTTTTATCCGCCGGGGCCTGAGTATCCGGCTTACCAGGGATATGGGACGGTCGGCGCGCCAGCCGCAGGCAGCGAAATCAATATCCCCAACGGCGCGACGACGCAACGTGCGGTCAACTATCCCGGCACCTTCTGCGTCAGCGCGAGCATCCGCGCCTACTTTGCCAACGGCGAAGAGACGGCTGAGAGTCCGTTGATTCGCGTCGCCGCAGGGCTCACGTGGGACTGTGAAGTGGTCGGCGTCAACCTGCCATCGGGCGACCTGTCGAGCCGTACTTATCAGGGATGGATTGAACTGAAGAACACCGGCTGGTTCCCTTGGACGCGGTATACCCTGCGCGAGCTACCGGGCACCATCTTAACGTTTTCGGTG
>JBBWZK010000349.1:0-4527 GCA_039648975.1 Blastocatellia bacterium
ACCCTTCCCCTGACTCTTAACTTCTTGCTACCGTCATCGAAAGGAGATCAACCCAATGAAGGTTTATGGCACTAAGGAGATCAGAAACGTTGGCATTGTAGGTCACGGCCATGCGGGTAAGACGTCACTGACGTCGGCGATGCTTTATGACGCCGGCGCGACGCCCCGCTTTGGCCGTGTTGACGAAGGCAGCACCGTCACAGACTACGACGAAGATGAGATTGCCCGCAAAACTTCGATTCACAGCGGCCTCGCTTATGTCGAATGGAACGGCACGAAGATCAATCTGATCGACACGCCAGGCTTCGCCGCCTTTATCCTCGACGCTAAGGGCGCGCTGCGCGCCGCCGATGCCGCGCTCGTCGTCGTCGATGGCATCAACGGCGTCGAAGTGCAGACCGAAAAGGGCTGGAGCTTTGCCGAAGAGTTCGACCTGCCGCGCCTGCTGGTCGTCTCCAAGATGGACAAAGAACGCGCCAACTTCGAGGCGGCAGTGAATTCGATTACCGAAACCTTCGGACGCGCCGCCGTGCCGCTGCAACTACCAATCGGCTCTGAGAGCCAGTTTCAGGGCGTCATAGACCTCGTTCACATGCGCGCTTATACCTACGAGAAAGACGGTAGCGGCAAATCCAAAGAAGGCGACATTCCGGCTGATCTCCAGAACGCTGCCGCCACGGCGCGTGAACGCATCATCGACGTGGTCGCCGAAACCTCTGAAGAGTTGATGGAGAAATACTTCGCTGAAGGCACCTTGAGCGATGAAGAGTTGATCCCCGGCATCAAACAGGCCGTCTGCGAGCGTCGCCTCTTTCCCATCTTCATTGCCAGCGGCGTCGCCAACATCGGCATACAGCCGCTGCTGAATGAGATCGTCGAACTCGTCCCTGCGCCCGATGAACTGGGCAAAGTCAAAGGCCATCCGAGCGCCGACAGCGACGAAGAGATCGAGCGCGAGGTGAGCGACGCCGCGCCCTTTTCAGCCTTCGTGTTCAAGACCGTTGCCGACCCGTTCGCCGGTCGCATCACGGTCTTCAAGATTTTTTCCGGCTCGGTCAAAGCCGACGCGACCGTCTACAACTGCACGAAGAACACACAGGAGCGCCTGGGGCCGCTGCACGTTTTGCAAGGCAAAACGCTTGAGAAGATCGGCGAAGCGCACGCCGGCGACATCATCGCCGTCACCAAGCTGAGAGAGACCACCACAGGCGATACCTTCTGCGACAAAGCCGCCCCCATTGTTTACGATCAGGTCAAGCTGCCGACGCCGGCCATCTCTTTTGCCATCACCCCGAAATCGCGCAACGACGAAGACAAGCTGTCGCAGGCCATTCACAAGATGCTCGAAGAAGACCACGCCCTGCGCTTCGACCGCGATCCGCAGACCAAAGAGTTCCTGCTCGCCGGCTCAGGCCAGACGCACATCGAAGTCGCCGTCACCAAACTCAAGAAACGTTATGGGGTTGAAGTCACACTCAATCCGCCGAAGGTGGCTTATCTGGAAACCTTCAGGGGCCGCGCTGAAATTGTCGGTCGCCATAAGAAGCAGACCGGCGGGCGCGGCCAGTTCGCCGAAGCGACGGTAATCTTTGAAGCCTTGCCGCGCGGCGGCGGCTTTGAATTCGTCGATAAGATTTTCGGCGGCGCGATTCCGCAGCAATGGCGGCCTGCCGTCGAAAAAGGTATCAAGGACGCCGCCGCGCGCGGCGCGATTGCTGGTTATCCGATGATCGATTTCAAGGTCGAGTTGATCGACGGCAAATTCCATGCGGTTGATTCGGACGATCTGTCGTTCCAGATGGCGGGCCGCAAGGCCTTCCGCACGGCAATCGAAAAGGTTAAGCCGGTGCTGCTTGAACCGATCATGAACGTCGAGATCACCGCGCCGCAGGAAACCTCAGGCGACATTCTTGGCGACATCAACTCGCGTCGCGGGCGCGTGCAGGGCATGGACTCGAAGGGCACACAGGGGGTAGTCAAAGCACAGGTGCCGCTGTCGGAGATGCTGTCCTATCAATCGACGCTGAACTCGATCACAGGGGCGCGCGGCTCCTTCACGATGGAGCTTGATCATTACGACGAAGTGCCGGCGCTGATCGCCCAGAAGATCGTCCAGAAGGCGGTCGAAGAAGGCCGCGTCCGCGTCGCTGAAGAAGATTGACGCGGCGACACGGCGACGCGGAGACGCGGCGAGAGGAGTCTTTGATGGGGAATATCAGAAGTTACAAAGAACTGCGCGTTTATCAAGCTGCGATGGACACAGCGATGCGTGTCTTTGAATTAACGAAGAGATTCCCCATCGAAGAGAAGTATTCAATGGTCGATCAGATACGACGTTCATCTCGGTCGGTTTGCGCCAATATTGCGGAAGCTTGGAGAAAGCGGAGGTATCAAGCGCATTTCATCAGCAAACTCAGCGATTCGGAAAGTGAAGCGGAAGAGACCAGAGTGTGGATTGAGTTTGCTTACCGTTGTGGGTATTTGTCGGACGCAGAAGGCAAAGAGATGGATGAGGCGTATGACAGGATTATTGGGCAACTTGTGCGAATGATGACTGACTCTGAGCAATGGATCATCCGTTAAATCTCTCATCCGCCGCCGCCGACCTTCCCCGCGTCTCCGCGTCTCCGCGTCCCCGCGTCTCGGTTCTTCTCATCTTCATAGACGGCGTTGGCATCGGCAGGCGCGGCGCGCATAATCCGCTTGATGGCCTTGAGTCAGAGTTTTTTTCGATCTTTGCGGATGAAGAGCCGCAATTGCCGTTCGATGGGCAAAGGGCGGTGACCGATACGCGGTTAGGCATAGAGGGCTTGCCGCAGAGTGCGACGGGACAAACGGCCATGTTAACCGGCGTCAATGCCGCGGCATTGATTGGTCGTCACTTGCATGGCTATCCGTCGCCGCGTTTGAAAGCGGCGCTCGCCGAGCATTCGATTTATAGAAAGTTGATGGCGCGCGGTCACGCGGTCACTTTCGCCAACGCCTACACGCGCAGTTACGTTGACAACCTGCCGCGCTTTATTTCAGCGACCACTGTAGCGGCGATGTCTGCGGGCGTGCGCCTGCGTATGCTTGAAGATTTGAGTGAAGGCCGCGCCGTCAGCCACGACTTTACGAATCACTTCCTGATCGAGCGCGGCTTTGATGTCGAGCCGACGACGCCTGAGCAGGCAGCCGCGAATCTCGCCCGCGTTGCCGCCGAAAACGATTTCACCTTGTACGAGCACTTCATCACAGACCGCATCGGCCACGAACGCGACCGTGACCTTGCTTACAAACTCGTCCGCGAACACATCCCGCGCCTGACCAGGTTCGTGCGCGCTACGCTTGAAGCCTGCGACCTGACCAGGCAGACCGTGATGATCACCAGCGATCACGGCAACATCGAAGATCACTCGACGCGTGTGCATACGTTGAACCCTGTGGCAACGCTCGCCTTCGGCCCGCAGCGCCAATTCATGGCCTCGCGCATCCAATCGCTCACCGACATCACGCCGGCGATTGTTGAATCACTGGAATCTCCACGGGCGTGAAATCCACCGCGTCGGCGCTGACCAGATGATAAACCGTTTTGTGGCGCAGACCACGCAGCGCCGTTTGAATCGCCTCGCCGTGCAGGTGGCCGTATATGCAGGCGTCGGCGTTGAATTCATCAATCAATTCGGTGAACCCGCTCGGCTCGTGGCGGTCATTGGTTGGCGGGTAATGCAGCGCAACGATGAGTTGATCATATTCATCCGTTTTGCTCTTCAAAGAATCAAGCGCCGCGCGCAAGCGTCCAACTTCGCGTTCATAAATCTTCCGATCCTGGTCTTCAAAGAACGAATCGTTCGGGCACATCCAGCCGCGTGTGCCGGCGATGGCGATGCGGTTGATGATCACCGAGCTTGCCTGTAGGAAGTCAATCGACGGGTCGGCGACGCGGCGCATTTTCGCGAGCGATTCCCACCAGTAATCGTGATTGCCTTTGAGCAGAAGCTTGCGCCCGCGCATGCCGCCGATGCGATTGAGATCAGGCAGCGCATCGCCCAGCCGCATCGCCCAACTCGTATCGCCGACGATCAAGAGCAGATCATCATCTTGTGCAAGGCGCTCCCACGAGTCGAATATCTTGCGGTCGTGATCGCGCCAATGGTCGCCGAAGCGATCCATCGTCTTATCCGTGCCGCCCGCAAGGTGCATGTCGCCGATAGCGAAGATTCTCATTGGAGGAATGATATAACAAGATGTAGTGCAATCTGTTAGATTGCGCGAGTCCGTGCTGCGCGAGTCCGCGCGCAAGCTAACAGCTTGCGCTACAGCGGCAGTCGCAAGCGCGCTACGCAGCCGCGCCGGTCGCGGAGATTCTCAAGCATCAGCGTGCCGCCATGCGCTTCGGCGATCTGCCGGCTCAGGACAAGACCGATGCCTGAGCCGCCCGGCTTGGTGGTGAAGAAGGGCACAAACAGATTCGACGTATTCGACAGTCCGGGGCCTTCGTCGCTGACCGCGACTTCAACATAACCATTGGTTCTGCGCCAGCCGACT
>JBBWZK010000395.1:0-7001 GCA_039648975.1 Blastocatellia bacterium
CCGATCTGTCTTTGCAGGTGTATCTGCTGCGCCGCGAAGACAGCGCGCCTGCGCTCGATGCCGTATCAACCGCGACGGGCTGTAAGCTGCTGTTCATCACCGACAACGACACAGGACTCTACGATCTGATGACCCGCGAACTATACAATGCCGCGCGTGGCCAGAAAGAACTGGCCGAAGTGGAACACTCGCACATGAGCCGGCTGTACGAGAAAGAAGCTTCCGCCTACGATGCGCGCGTCACCGCCTTCTTCCTGCAAGCCATGCCGGTCACAACGGACAAGAAGAAATGATGCGTGGTGCGTGGTGCGTGAATCAATGCACATTGGGCTGATCAACAGCCAGCGTTCGAATCACGCACCACGCATCACGTTTCATTTCAGGCTGACTCGCAGGGCCAGCGCATCGCGCTGTCGCGCCAGCAATTGCGTGGTGAACCGCGTATCCCGCTCCAGCCCGCCAAGCCAGTTCTCTGTCGTGATGACTACAAAACTCGACTCGTTGGAGAGCGCCTCGGCAAGCGCATCTTCTGAGAGCGCATTGAGCACATCGGTATCGCCGATGCCGCAGGCGACGCGGCCTTGCGAATAAAATACCGGCGCATACTCTTTGCGGATGAAGAAAGCGATGCGCTCGCCCGGTCTGAGCGCCGTCGCCGCTTCAAGCGATAATTGTTTCAGCGTCAACTCGTCGCTCAACTTCGACGCCAGCCCGATCACGGCGCAGGCGATCAGGCTCACCATCACGCCGATTGTGGCGGCGACGAATGCGCTGCGCTTCTTTGCTATGAGCATCGCAAACGCCGCCAGAGCCATCCCTAAAGGCAAAATGTAATCAATCATCCGCCAGCCATCCGCAGCGATGCCCTCACGTTGCAAGTACGCGGCAGAGCCGCCAGCGATCAAGGCGAGAAGCAACAGGGTCGTCCACGCGGCGGCATGCATCGAGCGCTGCCGTGCGCCTGCGACGAAGCGCTCGATCTGATCGCCGACGATGATCGCCAGCGCCGGAAAGGCCGGCAGAATGTAGCCCGGCAGTTTCGAGCCGGAGAACGAAAAGGAGAGAATGACAACCGCCGCCCACACCCAGGCGAAAGCCACCAACGCATCGCGACGGGCGCGGCGCGGCTGCAAGCCTTTGAGATGGACGATTGCCGGCAGCAGAAACGCCGACCACGGTACGATGCCGGCGATGGCGATCAGCAAGAAAAAGTAGAACGGCTGCGGATGCCCAAACTCGTTCGAGGTGAAGCGTTGAAAGTGATGGCGAATGAAAAATTCGTGAATGAACTCCCAGCCGTGCCGCGTGGTGACGGGCGCGTACCAGATCGCCGCAATCAGCAGAAAAGCCATTGTGCCGGCGGCCAGTTCACGCCAGTTGATCAAATCCACACGCCGCATCCATATAAAGTAGATCACAAAAACCAGAGTAACGAGCGCGACACCCGGTAAGCCTTTCGCCAGCACGGCCAGTCCCATAGACGCAAATGATCCTAGCCAGAAGATCAGGCGCGTTCGTCCGCTCGCTTGCGTCGCGGCAAATCCTGCGAGCAAGGCTACGGTCATCGCTGCCGCCAGCGGCATATCAGGCGAAGCAACGCGCGCGTAGCCGATGAACATGCCGCACGTTGCCAGCACGAGCGACGTAAGGAACGCCATGCGCTGCGACGCAACGCGCCGGGTGACGAAGTAGAGCAGCAAGACAGTCAAGGTCGCGGCAACCGCTACGGGCAAGCGCGCGGCGAACTCGCTGACGCCGAAGACGCGGTAGCTCGCCGCGCTCATCCAATAAATCAAGGCCGGCTTTTCAAACCATAAACAGCCGCACAATCTTGGCGAAATCCAATCGCCGGTGGTGAACATCTCGCGGGCGATTTCGGCATAGCGCGGCTCGTCCGGCCCCAGCAGCGCAATCCGCCCAAGCCCGAAAAAGAAAGTGATGAGCGCAATGGTCATCAAGGCGAACAGCGCAACAAGCGATTGCTTGGCAGTCGCCTGCGGTTCATCTAAACTGTTTGCTTCATCTGCGGGCGCGGGCGGCGCAGAGGGTTTTGGAGGAGCGTTCATTCGTCATTCATCGCTTGCGATTATGAATAACTCAGTCTAGGGAGCCGCGCTCGCTGGGTCAAGCAGCGTCGCTGCGAAAGGATACTATTCAGCTTATGATTCGAGTCGGGGTCATCGGCGCGGGCAGCTTCGGGCGCGAGCATGCGCGCGTCTATGCGCAATCCGCCAATGCACAACTGGTCAGCGTCTGCGATATCAACGAAGCCAATGGCAAACGGGTCGCCGATCAGTTCAACGCCGCGTTCTGCAGAGATTACCGCGAATTGATTGGCCAGATAGATGCCGTCAGCCTCGCCGCGCCGACCGTCGCGCACGCCGAGATTGCTTGCGCCTTGCTTGATGCAGGCATTCACGTGCTCGTCGAGAAACCCATCGCGCGCACGCTCGATGAAGCCGATGCGATGATTACGGCAGCCGAACAGAGCGGCGCGGTCTTGCAGGTCGGCCACCTCGAACGCTTCAACCCGGCAGTGATCGCGGCCCGCCGAATCGTCACCGCGCCGCGTTTCTTTGAAGCGCATCGCCTGAGCCTCTTCACGCCGCGCAGCCTGGATATCGACGTGGTGATGGACTTGATGATTCACGACATTGATGTCGTGCTGTCGCTGACCGCCAGCCCTGTGCTTGAAGCGCGCGCTGCCGGCATCCCTATCCTGACGCCGCGCATTGACATCGCCAACGCTCGCATCGAATTCGAGAACGGCTGTGTGGCGAATCTTACAGCCAGCCGCGTCTCGTTAGAGAAAGTCCGCAAGGTGCGATTCTTTCAGCCGCACGAATACGTGTCGATTGATTACGCGGCGCAGGAAGCCGTGACCGTGTCAATCAAGCCGAGCGCCGATGGCCGCATGACGTTCGATGCGCGGGCGCTCGCGGTCGAAAGCGACGAACCGTTGCGGCTTGAAATCGAAGCGTTTCTTGCCGCCATCGCCGGCAGCGAGGTTCGCGTCAGCGGCGCGGAAGGCCGCCGCGCTTTGCAACTGGCGATAGAGATCGTCACCAAGATTCGTGAGCATGCCGAGCGCGCCGACGTGCCATTCGCCGGTTGAAGGCGGACGGTCAGGATCGCCTGAGATCTGAGAAATCCAAAGCTTGAAAAGTTGAGCATCGCCCTATGATTGAAAGAAACATTTCCCGTAAGCTCGTTCTGGTCGTTCTCTTCATCCTCTTCGCCGCCGCGCCCACGGCGCTGGCGCAAGATAACCAGTTCCGCATCGACTACACGGTTGCCATTGCCAATCAGGAACAGCATCTCTTTCATGTCACTGCCGACGTGCAGAATATCCATGAAGATCAATTGCGTTTGCAACTGCCGACATGGGCGCCCGGCTGGTACACGATTGAGAATTACGCCAAGAACACGCTACGTTTCACCGTCAGCGATACGAAGGGGGCGCGGCTGCAACCTGTGATGATCCGCAAGCAGACCTGGCGCGTCGACACCAAAGGCATTAACCGGATTAAAGTCGAATTCGATTATCGCGCCGACATACTGGCGCTCAATCAAGCGAAGATCGCCAAAGATTTCGCTTTCTTCACCGGCATCGAATTGTTCCTGATGGCCGAAGGGCATCGCGACCGTCCGAGCACCGTGCGCTTTGAATTGCCGAGCGGCTGGAAGATTATCTCGGCCTTGAAAGAGACCAGTGAGCCAAACATCTTCACCGCGTCGGACTACGACGCGCTGGTTGACGCGCCGACCGAGATGGGGCGATTCGATCTGCTGAAGTTCGACGTAAGCGGCAAGCCGCATTATCTGGTGACGACGCCGGCGGGCGCTTTCTCGAAAGAGAAGGCCGAAAAGTTCAGCCGAATGCTCGGCCAGGTGGCGATTGCCGAAGGCGCGGTCTTTGGTGAGATACCTTACGAAAAATACGTTCACTTCTATTTCTTCGCGCGGCCCGAATCGAATGCCGGTGGCGCGCTCGAACATTTGAATGCTTTCGTCGCCTTTGCCTATGGAAACGAACCGGACAATTTGATTAGCACCGCGGCGCACGAGTTCTTCCACTTGTGGAACGTCAAGCGGCTGCGCCCCGCAGAGATGTGGCCGTATGATTATTCACGCGAAAACGAAACTCCGCTGCTCTGGGTGTCCGAAGGCTTCACCAATTATTATGAGCACCTCGCGCTGCTGCGTGCGGGCCTGCGCAACCGCGAACAGTTTATCCAAGCCGCCGCCCAGGCGATCACTGGCGTCGAGAACAACGAAGCGCGGCATTACATCTCGCCGGCGAACGCTTCGACTTCAACCTGGCTCGGCTACGATACGCCGGTGGCGTTCGGCATCTCGTATTACACGCAAGGACAGAATCTCGGCGCCTTGCTCGATCTGTCGATTATTCAAGACACGGCGGGCGCGCTTGGGCTCGATGAAGTGATGCGCACACTCTATAACGAACACTACAAACGCAACAAAGGCTTCACGACCGAAGAGATGATCTCAGTGATCAACCGGCTGACGAAGCGCGACTATCACGACTTCTACAAGCGTTATGTCTGGGGCGTCGAGGTGCCGCCTTATGATGAAATTTTCGGTTATGCAGGCTACAAATCTGAAAAAACTTCCCAGGCATCGCCGCATCTCGATTTTGAAGCGACGGCGAATGCCGACGGCGACATCCAACTGACGCGCGTGCGTCCCGGCTCGACGGCGGCGGCAGCCGGCTTGCAGGCGGGTGACGTGCTGGTGTCGTTCGATGGCGTCGAAGTGCGGCGCGGCTTCGGCGCGGTCTATGCGGCGCTGACGCAAAAGGTAGGCAAGACGGTGAAAGTCGACTTCAAGCGCGCCGGCGAAAGCCACGCCATCGAGATGCAGGTCGCGGGCGACGAGCAAGCCGCTTACCGGCTCGTCGAAATGCCCAGTCCGACGCCGCAACAGAGGAAAGTCCGCGACCGCTGGCTGATGACCGGCAAGTAACGTTTGGTGATTGTCGGCTAGGTTACAGGCGTCTCCGGGAATTCGATGCCGCTGTAGATTCGTGCAAGCTCAAGGGTACACTCAATCGAAGAAACCGACAGGCTGTTCTCCAGACCCTTCACCAGATTGAACAGCCAGCCGCTGTTCGGGTGGCGCGAGAAGTGCTCGATGCGTGGCTCGGACTGCGCGATCAACACATAGTCCGTGAAGCTCTCCAGCATCTGATAGCGAAAGAATTTTTCCGTGCGATCATAAACCTCAGTCGACGGTGAGAGCACTTCAAAGATGACTTTGGGATTGAGCAACACATCGCCCTTCTTGTCATGAAACACAGGTTCGTCGCAGACAACGATCAGGTCAGGATAAGCATACAGCCCGGCGTAACTCGTCCGCACTTTCATATCATTAGAGAGACCGCGACACGGCGGTTTCAATTGCGAGCCAACCTGAACATAAAGATTGAAGGTGATGCCTGCATGTGCCAGACTTCCACCTGACATCGCGTAAATCTGGCCGTCCAGATACTCGCTCTTGAATTCAGCGGCCCGCTCCAATTCGAGATATTCTTCAGGCGTGTATCGCCGAGGCTGCGCTGATCTCATATCACTGCTCCACGCAACTATTATTTAATCTGGCCAATGATACCACAAGCGCCGCAGATTGTGTTGTGGGTATCGCCAGTCTCTAACCACCGCGAAGCGTACGCCATGCGCGTTTTGCCGTGAATTTTTACGACAAAGTGGCGTACGACATCTTCTTTACAAAGAATCAGCAAAACGATTCAACCGCCACTCAGAGCAAAATAAAAACCGCAGAGATGAGTGTGATCGAACCATCCGTTCACGCTCGCCTCTGCGGTTCTCATTTGCGATAGCCCGGCGCGTTACATCACTGCGAAATCGAACTGCTCTTGATGCAGGTTCGGGTCGGCTTCCAGCGTGATGGGCGTGTTGAAATAGGCTTCGATCTCTTCATACACGGCGCGCTCGGACGAGCGCAGCGCCTCGGCCACCTGCGGCGACACGCGCAGCATCACGTCGTTGCTGCTGGTGACCTGCTTTGAGATGGCCTTCGCCTGCTCGAGTATCTCGAAACACATGGTCTGCGAAGATTTGACCATCCCCGCGCCGGTGCAGTAAGGACAGGGCGAGCACAGCGTTCGTTCAAGCGATTGCTTGACGCGCTTGCGGGTGATGGCCACCAGGCCAAAGTCGTTGATCGATAGAATCTTCGACGGCGCGCGGTCGTGTGCCAGTTCCTGTTGCAAGGCCGTCATGATGCGCTGGCGGTTCTTGCGCTCTTCCATGTCGATCAGGTCGAGCACAATGATGCCGCCCAGGTCGCGCAGGCGTATCTGCCGGACGATCTCTTTGACGGCTTCAAGATTCGTGCGCGTGATCGTATCTTCGAGCTTGTCGGACTTGCCGACGAACTTGCCTGTGTTCACATCGATGGCGACCAGGGCTTCCGTCTGATTGATTACAATGTAGCCGCCCGACTTCAACCAGACGCGCGGGCGCACGGCCTTATCGATTTCCGGCTGCACGGTGTATTTCTCGAAGATCGGCTGATTGCCGGTGTAGAGCTTGACGCGGTTGACGAGCTTGGGCTGCACGCGATGCACGAATTCGACGATGCGCGCATATTCGACTTCGTTATCGAGGCGAATCGCCGAGAACTCTTCCGACATTTGATCGCGCAGGATGCGCTGCACGAGATCGAGATCTTGATGCACCATCGACGGAGCTTTCGAGCGTTCGGCTTTTTTGCGAACATCGCCCCACGTCCGCAGCAGGTAACGCATATCGTCCTGCAACTCCTGCTCGGTATGACCGGCGCAGGCGGTGCGCGCGATGAAGCCGCCCGTGCCGCCTTCGCGCTCGCGCAAAGAACTGACGATGCGCTTCAGGCGAATGCGCTCCTGATCGCTCGGAATCTTGCGCGAGACGCCGACGTGATTGACCGTCGGCATGTAAACCAGATAGCGGCCCGGCAGGGCGATGTGCGAGGTGATG
>JBBWZK010000412.1:0-35617 GCA_039648975.1 Blastocatellia bacterium
GCATACATATACTCGATTCTCTTCTACTCCCCCACTCCCTCACTCCCCCACTCCTTTTCATCGCGGCTTCGCGCCGTAATTGATCGCCATGATGCCGCCGCCGAATTCGCGAAAGCCTGTGTCAACGAATCCCGCCGCGTCCATCATACGGCAGACGCCGCGCTGGCCCGGATAGAGCTTCAACGTCTCAGGGATATAGCGATAGGTGTCGGCATCGCCATGCATCAGCAGGCCGGCCATTGAACCGACGATGGTGAGATAGTGCAGATAGGCGCGGCGATAAAGCTTGTTCGGCGGATGGCCGAAGTCGAGCGACAGCAAGCGCCCGCCCGGTCGCAACACACGCTTGATCTCTGTGAGCCCGCCCGCCAGATCCGGCACGTTGCGCAGCGCGTAGCCGCCGGTGACGTAATCGAAGGTCTGATCGGCAAACGGCATGCGCATAATGTCGCCGCGATGGAAACAGACTTTGTCGAGAGCGCGCTCGTGGCGCTTGCGCTCGGCAATTTGCAGCATGGCTTGTGTAATGTCCAAGCCAATCGCGCGGCCCGTGGTCAAACGTTCGGCGGTCATAAAGGCGATGTCGCCTGTGCCGCAGGCGATGTCGAGCGTCGTCTCGCCGCCCGCAAGATCGAGCAGGCGAATCATCTCGCGCTTCCAGCCGCGATCCATGCCATAAGACATGAAGACCGTGAAGAAGTCATAGCGCCCGGCTATCGTCTCGAACAGGCGATTGACATAGCGCTGCTTCTTGTCTGTCGACGTGACGTGCTCTTTAAGGTTGGGCTTATCTGATTGGCTCATCGTGAACGGAGGAACTTTAACGCAAAACGGCGGAGTTGGATAGCTCGACGATGGACGACAAGCATCCGGTCATTTTGACTATTCGGTCTGTCATCCTGCTGCCTGCAAGGTTAGCATTACCACATTGGGGAATCCCTGCTGTCGCAAACCGAAACGCTCATAAGTGTCTTTTTCTGCAAGGCGAACAACTGAATATGGTCATGGCGTTGGCTGGTTCGAGTCGCTGGCATCTGGTTTGCCTATAGGCTTGCGGAATTGACCTCGATTTATTGTGGCTCTCAGGGAGTAAAGGAAAAACGGACGCATGATGATTAAGACTCTTGCCCTTCTCGTCGTAAGCAGCGCGCGTAAAGCGCGGCCCTTCCTTGCGCTATGCATGGCGCTGGCTTTATTGAGTGTGACGCTGCCGCGCTCGCAGGCGCAGGTGCCACTCACCGCCGGTAGTCCTATCAGCAAGCTGTCGCTCGCCTTGCAGCAGGCGCTCACCAACAACGACACGCAGATATGGTCAAACCCATTGAGGCAAACGGTTCGCACGTTGATTCAAACCAACGGCCCTGTGTCGTCGGCGCTGCGTGCAGCCATCGTCGCTGCAGGCGGCATAGTGGTGCGGCAATTCACGTCGATTGACGGGCTGCTTGTGGACTTGCCAAAGAACAAGCTGCTCGACATCGCCGCCCGCACAGACATTGAGCGCATGACGGCGGATCACCTGGCGCAACAGAGCGCCAGCCATCTGGAAGCCGCAACCGGCACCGATCTCCTGCGCACCTACAAACCATTGACCGGCAACTTCACAGGACTCGACGGCAGCGGCATTGGCATCGCCTTTCTCGATTCGGGGATCATGTCGACGCACAGTGATTTCACTGGTTTATTAGGACTGACGACGCGTGTGACGGCATCAACCGATATCGTTTCCAGCAACACCAACCTGGCGCTGTTTGAAACCGTATTCGGCCTACTGGGCGGCTTGCTGCCGCTGCTGAACCCCAACAAAGATGGCTACGGTCACGGCTCGCACGTCGCCGGAGCCGCCGCCGGGCGCAACCCCGGCAGCAATAGTAATCGCGGCTACGAAGGCATTGCGCCGAATGCGAACCTGATCGACGTTCGCGTGCTCGACGGGCGCGGCCTTGGTCAGACGAGCGACGTCATCGCCGGCATCGACTGGTGCATCGCCAACCGTGTGTCGAAGAACATCAAGGTGATGAACCTCAGCCTCGGCGCGGCGTCGACGGAATCTTATGTGACTGACCCGCTGTGCCGTGCCGTGCGCCGCGCCGTCGCCGCAGGCATCACGGTTGTCGCGGCGGCAGGCAACTACGGTCAGACCGTCGACGGCCTTGAGCAGTATGGCAGCATCACCGCGCCCGGCAACGATCCGACAGTCATTACGGTGGGCGCAGCCAACACGCATCAAACCGACGTGCGCGGCGATGAATCGATTACTTATTTCAGTTCACGCGGGCCGTCGCGCAGTTACGCGCGCGATGACGCAGGCGTCAAGCATTATGACAACCTGCTCAAGCCCGACCTGGTTGCGCCGGGAAACCGCATCATCTCGGCGGAATCGAAGAACTCCTGGCTGGCGAGCAACTATCCGCAACTGCACACGGGCGGCAACGGCGCAGCCGCCTTCATGCAGTTGAGCGGCACGTCTATAGCCGCGCCGGTCGTCGCCGGCGCAGCCGCCTTGCTATTACAGAAGAACCCCGGCCTGACGCCGCCGCTCATCAAAGCCATACTGCAATACACCGCACAGCAAGTGCCCAATGCGAACCTCGTTCAGCAGGGCGCGGGGCTGTTGAACATCGAAGGCGCAACGCGGCTCGCTGGCGTCTTGCGCACAGACATTGCGCAGGCCATCGATCAAGGCACGATTCACGTCGGCGATACGCTATTAGCTCGCCGCGCGGTCATGCCTGTGCCGATCTCGATCATCGCCGGCCAGAGCGTTCCGTGGGGAAGTTATATTTTCGCGGGCGGCGCACATCTACTCGCGGGCCAGGAGCTTTTCAAAAGCTATCAAGCGATCTATGACCCCTCGCTGGTCTGGGCGGGCAATCGCGTCACCGTCGATGAAGCGCCGATAAGCAACGGTCAGTTGATTACCTCCGGGGTGATTGATGCAGATGTGATCGGCGACTCAACCGATATATTCACCTCCGGCGTCGCTATTGCTAATGGCATCTCAGCAGGTCAAGGCCACTTGCTGGCCAATGGCGTGACGCTGGCTGAAGGTCACTTGCTGGCAAACGGCGTGGTACTGGCTGAAGGCGTGACCTTGGCTGAAGGCCACTTATTGGCGAATGGCGTGACGTTGGCTGAAGGCGTGACGTTGGCTGAAGGTCACTTACTGGCAAACGGTGTGGTACTGGCTGAAGCCGTCAATCTCGGTGAGTTCTAACGCCGAATTCAGGCGTCGCGTTGCTGTCGAGCAAATTTGCTAGTGCCAGTCTGTTTGGATAAACATCACAGCCGACAACTCAAGGCGGCTCTACCAGGCAAGCCCTTGCGCCGCGCCACGCTATTGAACGGTAACCGTGAGCGTCGCCGTACTCGTGTGGCCCGCATCATCACGGGCCGTGAAAGTTTCCGTATGCGGGCCGAGTGATGCGCCGCCTTTGATTTTTAACTTGAAGGTTAGGCTCGTGTCGGTTGTCGTGATCGGAATCGACGACTTTGGCTTGATGCCCATTGCTGAAGCCGGCGGAGTGACTGTCACATTGCCGGTGAATCCGGCGGCGCGGTTGATGTTGACGGTTACACGAACCGTAGTGCCTGCTTGGGCAGTGACGGTTGGTGAATCAAACCCAAGCGTAAAGACAACCGGCGTGGTGTTCAGCAGGATTGAGACGGTGCCGCTTACAATGTTCGTGACGGCCAGATCGAGCGTGCCATCGCCATTGAAATCGCCCACCGCGACTGATAGTCCTGGAAAGCTGCCCGTGACGAAGTCGGCCTTCGCGCCGAACGAAACGCTTTGGCCCGCCGCCGCCGATTCAAGCAGCGCGCCGCACATAACTACGAGCAGGCTGAGCCACAGAACACGCGAACGACGCATGAAGCTGGCGAAGTTTTGTCGTTGCATTTTTTCGATCTCCCTTACCTGACGCCCCGTTTGATCGGGCGCAGGAACGGTACTGCAAGAAAGGGTAAGAACTGGCCTGCCCGCGCTCTGGTCGAACCGACGGTCAGGCCCGCCTTGAGCGACGGCGTTGCTTATTTCTATGCCCGGAAGGAAACCGCTAAGGTCAGAGGCCGTTGACCCGGCAACCCACCCAGCGTCGCTACCAAAGTTGACTGATCACTCACGGAGCCATTTTGAGAGCCGGATCGCTCCAGCCGCTTTGTCCGGCACTGGTCACTGCGGCGACTCGAAACCAGTAACGCGTGCCGCTCGTCAGGCCGCTGACGGTCGCTGATGATTTGGTCGCAATCGCTTCGTGCGCCCATGAGCTTGCGGTTGGCGGGTCAGGGCTGCGTTCGAGCGCATAACTCTTAGCCCCCTTCACCTTGTCCCAGATCAAATCGATTTCGCCTTCGTGATCGCCGGCGCTGGCGCTGAGACCGGCGGGCGCAACCATTCCGATTGGCGAAGGGGCCGCCGATGTAGTCTTGACCTGAGCACCGGCGCTGAGAATCTTCGACTCATCATCACCAGCAACGCTTTCGATATAGCCCGCCGCTTGTCGCAATACCCCCGTCAAGGCGTCGGTCTTTTCATGCAAGATGCTGGTTTTCGTCAGGGCGGCTTGCCTGGCGGCTTGCGCGTCGGCGTGCGCCGCTTCAACTGCGTCAGCCGCTGCGGTGATCTGTGTAACAATCGGCTGCGCGTTCGCAAAGTGCGGATTGCCGGTCAAGGACGTGCCGACTTGCCGGGCTTTGGCAACTAGCTCGGTCGCCGATAAGTTTCTGATATTGAGTCTAACCTTTGACATGAAACACCTCCTGAAGAAAGCGTTTGTAAGCTGGAGCGCAAGAACTGCCGCCAGTTTAAGATGGATTACAAAAAAAGCAAAGTAAATCAACAGATAGGCTGGCGGCACGGGCCGGACAAGTAGCCAAAAGGAAGCCATGAAATCTCACGAATGCTAATTGTTTTAGCGAATTAGTTTGGCGGGCGATTCGTTTGAATTAACCCCCAAGCGTTTGCCATCGCCGCAAAAGCAATCGGCCAGATGACCTCCGCAGATGCGTTTGCGAGCCCGGCATCGGCAACGATAACCCAAGCATCTGCGAACCTGACCAAAGCATTTGCTGATGCGACAAAAGCATTCGGGATGATGGCCATCGCATCGGCAAGGACGGCATCAACGTCTGCGAGGCGACAATCGCATTTGCGATAGCGATAAGCGCATCTGCGATGGCGACGATAGCATTGAGGATTGCCATAACCGCATCTGCGATGGCGACTAGATCGGTTTTTACATCGGTATACGGAAGAGGAGAGACGGCCTGCTTTGGAGTGCGGCGACTGGTCGCCGCTTTGTTGCATACGAATGCTGCACAGCGGTGACAAGTCACCGCACTCCAAAGGCTGCCGCCTGTCGTACATTCATTCGCAATTCGATCTAAGAGATTCCGATAGCATGTAGGGGAGGCCCTGCGGTGGCCTCCCCAGACTGCGCTTGCCTACACTGGGGCGGGCAGAGACGCCCGCCCCTACATGCTGTCGCAATTCGCTCTAAGAGAGCCTGTAGCCGCTTGAGATGTTGAAGGTTTCGCCGGTGATGTTGCGGCCTTCGTCTGAAGCCAGAAACAAGGCCATGGCCGCGATGTCGTCTTCTTCCACCATGCGCTTGAGCGCCGTCGGCTCGACATACTGGCGCTCGACTTCTTCATACGCGACGTTCATCTGCGCGGCGCGGTTGCGAATGACGCTTTCGATGCGCGGGCCATGCACGGGGCCGGGCGCAATAGCGTTCGCCGTGATGTTATAGCGGCCCGCTTCTTCGGCGAGCGTTTGCGTCAACCCGACCATGGCCCATTTCGACGCGCAATAAGGACTGCGCAGCGCATAGGCTTGCAACCCGGCAATCGAGGTGATGTTGATGATGCGTCCGCTCTGCTGCTCGATCATATGCGGTAGCGCGTGCTTGGCGCACAGGAACGCGCCCGTCAGGTTGACGGTCATCGTGCGATCCCAGTCTTCGCGCCTGACTTCAGTGACCGGCGCGGTCGGCCCGGCGATGCCGGCGTTGTTGACCAGTATGTCTATGCGCCCAAAGTCTGCGAGCGCGCGCGCCATGAGTTGTTCGACCGCCCGCTCGTCGGCGACATCGGCAAGCACGGGCGTAGCGCGACCGCCGCGCTCTTGAACGTCGCGCGCGGTTTGCTCAAGCGCTTCTTTGGATGTGCCGCTGATGACGACGCTCGCGCCCGCCGCCGCGAAGCGCAAAGCGATGGTGCGCCCGATGCCGTGCCCGCCGCCGGTGATGACTGCAACTTTGCCGTCGAGCTTCATTTGTCCCTCCTGTAGACGATTTATTGCCCCTTAACACCGCACCTGTGGCGATTCGGAACCGGCTAATCATAGCTCATCGTAAGTTGATAGGTAAGCGTGCCGCGCCGCGCGCTGTGCTCAGAGCGCAATCAAAGGCGCGCTGGCGGGCGCGCTGCAACCGTGCGGCATAAGGTATTTCGCACCGTGCAGGCGGCTCTATTGAATAAGGCGTTGGAATAGCCGTGACGCCGAGCGTCATCTTTGAAGAGCGCCTCGCGCCAGCGCGGTCGCCAGATGGACGATGGCAAACGCTTGAAATATTGCTCCTTGAACGAATGAATGCAGCAAAGCGTAAAGGCGCTACCCGAAAAGGTAACGCGAATTGTCAGCGCCAGAGGCGATTTTATGTTACTCGCTCGACGGCGCGCGCCGGGGCTCGCAAGGCGTGCTAAGGCGCTGATTATGCAGGATTGCCACAGGGAAGTTTAACTCGCAAATTGGCGGCGATTATGGGCCGCAAATGCGCGAGGAAACGGCAGAATGAAAAGAGGCATCAAAGTTGCGAAAGGCCATAGTGAAAGCGTAGCCGATGCCGTTAGGCAGATGCGGTAACGCTTAAAACGAATTGGCACAGGAACCGGGTTGGAAGAGAGTCAGCGGCAAGCCAACACGGATAGAGTCGGAAGTACAGAGACGCTGAGAGAGAGTGGGAGTATGATAAGCAATGGACAGATCAGAAAATTGGTGACGCTCAATCCTGAGATCAAGAGCGTGCGGGCGCTGGAGTTTGAGGCAGGGTTGCGCGCCCGCGTCATCGGTCAGGATCGAGCCGTTCGCAACATCACTTCGCTGTTTCAAGTCTTCCATGCGGGGATGACGAATCCAACGCGCCCGCTTGGCACGATGCTGTTTCTGGGGCCGACCGGGTCAGGCAAGACGCACGTCGTCGAAGCCGCCGCCGAAATTCTCTTCGGCACGCGCAACGCCGTCGTCAAGATTGACTGCGCAGAGTTCCAGCACTCGCACGAGATTGCCAAGCTGATCGGCTCGCCGCCGGGTTATCTCGGCCACCGCGAGACTGCGCCGCTGTTGACGCAAGAGAATCTCGACAAGTATCACACCGAGAGCAACCCTTTCTCTCTGGTCTTGTTCGATGAGATCGAAAAAGCCAGTGACTCGCTCTGGCAATTGCTGTTGGGCATCCTCGATAAAGCGACGCTGACCTTGGGCGACAACCGCAAGGTAGATTTTTCGCAGACGATGATCTTTCTGACGTCGAATCTGGGCGCGAAGGAGATGAGCGAGTTGATCACCGGCGCGATTGGCTTTGCGCCGGCGAAAAGCAAAAAGATGGTTGAAAGCGACCTCGACCAGAAGATCTATCGCACGGCATCGGAAGCGGCGCGGCGCAAGTTTTCGCCGGAGTTCATCAACCGCATAGACAAGACGGTGGTCTTCCGCAGCTTGAAGCACGACGAGTTGCGACGCATTTTAGACCTCGAACTCTACGCCGTGCAGCAGCGCATCAACGAAGGCGCGGGCGAGCGCTTCTACTTCACCGCGACCGAGACGGCGAAAGAGTTTCTGTTGAGTGAAGGGATCGAATTGCGCTATGGGGCGCGTCATCTGAAGCGCGCGGTCGAGCGCTTTGTCGTCAATCCGCTGGCGAACCTATCGGCGACCAGCCAGGTGCGGCTCGGCGATGTCGTGGTGATTGATTTGAACGGCGAGACCGAGAGCCTGACCTTCTACCGCGACGAATCGGAGACGGCGCGCGCCGCCGCAGCGGTTGAGGGGTTCCGCGCCGATATGGAGCAGACGCCCATCGCGGCATGATCAAGTTTACAAAGTAGATGTCCCAGCGAGGCCGGCAGAGTGGAATGCCGGCCTTTTGCTTTATGGCCGCCAGTGAGGCTTGAAAGATAAACGCGTCACCCAATCTTTCGAGCACGCGAGTTTTATCCAACCGCGGCTAAACCAAACTTCGGCTGTTTGCGCACGATCTCGACGAGCCGTGCCGTCTCGCGCGAGTTGCGCCGCGCGCTCAACATGAATTCGGCTTCGTCGCGCGCCCGTTCAAGTATCTTGTAATCGCGCACGAGGTTGCCGATGCGAAAGGCCGGCACGCCCGATTGCCGCGTGCCCATGACTTCGCCCGGCCCGCGCAACTCCAAATCTTTCTCCGCGATTTTGAAGCCGTCGCTGGTCTCTTCCATAATGTGCAAGCGTTCGCGCGCCTCTGCCGTGCGCTTGTCGCCCGCAAGCAATATGCAATAGGCCTGCTCTTCGCCGCGCCCGACGCGCCCGCGAAGCTGGTGCAGTTGCGACAGGCCAAAGCGCTCGGCGTGCTCGATAATCATCACCGACGCGTTCGGCACATCGACGCCGACTTCGATCACCGTCGTCGCCACGAGAATGTGAATCGCGCCGCGCCGAAAGTCGGCCATCACGGCGTCTTTCTCTTCCTGCTTCATGCGCCCGTGAATCAAGCCGATGCGAAAGTTGGGAAAGACCGCCGTCTGCAAGTGCTCGGCCATTTGTGATGCGTTTAACAGATCAAGCTTTTCAGATTCTTCGACCAGCGGATAAACGATGTAGACCTGCTGGCCCTGGCGTATGATCTGGTCGAGGAAGTGATAAATCTTCGTGCGCGCATCTTCACTGCGCACTTTCGTGATGATCGATTTTCTGCCGGGCGGCATTTCATCAATGACCGACAGGTCGAGGTCGCCATACACGGTCATCGCCAGCGAGCGCGGAATCGGCGTCGCCGTCATGACTAATACGTCGGGGTTATAACCGCGATTGATGAGTTCGGCGCGTTGCAGCACGCCAAAGCGATGCTGCTCGTCGATGACGACCAGGCCGAGCTTGTGAAAGTTGACGCCTTCCTGAATCAGCGCGTGCGTGCCGATGACCATATCGACTTCGCCGGCTTCGATTGCCGCATGCAATTGGCGCTGTCTTGCGGTGGTGAGCGAGCCGGTCAACAGTTCAACGCGGTAAGGCGCTTTGGCGAGTATCTGTTTGGCGTTGCGCGCGTGTTGCTCGGCCAGTATTTCAGTCGGCACCATCAGCGCCGATTGATAGCCGTTTTCAATGGCGACGATGGCCGCTTGCACGGCGACGATGGTCTTGCCCGAACCGACATCGCCCTGCACCAGCCGGTTCATAGGCTTCTGGCTTGCCATGTCGTCGACGATTTCGCGCAGCACGCGCTTTTGCGCTCCCGTCGGCTTGAACGGCAGAATCTGGCGCACCGCATCGCGCACGCGATCATTGACTTCGATGACCGTGCCCTTGGGCGAGGCTTCGCGGCCCTGGCGGCGCAGACCCATGGCAATCCCCAGCCAGAAGAACTCTTCAAAGATCAGCCGCTCGTGCGCCGGCGATTGAAAGCGATTGTAGAGATCGAGCGGCGCATCGTCGGCAGGAAAGTGTATCTGGCGCAACGCATCGGCGCGGGCGATCAACTGGTTGCGTGTGAGTATCTCCTGCGGCAGCGTCTCGGCGATTTCAGAAAAATCCAGGCGCTCGATGACATGATAGAGAATCGACCGCAGTTGCTTGGCGCGAATATCGCCGAGCTTGCGATAGACAGGCACGCGGCGGCCCGTGTGAATCGTCTCCGTATCCTCATCATCGCTGACGAATTCGTAATCGGGATTTTCGACTTCAAAGAAGCCACGGCGGCTGCGCTTCCACTGGCCGTAGAGCAAGACGCGCTTGCCCTTCGGAAACGAGTTTTGCAAGTAAGCCTGATTCCACCAGTAGGCGCGAATCTGCCCTGTGTCATCGACGGCGGAGAATTCAAAGATGCGCAGCTTGCCGCCTTTTATCGGATAGGTTCCGGCGACGCGTACTTCGACTTCGATGGTCGCATACATATTGTGTTCGAGATCACGAACGCGCTGGAGGTTCGAGCGGTCTTCATAGCGCATCGGCAAGTAGTACAGCAAGTCTTCGATGGTCGCGTGCAGGGGATTGCCGGCTTCGCTCGCCGCAGCGATGCCGACGGCGAGCTTCTGCGCCGTCTTGATCGCGAGGCGCGGAATCTCGTGCAGGTGCAGTTCGTAGAGCGGCGTTCGCAGCTTGAGCAAAGAATTATCCTCACCGAACAGACGGGGTTCGCGGAAATTCTAGGGTAGCGCTTCCACAACGGTCAAGAAAACAGTCTGATGACGCGCTGGCGCTTCTCCGTGTCGGCGAGCATGCTGCATCGTATTCAGCCACGATCATACAGCGTAAATCTCCTGCCTTGACCGATTCGCGTATGAAAGACAAACGATCAAGGCGCGCTTTTGCTGGCATTGGGATTGCACCTTAAATAGCCGCCTGGCGGGCGCAAGTGGGCGAGCGATATGAAGACGGCAAACTTCTTCAAAGAGGTGAACGGCGATGTTGATCTTGTTATTGGTTATTCTGGCAATTGTTTATTTGTTCAGTTGGGGCGGGCCGCGCTATTACCCGGCCTATACGACGCGCTATAGCAGGTATCCGCTATGGGGTGGCGGCTCGCATATCCTGCTGGTTATTCTGGGAGTTCTTTTACTGCTATACCTGCTCGGCGTGGTCAGGTTTTAAGCCGAGCGCAATGCCTGGTGTAGAGTCTTTGGATGTGCATAGTCTGGTGAATTGCGGAGCTATTCATCGCTACCGCAAAATGCTCAGTGAATGATGAGATGCTTTGAACAACCCAATGGCGCAGGGGCTTGGCGGATTGCAAATACGTGCCCTCAAATTTGCAATTCGATAAGCCTCTGCGCCATCTGCGTTTCGCTTTCATCGATGGCGGATAAACATCAAGTATTCGCTTGATAAGTCCAGACCTTTTCACTTGCGGTGCCGTGATCGTTGTAACCGCCGGTGATCAGCACGCGGCCATCTGCAAGCAAAGTAGCTGAGGCAAAGAACCGCGCTGTGTCGAACTGGCCGCCGACTGCGCGAAAGGTTCTGGTCGCCGGATCATAAATCTCTCCGCGCTCCGCGCCGCCGGCAATCAACACTCTTCCGTCCTTCAGCGATGCGATGGCGTTGACGATCTTGTAGCGCGCTTGCTGCATATGACCGATGGCTTTGAATGTGCCGCTGGCCGGATCATAGAGTTCGGCGCTGTCATACTTGCCCTGGTTATCACGCTTATCCGAACCGCCGACAATCAACACGCTGCCATCAGGCAATAACGCCGCTGCGTGTTTGTGGCGCGGAATGGTCAGATTGCCTGTCGCCGTGAAGACGCCTCTCGCTGTGTCGTAAACTTCGGCGCTCGCATAGAGGGTCATCGCCTCGCGCCGATCTTTATGACCGCCAGTAATCAGCACCTTGCCGTTAGCGAGCCGCGTTGCCGTGTGCCCTTCGCGCGGCGTCGTCAGATTGCCTGTCGCCGTGAACCTTCCCGTAGCCGGATCATAAATCTCTGCGCTGGCCATAAACGAATAGCCTGTGCCGACGCCCCCGGCAAGCAGGACTTTGCCGTTGTTGAGCAGCACCGCCGTGTGTTCGCTGCGCGGCATCGTCAAGTTGCCAGTCGGCATGAACTTACGCGTCGCCGGATCATAAAGCTCGGCGCTCGTCAGGTAATCTCCATTATAACCGCCGGCGATCAAGACTTTGCCGTTGGCTAACAGCGTCGCGGTATGGCCGATGCGCCTGGCGCTCATGTTTGGAGCGGCAGTAAATCGATTGGCCACAGGCGAGTAGACTTCGCAACCAGCGAAGTAGTTGTCGTTGCCATTCATGCCGCCGGCGATCAAGACATCGCCGCTCGTCAGCCGCGTTGCGGTATGGCCAGAGCGCGCCACGTTCATGCTGGCGGCGACCGTAATCGCGCCGTCAGCCGCGACCGTGTGGTGAACCCTACCGGCGCTGCTGCAAGCCAGCAGGCTAATTATTAAGGGAAGCATAAGACTGCGTGTCGCTCTTCTCATTCTGCACTTCATCTCCTTTGGTCGATGCTCGTGGCTTAGACGTTGCGGGCTTCGCTTTTCTTCCCTTCTGCCTATCGCGCGATGATGGGCGAATGGGCTTTGTGCTGATAAAATCCTCGCCATGATGAAAAAAGTTTTGCTCGCGTCCAGTCTCTTGCTTGCGCTGTCACTGTTCAGCGTCGCCTTTGCCGAGACGCCGCGCACTCTGCGGCTGGATTACTTCCACACAGGCAACGCGACGCAGGAACTCTTCAGCCTCGACCGCGTCGTCGTCGAACCGCTGGCGTGGGCCGGCAATCCGCAGAAGGCGATTGATGAAACCAATCTCGGCAAGTACCTCTTTGAAATCCGCGACCGCAGCACCAACCGGCTGCTGTATTCGCGCGGCTTCGCCTCGGTCTATGGCGAGTGGGAAACCACCGATGAAGCGAAAGGCATGAATCGCACGTTTCACGAATCGCTGCGTTTTCCGAGGCCGCAGGCGGCGGTGCAGGTTGTCTTGAAGAAGCGCGATGCGGCAAATGCCTTTCGTGAAATCTGGTCGCTGGTCGTTGACCCGAAAGATATGTTCATCGATTCATCAACCGTTGTAGCGCCTGCGCCGCTCATCGAGATTGAAAAGAACGGCGACCCGGCGACCAAGGTTGATTTCCTGATTATGGGCGACGGTTACACGGCAGTTGAAAAGGGTAAGTTTGAACGTGACGCGCGGCGGCTCCTTGAATTACTGTTTGCGACTTCGCCTTACAAAGAGCATCGCAAAGATTTCAATGTCTGGGGGCTCTGTCCGCCGTCGGCAGAGTCGGGTATCTCGCGGCCTTCGACAGGCATTCATCGCGCTTCGCCGTTGGGCACGAGTTACGATGCGTTCGGCTCTGAGCGTTACGTGCTGACCTATGATAATCGCGCTCTGCGCACGGCGGCGCAGTTCGCGCCTTTCGTATTCATCGAGATCATCACCAACACGCGGACTTATGGCGGCGGCGGCATATTTAATCTCTATAGCACGGTGGCGGCGGATAGTGAGCAAGCGCCTTATATTTTCGTTCACGAATTCGGCCATCACTTCGCCGGGCTTGCCGATGAGTATTACACCTCGCCCGTGGCCTACACGACGCCTGAAGTGAAGGCGGAGCCGTGGGAGCCGAACGTCACGGCCTTGCTTGATCCGGCGAATCTGAAATGGAAAGACCTGGTGGAGCCGGGCACGCCGATCCCTACGCCCTGGCGCAAAGAGGAATACGAGCAGCACTCGCGCGAATACGGCACGCGGCGAGCAAAGCTTCGCGCCGAGAATCGCCCCGAAGAAGAGATGGAAGCGCTCTTTCGCGAGAACCGTGACTTTGAAGTAAAGTTTTTCGCGGCGGAAAAATATTATGGCAAGGTCGGCGCGTTCGAGGGCGCGATGTACGAAGCCAAAGGCTATTACCGCCCTGAAGTCGATTGCATCATGTTCACGCGCAGCAAGACGTTCTGCGCCGTCTGCCGCCGCGCCATCGAGCGCGTCATCAGTTTGTATTCTCGTTAGGGATCAATGAAATCTTCCTGCGCCGTTGCAGTCGCGCAGGCATATACGCGTTATGCCTTGACCACTAAAGAAGGAGTCAGGCATAACGCGCTCGCGATTGGAAGAAAGGTAATCCCAACGATTATGGCAAAACATCCAGCGGAGTAATAAGATGACCCGATAGATGCGAGATTATACGTCGTAAAAGACATGATGTTTTACGTCTTTTACGACGCCGATTACTTGTTAGGTGCTCGGAAGGTGTCCCTCAAGGTACAATCCTGCTATGGCGAAACGGAAGAAACTCGGAAAAGATCAGAAGGCGAGATTGATCGAGCTCAATGCGGGAGTCTGTTGTGTATGCAAAAGACGGGACATCGGAATAAATTTTCACCATATTGACCACACCCCATCTAACAATGACCTTGCCAATATTGCTGTTCTTTGTGTTCAAGATCATGACGCGCATCACCGGCCATCAGAATATGCTCCAATGAATCATTCAGAGTTGGGTAGCACTGAGATTCGAGAATACAAAGAAGAATGGGAGTATTTTGTAAACCAGGCTAAGCAGCCGAACCCGAAGGTATTTGCTGTATTAACCGTGTATGGCTCCAATGAGGAAATTCATTCGTTACGGCTCTTTTTTCAGGATAGCAGTGGCCACATCTATCTCGAACGACTTTATCACACAGTACTGGAGCCGCTAGAGAAATGCATGGATAAGCAAATGGCTGAGCTTCAATGGCTAGAGAGACAATCTCCAACTGGTGCTAGTTGATTCTCCTCTCCCTGTTGAATATTGTCCTTGTTGCAGTCAGTCGCTAACGAACATTGTTAATATAGATATAGCTGAAGTTATTATAGCTGGCGAGTATTCGGAATCAGTCCACCGCTAACGTCGCACCTAACAATGCGTTGCAGCGGAGCGCGCGAAGCGCAGTTCTCACGCGTCCTTTGAGTACCGCTCGCGCGCCCGCTGAACGCGGGCGTTAGACCCTTGCTGAGCAAACAAGGTAAGGCATAGAATTAGGTAGAAAAAGGAGTGCGCCGACTAGGACTGCTTTGAGTGCATTGAAGCAAGAGAGTAGCTTTGTCATTTCAAGATGATCTGAAAACCGTATGCGACGGAGCCACGCGGTTGTACTAAATGTTTGTGGAGCACGAAATGGGAGGGCTTGGCATAGGCTACTGGTGAACACTGGAAAATTGACAGACCTCTAGCGATGCAACCTATCAGTGATGCTGTGCTGAAACTGAAATGAAGAGAACTTACTGAGTTACTGCTTGGAGGAAAGCACTTCCTGTAGGAGTTGATGCTCCAGTTCCTACAGCAATTCCACCTAGCGGCTTCCAGCCTTGGGCTATAGCATCATTAACTTTACGGATCAAGGTAGGGAGATCGTCATCAATAACAACGGAATAACGCATGATTGTCCACCTCTTTTAGTGATTGCTAACAGACCGATTGTACTAATAAACACACATAGCTCAAAGGGAAAGACTAACAAACCAAAAAGCGCGCAAGGGTGATCTAGTAAGGATATGGTTCAAGTTGAATAGAGAATTCGTATCTGGGAACAGGTATAAGAGATATTTCCGACCGGAGATTATGCTGTTGGCCGAAGCGGGTCTAACAACCCGTTGCAGCGGAGGCCGCGCAACGCGGTTCTTATGATCTATTGTAGTTCACTCACGCGGCCCCGCTGAACGGGAGCGTTAGACGGCTTATGACATTGATATCAGACTATATATCCTGTAGAAATGGGCGTGAGGCTTCTAATTATGAGCAATGATCAACTAAACGAAACGATCCAAAGTCTTTCAGAGGCGACCCAAAGTTTCTCAGAGGCAGATGTCGATAAAGTGCTGCAACAGATTCTTGATACTTCGTTAGAACTAGTCAACGCTGAAACTGGAGCTCTTATGCAGTTAGAAGGTGACGACTTGATAATGAAGGCAGCCTCTCAACCGGAAAGACAAAAGATGGGGGCGAGACTTAAAGTAGGCGAGACTATTCGTGGCCTACCTATTGCTCGACGAGAGCCTATACTTGTTACTGATATACAACATCATCCAAGATACAGATTATTACCACATTCCGAGCAAGTTAATAGCATGTTGGCAATTCCCCTCCGGGTTGGAAGTCAGATCATTGGAGTACTCAGTGTCGAAAGCCCAAAATCTAATGCGTTCACGACTACTGATAAAGATCTTTTGGAGCGCTTTGCAAGCCATGCAGCTATGGCTATAAAGAATCTGCAATTACAACACCAATTAAAGGAGCGGCTAGATTCTTCCATAGCACTGGATATGTCTACCACTATCATTCTTGCCAACCAGTCAGGGGTACTACCTTCGCCCTTGACCCCTGCTTACCTTTCAAGCACTGTCTCTCCATATCTAAACGCTATTGCTGACTTTCAGCATATAATAAGTGAAATTAATGGCGAGAACCCACATCAGATTCGCGTCAGAGAGATTAAACAGGCTTCACCAATCAGCGTAAACTTGACTGGCGTTGGACAGGCCATCCAGATAATAAAAGATACTGTAATACCTTGGAGAAGGAAGCATGCTGAGAAAATGGCAAACCTCGCCGAAAGAGAGAAGCTGGTAGAAATTGAGAATAGGAAAGCTGATATCCTAGAGAAGAAGGCACGGGCTGCAAAAGACCGAGCAGAAGCTAAGAGAATTGCTTCCGATGAAGCAAAACAGCGTGAAGAAACTGAGAAGATGAAGCTAGAAAACGATAAGATACGTTTGGAAATCCATCTGGCAAAAATACAGTTGGCTATGGATGTAATTGCTAAAGTTTCCCCGGATTTGCCCGAACCCGAAAAGATCGCATATGTAGTTAAGCTCTTGGCTCCTCTGGACACATTAGTTTCAAGTGAAATCGAAATCACTACTGACAAATGAATCGCCGTCTAACAAACGCATCCAGCGGAGGCCGCGAAGCGGATTTCTTAATGTTCCATCAGTACCGCTCGCGGCCCCGCTGATGCGAGTCGTTAGGCATACGATAACCAACGGACGATGAAGAAATATTGGAGGCGGGATGCAGAAAACAGTTGAAGTATTACTGGAACGGAACCTATTGGAAGTTTTCAACGTCGTTGACGCAATGAAGCGTGGTGAAATGATTGTGGAACTTTGGTCGGAGAACTGCGTCTTCATCGATCCTGAGGGCGTCCATCGTGGTACGCAGGAACTTAACGAGGCCGCAGGGAAACTGTTCACGCAGTTCCCCGGCTATAGATTTTCTGTTGTTAGCGGCGTGCAGGCGTTGCACGGTATCGGACGACTTGGTTGGGCGTACGGACCGCCCGACGACCCTCGACGGATTAGAGGTGAAGACATCGGCGTGACCGAGGATGGCAAGATATCAGCGCTCTATACGTTTATCGATCCACCGAAAGATGAGTGATTCTTGCTAATAACGGCTCTTGCTCCCCGTGAGTACGCTTAACAAGGGCATGCAACGGAGCGCGCAAGCCAGCTTGGTCGGTACACCTCAGATTACGTGCGCGCCCGCTGATGCCTGGCGTTAGACGCAGTCGTGTCGTACTGAGCAAACAACTGAGTTTGACTGATGTCAGGTAGACAAATGCAAGCGAGGATCAGGGGCGCAAGCCTCGTGCTAGCGATGTTGACCATTCTGCTGATTCCCCAGTTTTCTTGTCGGCCAAAGGCACCAGAGGTGGCTACCACTAATACCAATACACCAACTCCTGCGGACTCGCAGGCGGACTTCTATGTTGCTAAAGACTTGCCTGAGCCTTACTTGATTGAGATCGATCCTGCTTTGCAACAGGCATGGCGACAGTTTATAAAGGAGGGCCGTTTCCGACTAGCCAGGCTAAGCGATATGAAGTTCTCGGAATCCGAAAAGCAAACCTTAAGGTATTGGCAGTCAACGGAGGCCCCCAATGATGGAGGGGTAGCAGCTATCGTTGTAGATAACCATCTGAGTCAAGAACAGCGTTTCGGTATAGTAGTCCTTAGAGCAGAAGGAAAGTCATACAAAGTTTACTGGCTATGTAACCGGACAGACTTATCGAAGGTAGCATTGCGGCGAGCAAGTGGCCACCTGTCATTGGATATATATCCCGGCGATGGAACGAAGAAGACCTGTAGTATCCCCTGGAGCTATCGCCAACACCGCTACGTGCTTAGTGGAGGCTGCGTCTAACAAGCTGTTGCAGCGAAGGCCGCGAAGCGAATTTCATATGATTACTTTGAGTGTTGTACGCGGCCCCGCTGATGCTGGACGTTAGACGCGCTGTGAGCGCAGTATCTTTGCAGGACAACATATGGAACTGCGAACTGCTACACTCAAAGATATAGACTTTCTCTACCTTCTCCACAGCGCGGCGATGAAAACTTATGTGGAGCAGACTTGGGATGGGAGGAAGGTTGGCAGCAGGAACACTTCCGGCAGAAATTCAATCCTGCCGCTATTCAGATCATCCGCTTTGATGATAAAGATGTCGGCGCGCTATCTATGGAACATAGAGATGCAGAAGTATTCGTCTGCAATATCGAGATATTGCCAGAGTATCAAGGCAGAGGAATCGGGACGGGAATCATCAGGGCAGTTCTGGAAACAGCAAAGCAGGAAGAGAAGCCGGTCGCCTTACAGATACTAAAGGTGAATCGAGCGCGAGGGTTATACGAGCGGTTAGGATTCTCAGTAGTAGGCGAAACGCAAACGCACTACTTAATGAGGAGCAAGCTGCGGAGAAGCGTCTAACAAGCCGTTGCAGCGGAGCGCGGGCAGCGCAGTTCTTGCCCTTCGCCCATTGTCGTTCCCGCACCCACTGAACGCCACGTCAGGCCGTATAACCAATAGGAACAGAGGCCTATGGCGAATATTTTTATCAGCTATAACCGTCAGATTGAAGCGATTGCCAAAACCTTGGCCAACGATTTTGAATCACTGGGCCATACGGTATGGTTCGATCAGGAGATAAGCGGCGGCCAGGCTTGGTGGGATCAAATCCTTGCAACGGTTCGCCGCTGTGATCTATTCGTCTTCTTATTGGAACCGGAGGCGCTGAACTCCACGGCCTGTAAACGCGAATATAGTTATGCTGCGGATCTCGGAAAACCGATCTTACCTGTCCTGGTCTCTGACGGAGTTCCCACAAACCTCTTGCCGCCCGCGTTATCTCAAATTCAATTTGTAGACTACCGGACGCAGGATCGTAATGCCGCCTTTCGTTTAGCCAGAGCCCTTAATACGATTCCGCCGCCCGATCCTCTACCTGATCCTTTACCCGCTCCCCCAGAAGCGCCTATCTCTTATCTCGGAAGTCTTACCTCGCAAGTCGAGACGACATCGATCCTGACTTATGAGCAGCAAACTGCGTTGGTGTTTGATCTTAAAAGAGGTTTGCGCGATCACGGGACCACCGATGATACGCGGACTTTACTGGAAAGGCTGAGAAAACGGCGCGATCTTTTTGCGACTATCGCCGAGGAGATTGACGAGTTGCTCGGCAGCATAAGAAAAGCGGCGGCGGCTCCTCTTCGTGCTTCCGAGATAATAAGACCTTTTTCCGAACAATCGCAGAATGAGGACACACCATCAGTCCTGTCTGAGATCAAGCCGCCTGAAAGGCAAAACCCGCAACACTCGGCCACGCAGCCTGCCCCGACCAGAACCCATCACAAACCAACAAGGCGAGAGAGAGTGGCGGGGGCTTGTATCCTGGCCTTTATTGGACTGGCTGCTGGACTATTAATAATGGGGATTTATAGAGATGGCAAATTGGTACTCTATAGCCAAGGTGAAAGAATCTGGTATTTCTTTCCGCTTGGCGGAGCGATAGCTGGAGCAATCAGCGGAATGGGCCGGCTAGGGATAGTTGCGGCAGTGGTTGGATTGTGTGTGGCAGTAGCCCTCAGTTTTCTAAACCTCGGTATGGTGGAGGCGATACTATTGGCGATATTACCTTCGCCCCTATGCGCATTGGTCGGCGTATATATCAAAAAGCGGAAAGGGCAGACGTAAGACAGACTTGCAATATGCTCTCTTCATCTTCATATTATCCTTTTCCTGCTGCCTAACAAATGCGTGAAACGGAGCCGCCGAAGCAGATTTCTTATGGTTCCTTCGGTGCTCCGTGCATGGCCTGGTCAGCTTGATCTTTGGGCGGCGCGGCATCTCGCAGGCAGATGATCAGGAGGTGTGATGTGAAGTCGCTTGAATCACCGCCACAGCCAAAACGCGCAAGGCTGACGCGCGCCTTCGCCATCGTGGAGGAAATGATGAACAAGAAAAGGCCCTGGTTGATGACGTTCTGCTTCTTGGTCGTTTGTGCGGCTTCTGCACAAGCGCAAACCTCTGCCGCGCCGGTCAATAAGTGGGAGGAAGCGATCAGAAAATTTGAAGAGGCTGATAGGCAAAGTCCGCCCGCTAAAGGCGGCGTCCTCTTCATCGGCAGTTCTTCCATACAGATGTGGAAGACCCTCGCCGAAGACTTCCCGCAGACCAAGGTTATCAATCGCGGCTTTGGCGGTTCTGAAATCGCCGACTCTACCTATTATGTTGATCGCATCGTTGCGCCGTACCAGCCGCGAATGGTCGTCTTCTACGCAGGAGATAACGACCTTGCCAGTGGCAAGACGCCGCAAAAGGTTTTCGAGGACTACAAGGAATTTGTCAATCGTGTGAAAGCACGGCTGCCAAAAGCACGGATTGCCTTTATCTCGATCAAGCCCAGTCTGGCGCGTATCTCTCTAATCGAGAAGATGCGAGCTGCCAATGAGTTGATCCGTCACTATGCCGCAAACGACAAACATCTTGCTTACATCGATGTCTTCACATTGATGCTTGGGCCGGATGGCAAGCCGCGACCAGAGTTGTTCGGCCCGGACGGGCTGCACATGAATAAGCAGGGGTATAGCTTATGGCAAGGCGTGATCGCTCCTTACCTTCGTTAGGGCGAGCGTCTGACAATCGCGTCGCGGGCCGCCCAATAACTGATTGGCTCAGAGATCGCCTTGAAGAGAATCGTATGTTGAAACCTCGCCACTCCTTGACACTCTTTGCCGTGCTACTTGTTATGGTAGGCATTGAATCGCTATCCGCCAGCGCGCAGCAAAAACCGCGTGTCGCCGCCGCTCAGACTACCGCCGCTTCACCGCTCAAGCCCTGTAAGCTTCAGGGCATTGAAGAAGAGTTGTTGTGCGGCAAGCTGTCGGTGTTTGAAAATCGGCAGAGCCAGACGGGTCGCAAAATTGATCTTAACGTCGTGGTGATGCCGGCGCTTGACTCAGGTCAACACGACGCTCCGCTGTTTGATCTGCAAGGCGGGCCGGGAATCGCGGCGACCCCGCAGGCGAAGTGGTACACGACTGACCTGAAAGAATATCGCCGCCATCGTGAAGTTGTGCTGGTAGACCAGAGGGGCACCGGAGCTTCCAATCCGCTCTACTGCGGTGACGATGAATCGAGCGGTTATTTACGTGAAATGTACCCGGTCAAATATGTCCAGGATTGCCGCCGCAAGCTGGAACAGGTCGCCGACCTCACGCAGTACACCACGCCGATTGCGATGGATGACCTCGATGATGTCCGCCGCTGGCTGGGCTACGACAAAATCAATTTGATAGGGCTTTCGTATGGCACACGCGCGGCGCTGGTTTATATGCGCCAGCACCCTGAGCCTGTCCGCAGCGCGGTTCTCATCGGCGTCGCGCCGACCAACGCCAAACTGCCGCTTTATCATTCGCGCAATGCGCAAAGGGCGATGAATCTGCTGCTCGATGAATGCGCTAATGATGTGGCCTGCAACAAGGCGTACCCGCATGTGCGGCAAGAATGGGTCGCTGTGCTCGATCAGTTGGGGCGGCAGCCCGCTCGACTCAAATACACCTTTCCAAAAACCAGGAAAGAGGTAGAAGTAGAGATTCACCGAGACCGTTTCGCTGAAGTATTACGCAGCCAGTTATACACGCCGCCGGGCGCGCGCCGTTTGCCGTTCATTATTCACCATGCAGCGCAAGGGAATTTCATACCTTTCCTGCGGCTGGCGATCTCTGATGGGTCTTCTTCAGATGCGCTCCCCGCTATCGCTGACGGAATGTATCTCTCCGTCACCTGCGCTGAAGACGTGCCGTTGATTGATCCACAGGAAGCTGAACGGATCAATAAAGGCACGTTCTTCGGCAACTATCGCGTCGTTCAGCAGCGACGCGCATGTCAATACTGGCCGCAAGCCAGGTTGCCGAAAGGGTATGATGAGCCGATTGTATCAAACGCGCCGGTGTTAATCTTCTCTGGTCGTATGGACCCTGTGACCCCTGCGGAATGGGCAACAGAAGTGGCCGCCCATCTGCCAAACAGTTTGCATATCGTCATTCGCCATCATGCACACGTTCCTGATGGGCTCACACACATTGAGTGTCTGGATAAAGTGACTCTGGAATTCTTGCGGCGCGACAGCGTTAAAGGGCTTGATACCGCTTGTCTGGATCAGATGCTGCCGCCGCCATTTCTAATTGAAGAACGCCAGGCTGCGAAGTCGCAAAAATAACTCGGCAGGCGTTTGCGTGTCGGGCAGGCGGCAAGTCTGGCAGCCTTCGCGCTGAATCTCAATCGCATCAGAGGTCAAGCGCCGGGTTCGGCGTTGAAGCGATAACCGATCCACGGTTCGGTGAGGATATAGCGCGGCGCTGACGGGTCGGGTTCGATCTTCTTGCGCAACTGGCCGATGAAGACGCGCAGGTATTCGGTCTGCTCAACGTAATTTCCACCCCAGATGGCGGCAAGCAAGGCGCGATGCGTCAGCACTCTGCCCGCCTGACGAACCAGATGGGCGAGCAGTTCAAATTCCTTCGGCGTCAGATGAATCTCGCGGCCTTTGACCGTGACGCTGTGCGAACCCAGGTCGAGGCGGAAATCGCCTGCTTCGAGCCTGGTCAACGCCGCGTCTTCCAGCACGGCCAGCGGAGCGCGCCTGAGCGAGGCACGCACGCGCGCCAGCAGTTCTTCGATGCCGAAAGGCTTGGTTACGTAATCGTCCGCGCCGGCATCGAGCGCCTCGACTTTGGTCTTCTCTTCGCCTTTCACGGAAAGCACGATGATGGGAATTTGTGAGATTAACCGCAAACGGCGGCAGAGTTCCAGGCCGTTCATGTTCGGCATGGATAGATCGGTGATGACCAGATCAGGATGCCAGTCGTTGAACGTATCGAGCGCCGTTTCGCCGTCCGCCGCGACGCGCACCTCATAGCCGCGCGTCCCCAGGCCGGTGCGCAACACCCGCGTGATCTGCGGCTCGTCGTCAACAATCAGTATGCGTGGTTTCGGCTCCGCCATGTTTTGATCGCGTTATGATTTCTTGCTCAGGTTTTCGGATTGCCCAGAATCGAGCGCCACAGCCATCTGGTTGCCGGCTTCTTCATCATCGCCAATTGGCAGTGTGAAAACAACCCGTGTGCCGCGACCGGCTGCGCCGCTGTCGATCCAGATAAGGCCGCTGTGCGCTTCGACGATGCCTCTGGCAATGGCCAGGCCCATGCCTGTGCCCTGCGGCAGGCTCTTATTCGCATCGCCTTCACGCATGGCGCGAAAGAATTTGTCAAAGACGCGCTCGCGCAATTCAACAGGGATGCCGCGCCCCTGATCTTCGACCTGCACTTCGACCATCTCTTCATCACGCCGGCTGGCGCTGACACAAATCCGTGTGCCGGCGGGCGAATACTTCGCGGCATTCTCAAGCAGCGTATAGACGACTTCGCTGACGGCGCGCGCATCGACGCGCACGACGGGCAGGTCCGGCTCGATGGCGACTTGAATCTGCTGCCGGCTGGTCACTTTCGCGGCGCGTGCGAGCGCCGCCGTGATGATTTCGTCCATCGTTCCCCAGCGACGGCGCAGCCGCAATTCGCCCGCTTCGATGCGCGCCATCTCGACCAGCCCTTCGATAAAGCGATTGAGGCGGTCGCATTCTTCATCGATGACTTCGAGCATCTCGCGCCGCTCACCTCCATCGAGCGTCAACGGCGCGGCTCCGTTTCGGAATTTGAACTCATCGAGCAACGTCGTCACCGATGCTTTGATCGAGGTGAGCGGCGTGCGCAGGTCGTGGGTCACTGCATCGAGCAGCGCCGATTTCAAGCGCTCGCTCTGCCGCAAGGCTTCTGCATGAGAGGCGCGCTCGAAGGCGTCGCGCAGTTCGTTGTACAGGCGTTCGATCTCGCGCCGCCCGGCTTCGGCTTCTTCGGCGCGGCGCTTCACACGCGCAGACAGTTGCCCTGCGGTGATGGCGGTCGCCAGAAAGACGGCCAGCGCAATCCAGTTATCCGGGTCGGCAATCGTCAGGGTGCCGACCGGCGGCAGGAAAAAAAAGTTGAGGCAGAGCACGCCGAGCAGCGAAGCGGCAATGGCCGGTCGCGCTCCCCAGAGCGTTGCGCTAAACAGCACAACCAGCAGCATGGCCAAGGCGACGGTCGTCTGATTGATGGCATCGCTCAACGGCCTGAGCGCGAACGTCACCGCAAAGATGCCGAGCGCCGCGACCAGATAACCCGACCATCTGCTTTTGAAGAACTTCGCGCTCATGACTTGATTTCCGCGCCTCGCCGGTCAGACTGAAAGGCTGTCGAAAAACTTAGAAACCGAAAAGCCAGGCTCCGTTAGGAGCACAATATTTATAGTCGAGAATGCATCGAATGCTTCAAGCTCCGTCAGGAGCGCAATGTCAACATTGCGTCCCTACGAGACTTGAATTCTTCTCTACGTCTGTGACTATAAACATTGCGTCCCTACGGGACTTCGCCGATGGCTTTCGTTCACATGATAACAGATGATGTGGCGCGGCTCTCAGCGCTCGACTGCGGGGAAGCTGGCAATCTGTTCGTGGACGCGGCGGTCGTGCGCCGGGACGATGATCATATCTGGATAACGCTTCGCCAACCTGTGCACGCGAACGATGGCGCGGCGCACCTGCTCGTCGTCCTTGTCTACGAGCCGGCGCGAAATCCACGGACGCTCTGCCGGAAGCTGTATGCCTTCGCGGCACCACGTCAGGTCGCCGATGAAAAAGAAGCGTTTGCCTGAATGTAGGTTTACAAACATTCCCATCGAGCCGGGCGTGTGGCCGGGCAAGGGCACGAGCACGATACTGCCGTCATTAAACAGATCAAGGCTGTGGTCGAAGTTCTCATAAGGCGGGCCATTCAAATCAAGCTCGCGCAGTTTCACATGGGTGAGCAGGCGTTTCATCAACTCGTTGTCGGGAAGCCCACGGCTGTAGTCGGCCTCTTCGCGTGTCATCCAGCCTGCCGCCGACGGGAAATCTTCCCAGCCGCTGACGTGATCCCAGTGCGAATGCGACAGCAGAATCATGTTGATCTGTTCGGGGCTGATCCCCCCGGCGGCGAGTTGCGCGGCTGCCGGTTGCTCTTTGTCGTAGACGGTCAGCTTGCGCATCAAAAAAGGAATGTGCTGGAAGTGCTCGTCGACGTTTGCGCCGAAACCTGTGTCGAAGAGAAAGGTCGCCTGCGGATGGCGAATGAGCGCCGCCGCCATGCCGCTTTCGTAAGTTTCATTCCAACTGCCGCCGCGATAGACGAATGATTGTTTGCTGATCATTTTGCCGCACTTGATGAGCGATAGCTGCACGTCAGGCAAAGCCGCGGCGTTTAAGCTGGCCGGATGGAAATCTGTCGCGCCGGTTTCATAAGCCGATACATCAAGCGTGCGCGGCAGAAAGGTGTAGGCCAGCAGGCCAAGCGCCACGGCCAACAGCCCGGCAAGCAAAAGTAAGATTCGTCGCAAACCTCTTCGGCGCATGAGCCCTCGATTACTGGACGACGCGCAGCGTGGCGCGATTCGATCTGCCGCCGTCGGCGTGGCGCGCTTGCAAAGTCAATTTGCCCGCCTGGGCGGTCATCTCTGCCGGAATGCGCGCCGTCAACGACGTATCGCTCACGAACGTCGTCGGCATCGCCACGTCATTGACGAAGAGCGTGATGCCCTGCTTGAAGGCGACGCCGCCGATGGTCAACTCGACTGCGCCGCTGCCGGCGCGCACACGCTTGGGCGACAGCCGCGTCAACAGCGGCCCGTAGTCAACCGCGAGCGTCAATGTGTTAGATAGATTACCGTCAGCGTTCTTCACCTGCGCGTTGATCGTCCCCACTTTGGTGAACAGGCTGGCAGGCAAAATCGCCTTGAGCAGAGTCTTCGATACGAACTCGGTTGCCATCGCTGTGCTGCCGATCATCACGACAGCGCCGCGCTCGAAGCGCTCGCCTTCGAGCCTCAGTTCGAGATTCTCCGCGCCCGTGCCTGTCTTATCCGGCGTCAGTCGCGTCAGTCGCGGCGGATCATCGAAGACTAATAAAATTGCCGCCGAAGACAATTCGCCTTTCGGATTGCGCACGCGAATTTCCAGCGCGCCGCCTTCGCTGACGAGCGCCGCGCTCACCTCCGCTTCAAGCAGCGTGTCCGAGCGATAGACGGTCGCAAGCGGCGTATTGCCAAGCAACACGGTCGCGCCCGGCGCAAAGTCGCTGCCCGCAACCGCCAACGTAAACGACGCCGAGCCGGCGTGCACGCTGGCCGGCGTCAGGCTTCGCACATGCGGCCTGACAGAGAACGGCTCGCCCGTCACACGCGTGCCCGGCGAGAACAAACGGCTGGTGTCGTGCGCGACTTCTGTGTGCCGTGCGAAGGTCGCGCCGTTGCCATCCGGGTCGCGATTGATCGATTGATTCGCGCCGCCTTCCGCCCAACCGAATTTGATCTCATCAATCGTTCGACCTTGTGCGTCTGTGAGCTTGATCGTATCGCCGCCGTTGTTGAGCGACAGGCCGCCGGTCGAAGCCTTAAACACGAGATGCTCGTCTGCGGCGTTGCCGAACGCGCCGGTCGGTGTGCCGCCGCCGAAGACGACCACCACTTCAAATGGCGGCACGATGGTTCCCTTGGCAAAGACGTGGCGCACCTCATCGGCATCGAAGAGCTTGCAGCCCGATAGGTCAATCGCCTCGCTGGTGCGATTGATGATTTCAACGAACTCGTCTTGCGACGAACTGCGCGAGCCGTCGCCGTTGGCATCGCCGATCAGATCGCTGGCGGCGCTGCCCGGCGGGTCGGCGAGATATTCGTTGATGACCAGCGGATTGCGAATGAAAACCTTGAGCGTCAACCTGTTTGACGTGCCGAAGTCAGGGTTCTCGACCTGTATAGTCAATACCCCGGCTATCTGTGTGAACTGCGCAGGCACGCGTGCCGTCAGCCGCCCGCTGGTCACGAATGTCGTGTCAAGCAAAGGGCCAGGCAGATTGTTTTCGACAAGCTGCGCGACCGCGCCCGGCACAAATTTTTCGCCGGTAATCGTAATCACCGTATCGTCCGCGCCTTCGATGACGAATAACGGATCAATCGCAAAGGCGCGCGGCGGATCCGGCAGCACGAAGAAGACTTCCTGATTCGACAGGCCACCGTCGGCGTTGCGTTCCTGCACGCCATGCAGTCTTGGCGTGGTGACGAGCGCGGCAGGCACTTCGGCGCGCACCTGGGTTGCGGAAACGAACGTCGTGGCAAGCAACGTATCATCGAACAATACGACTGCGCCGGTCTTGAAGCCCGCGCCGGCAATCGTCAGCGTGAATGCAGGGCTGCCGGCAATCACTCCCGTCGGCGTCAGGCTGGTGATGCGGGCGCTCGCCGCGATGACTTCAAAACTTAGATCATTGGATTCCTTGCCGTCGCTGTTGCGCACACGCACGAGGCGCGTTCCCAGGCTCGATGTGAAACTTGCCGGCACCGTCGCGCGCAACTCCGTCGAGTTGATCAGTGTCGTTGTCACTGCCGTGCCGTTGACCAACACTTTGACGCCTGCAAAAAAGTTCTCGCCTCTGAGGAAGAAAGGGAAGCTTGCCGAGCCCTGTGGGATGGCGCGCGGCAGCACTTCAAGGAGTACGGGCGGCGGCGGAATGATCGTCAGCACGAGCACGTTCGAGCGATTGCCGCCTTCGTGCCGCACATCAACATTATGCGCGCCTGCGCCTGCCGTCACACTGGTCGGCACCTGCGCCGTCAATTCTCCCGAACTCACAAACGTGGTTGTCACCAGATTGCCATCGATGAAGGCTTTGGCGGTTGATTCAAAGTTGCTGCCGTGGATCGTCATATCGAACGGATCGGCATGGAGCGGTGCATTATCTGGAAGGATGTTGGTGATGCGCGGCCCTGTGGTGAAGGGCGCACCGTTGACCTGCGCGCCGGGCGAGAACAAGCGCCCACCGCTTGCGGCAATGCTTGAATGTGTAACGAAGGTCGTGCCGAAGATTTCCGGGTTGCGATTGATCGATTGATTCGCGCCGCCTTCGGTTGATCCAAAGGTGATTGACTCTATCGTCTGGCTGGCCGCGTCGAGCAGCGAGATCGTATCGCCGCCGTTGTTGAGCGACAGTCCGGCGCTGCCAGTCTTAAAGACCAGGCCGTTGACGTGAGCGTTGCCGAATTCGCCAGTCGGCGTGCCACCGCCGAAGACGACCGCCACTTCGCCTGCCGGAATCATCGTTCCTGCCGGGAAGGTGAAGCGTAGCGCAGTGGCATCGTGAATCGTGAAGCCGCCGATATTGATCGGCGCACTGGTGCGATTGACGACTTCAACAAATTCATCATCCGCCGAATCGCGCGCGCCGTCGCCGTTGGCATCGCCGGCAAGCCCGTCAGGCGGATCAGCAAGATACTCATTGATGCCGACCGCGCCGAGCACCGCGAAGGTCACGGCATTCGAGACGACCAGGTCAGGGTTCTGAACCGTGACCGTGTGCGCCCCCGGCGCGTTGGTGACTGAAGCAGGAACGATGGCCATGAGTTGTGTCCCGCTCGTAAATGTAGTGCTCACCATATTGCCATCTACGCGGACTTTCGATAATGATTGAAAGTCGTGGCCGGTCACGGTGATTTCGACATTGCCGCTGCCGACGATGGCTGCGCTAGGCGAAATCGAATCGATCATCGGATTAGTCGCAATAATCGTCAGCACAACGATGTTCGAGCGGTTGCCGCCTTCATGAAACACCTGGACATTATGCCCGCCCCCAGCCGACGTCACGCTGGCCGGCACGTGCGCCGTCAACTCTCCAGAATTTACAAACGTCGTCATCACCAGATTGCCATCGATGAAGGCTTTGGCGGTCGACTCGAAGTTGCTGCCGTGGATCGCCACGTCAAAGGGCGGCGTATTCAGCGGCGCGCTGTCAGGCAGAATGTTGGTGATGCGCGGCCCTGTGGTGAAGGGCGCACCGTTGACCTGCGCACCGGGCGAGAACAAGCGCCCGCCGGCTCCCGGTATGCTCGTATGTGTAACGAAGGTCGTGCCGAAGATTTCCGGGTTGCGATTGATCGATTGATTGGCATTGCCTTCGGTTGAGGTGAAAGTGATTGACTCTATCGTCTGGCTGGCCGCGTCGAGCAGCGAGATCGTATCGCCGCCGTTGTTGAGCGACAGGCCGCCACTGCCGGTAGTAAAGACCAGACCGTTGGCATGAGCGTTGCCGAAGTCGCCGGTCGGCGTGCCGCCGCCGAAGACAATCGCCGCTTCGCCTGCGGGAATCATCGTCCCGATAGGGAAGGTGAAGCGCACCGAATCGGCATCGCGAATCTTGAAGCTGCTTATGTCAATCGGCGCGTTCGTGCGATTGACGACTTCAACAAATTCATCATCCGCCGAATCGCGCGTGCCGTCGCCGTTAGCGTCGCCGGCAAGTCCGTCAGGCGGATCGGCGAGATATTCATTGATGCCTACAAAGCTGAGCACAGTGAAGGTTGCGACATTCGAGACGACGTTGCCGGGATTTTCGACGGTGACCGCGTGCGCGCCCGGCACATTGGTTACGGCGGTCGGCACGGCGGCGCTCAGATGCATGGCATCGGTAAATGTAGTGCTCACCATATTGCCGTCGACGCGGACTTTTGATAACGCTTGAAAGTTATGGCCAGTGACAGTGATGGGCACATCGCCGCTGCCGGCAATGGCTGCGTCAGGCGAGATCGAATCGATCACCGGATCGCTCATCGTAATGGTGAGCACGAGCACGTTCGAGCGGTTGCCGCCTTCGTGAAGCACCTGGACATTATGCGCGCCGGCAACCGTCGTCACACTGGCCGGCACATGCGCGGTCAACTCTCCCGAACTCACAAACAGAGTCGTTACCATGCTGCCATCGATGAAGGCTTTGGCGGTTGATTCAAAGTTGCTGCCGTGGATCGTCATATCAAACGCCGGCGCGTTGCGTGGCGCATTATCCGGCATAAGGTCTGTAAGACGCGGGCCGAGGGTGAAGGCTGCGCCATTGACTAGAGTGCCGGGCGAGAACAAGCGCCCGCCGGCTCCTGGTATGCTCGTATGCGTGGCGAAGACAGTGCCGAAGATTTCCGGGTTACGATTGATCGATTGATCTGCGCCGCCTTCGCTTGAGCCATAAGTGATTGACTCTATCGTCTGACTGGCAGCATCAAGCAGCGAGATCGTGTCGCCTGTGTTGTTGAGCGACAGGGGTGACGTGAAGACTAAGCCGTTGGTGTGCGCGTTGCCAAACTCGCCGGTTGGCGTGCCGCCGCCGAAGACAATCGCCGCTTCGCCTGCGGGAATCATCGTCCCGACAGGGAAGGTGAAGCGCACCGCGTCCGTATCGCGCAGGGCATAGCCGCCGACGTTGATCGCTGCATTCGTGCGATTGACCACTTCGATAAATTCGTCATCCGATGAACTGCGAACGCCATCGCCATTGGCATCACCGATTAGGTCGCCGGCGGCGCTGCCCGGCGGATCGGCGAGATATTCATTGATGCCGACACTGCTGAGTACGGTGAAGGTCACGGAGTTGGAAGTCGCCGGGCCAGGATTTTCGACAGTAACCGTGTGCCCGCCTACGACATTGGTTGCGGCGGTCGGCACGGTGGCATTCAAATGCATGGCATCGGTAAATGTAGTGCTGACCACGTTGCCGTCGACGCGCACCTGTGAGGTCATTTGAAAGTTATTGCCCGTGACGATGATCGGCACATCGCCGCTGCCGGCAACGGCGGCGTTCGGCGAGATCGAAGTAATGATGGGCAGGGGAGTGGTGAAGGGGCTGCCGTCGACTCGCGTGCCAGGCGAGAACAGGCGTCCGCCTGCGCCGGCTGCGGTCGAGTGCGTGACGAACGATCCGGTTATATCAGGGCTGCGTGTGAGGGCTTGCCCGGCACCGCCTTCAGCTCCTGTATAGGTTAGCGTTGCAACTGTCGTGGCGGTGGTGTCTTTCACTGTGATTGTGTCCCCACCGTCGTTGAGCGAAAGCCCTGAGCCGCCAACCGCAAAGACCAGCCCGTTGGCCGCCGCATTGCCGAACGCGCCGGTCGGTGTGCCGCCGCCGAAGATGATTGCGGCTTCGCCGGGCGGAATGATCTTGCCTGCCGGTATCGTGAAGCGCACCTGCGTTGCATCGCTGATCGTGAAGCCGCCGATGTTGAGCGACGCTGTGTCGTTGTTGACCAATTCGATAAATTCATCTTGCGTCGCACTGCGCGTGCCATCGCCATTGGCATCACCGGCAATGCCAGCAGGGGGACTGGCCAGGTACTCGTTGATAACCAGCATCACCGCTTGCGGCGACTGTTGCGCTGCGCCCGTTGCGGTATTTGCAGCGCCCGCCATTGATGTAGTCAGAATTACTGCGTGCTGAGATGCGGCGACGTGCGCTGAGACGACCGCAAGCCAGAGACTGCCGATGGCAAGTCCCAGACAAACGAGCGCGGCGGTGAGCTTCTTTCGCATGGGGAGACTCCTGCGCGTTAAGCGGCGCGCTATTGCTGAACCTTATCCTTGATCAAGAGAACCTGGTGCCGTTGATTGGATCGCTGAGTGCTGCTTGCTACATCTTCAGAGAAGACAGGCGCAACGGCTTCAAATTATGCAAATTTTTCGGAATTGTGCAATGCCTGCGCTTGCCTGCGCTTGCTTGAAAAAAGCGATTGGATGAATCATTATCAAGTCCTTCTATGCGAGCAACACCAGAACCTACGGAGACAGGTTCGGACATTCAGACCGGGAGGATGCAATGGAAAGAAAAATGGAGCACGAGCTGGGGCTCGAATTTCTTCGCGTCGTCGAAGCGGCAGCGATTGCTTCGGCGCAGACCATGGGGCGAGGCGAGCGCAAGTATTCTGATCACGTCGCCGTCGAAGCCATGCGCAAGGTGATGGACACCGTGCCGATGCGTGGCGAGATCGTCATCGGCGAAGGCGAACGCGATAAAGCGCCCATGCTCTACATCGGCGAAAAAGTCGGCGGCGGCTACAAGTCGGAAGCAACAGACGGCGAACGCTATCCCGAAGTCGACATCGCTGTTGATCCGCTCGAAGGCACGAACCTGTGCGCGACCGGCTCGGCCAATTCGATTTCCGTGATGGCCTGCTCGGAAAAAGGCGGCCTGCTGCACGCGCCCGACGTTTACATGCAGAAGCTGATCGTCGGCCCCTCGTCAAAAGGCGCGGTTGATCTGGACGCGCCGGTGAAAGATAACCTGCAAGCCATTGCCAGCCGCTTGAACCGCGACATTGAAGATCTCGTGGTCATCGTTTTGGACCGTCCGCGCCACCGCAAACTGATTGACGACATACGCGCCGCCAAGGCGCGCATCCGGCTGATCACCGACGGCGATTTGTCTGCGGGCATCTCGGCGGCGGTTGCCGGCTCAGGCGTACACGCCGTCATGGGTATCGGCGGCGCGCCCGAAGGCGTGCTGACCGCAGCGGCGATGAAATGTTTGAACGGCCAGATACTGGCGCGCTTCGCTTTGAAAGATCAGCTCGAACAACCCGAAGACCGCAGCAAAATCCCTGAAGGCATCATTGAGCGCATGCGGGAGATGGGCATCGATGACCCGCTGCGCATCTATGACACGAATGACCTTGCGCCGGGCAACAAGATCATCTTTGCGGCCACCGGCGTCACCGACGGCACGATCCTGCGCGGCGTGCGCTTCTTCGGCACGGGCCTGCGCACCTCTTCGATCATCATGGCGACTGAGCGCACCAAGCGCGTGCGCTTCGTTGATACGGTACACATCGAAGGCGGCCCGGATACGGTGGTGAGATTTTGAAAGACAGGAGGCAGGAAGCAGGCGGCAGTAGGCAGTTAGTGGCTCGTGAGTTCTCACTTTTATGTGTTCAATCAATGATGAGTTGACTGACTATCATTAGCCATCAAGCACTGCCTCCTGCCGCCTGCTTTCTGATGAGGAGCTTCGCTTTGACTGACAAACCCAAAAAACTGGTGCCGGCGCTGGTGGGCGGCGTGATCCTGGCGGTGCTGTCGTCGATTCCCTTTGTATCGCTGGCCAATGTCGCCTGCTGTTCGTGGGCGATTGTCGGCGGCGGCGTGGCGGCGTACATGCTGGTCAAGCGCTCACCTCTGCGGCGCGTGACGAGCGGCGATGGGGCACTCACAGGCTTGCTTGCCGGCCTGATTGGCTCGCTGGTGATTCTGCTCATCAACATCCCCTTCGCCAGTCGCTTTGGCAGCGAGTTCATCGCCGGGATGAAACAGGCAGCCGAGCAGCAGAAAGACCCGCAGGCGCAGCAAACCCTCAACCGCCTGATCTCTCTGGTGCAGGATAACGCGATACTGGCGGCGCTCATCATCTGGCTCGTCTTCACGCTGATCGCCGTCGGCATGGCGACGCTCGGCGGCATCATCGGCGTCGCCATCTTCGAGAAGCGCAAAGGCAATCAACCGCCGCCCGCCTATCCGCCGCCAGATTATCCGCCGCCTGGCTACGGGCCGCCCGGCTATGGCCCGCCGCCCGGCCCGCCGACGAATCAGCCGCCGTACTGAAATTCGGAGAAGGGAAGCAGGGGCGAGATGAAACAGATGGTCAGGCGTCGCGCAAAGAGAAAACCGGCCATATAATTACAGAATCAGGCGCACGCGTATATTCAAGAGTCATTTCAATTCGGAAGGAGACACTTTATGACTATCAAAATCTTGTTGGCGATAGCTCTTGTTTGGCCAGTTTTCTTGCCACTCAACAACCATAGCTTCGCGGAGGATAGCCAGGTGATTGAAGGCACCTGGGTGATCGTTGAAGCAGAACTTGGTGGACAAAAGCTTCCCGACGCAGGCATCAAAGGCGCCAAGCTGATTTTAACTGAAGGCAGATATCGGTTCCAAAATGACCAGGGAGAGTACAAGCTGTATCCGGCGGAAAAGATAAAGGCAATGGACATAATTGGTAGAGAAGGGCCAAACAAAGGAAAAAGCTTTTTGGCAATCTACTCGCTTGAAGGTGACAGATTGAAGATATGTTACGACCTCGCTGGTAAGCTAAGACCTAAAGAATTCAAGACAGACGCAGGAACCAAGCAATTTCTTGTGATCTATCAGAGAGAGAAAGAATAAACTCACTGGCAGGATGCGCCTAATTGCAGGGCTGGGAGGGAGAACATGAAAGTCAAAAGAACCTATATCATCGATGAAGAGAATCGCAAGCTGGCTGTGCAGATTGACATTGATGCCTCTAATAAAATCGAGGAAATCCTGGAGAATTATGCGCTGGTCCAGTTAATGGAAGAACCGACTGACGAGGAGGCTTTGGGACTGGATGACGCGATGACGTACTACCAAACATTATCGCCAACTGAATGGCCCTGCGCCGCCGACCGCTGACGATGAGCCGATAAGCCAAACGTCTTGCGCCGCGCCGCGCGCGTCCCTATACTTGGCGGTTGATTTCGCGAACTCAAATAGGCCGCGCGGCATCCGTAGCCTACGGCCCAGGTAACATCATGAAGAAGTTATTATTATCTGTCAGGCTCTTTGCTCTGGTGAGCGTGCTGGCGGCGGTGGCGGCTGCCGCTGGCGACGGCGCGATTCATGGGCATATCACCGAAGTGCGCGGCTATCTCATGCATGACCTGACGGTGACGGCGCGCAATAACCAGACCGGCCAGGAATTTCAAACCCGCACCGACGACCAGGGCTTTTTCCAATTCGAGCATCTCGAACCCGGCAGCTACGCCCTGCGCTCCGAATGTCCGAACATTCAGGAGATCAGCGGCCATTCGCAAGTCGTCGCAGGCCGCACAGACGAAGTCGACCTGCTGGCGTTGCCTGTGCAGCCGACCGGCAACCTCGCGGTTGATAAGTTCAACGCTTCGAGCATCGCCAATGGCGGGCGCTACCCTGCGGGTAATCTAAGCTACTTGAATGTCAATGACTGGCTCGACCTCTATTTGATGTGGGTCTACTTCGGCATCCTCGGTTTGCTGTCGGTTTATGGCATCTATCGTTACCGGCTGGTCTATCTTTTCCTGCGCTATCGCCGGCACACGCCCCGGCCCAAAGCGAGTTTCGCGCCCGGTCGCCTGCCGCGCGTCACCGTGCAATTGCCGCTGTTTAACGAAATGTATGTCGCCGAGCGCTTGATCGAAGCCGTGACCGAGCTGGATTACCCGCGCGAACTGCTGGAGATTCAAGTGCTCGACGATTCGACCGACGGCACCGTCGAGATCGCTGCGCGGATTGTGAAGAAGTATTTCGAGCAGGGCTTCGACATCAGCTATCATCACCGCGACGACCGCACAGGCTTCAAGGCGGGGGCGCTCGAAGCCGGACTTAAGAAATCATCCGGCGAGTTGATCTTGATCTTCGATGCCGACTTCGTGCCAAGGGCGGATTGCATACGGCGTATGGTCGATTACTTTACCGACGAGCGCGTCGGCATGGTGCAGATGCGCTGGAGCCACATCAACGCCGATTATTCGCTGCTCACCAAAGTCCAGGCCATTATGCTCGACGGCCATTTCGTCATCGAGCAGACGGCGCGCAACCGCGCCGGCGGCTTCTTCAACTTCAACGGCACCGCCGGCATGTGGCGGCGCGAAGCCATCGAATGGTCGGGCGGCTGGCA
>JBBWZK010000417.1:0-15342 GCA_039648975.1 Blastocatellia bacterium
ATCACGGCTCGCCACAGACGCAGACCTTGAAGCAACTGGCGCACAATTACGAGACCTTAACCGAAGACACCACACGTTGTATGAATCGCCTGAAAGCGGTCTATGGCTCACAGGCCGTCAAGTGCGCAGGCCGCGATGTGTAACTTGGCTTTCTCTTACTATTTCACTATAATGCCCGCCCAAGAGTTGCAACGAGGATGGGCGTACACACATGAAAAAGAACCTTTTCGTCATTGGTGATCTCGTAATTGATCACACCGTATTCGTGACTATTCCACCTGGAACTATTCAGGATGTAAGCGGAGAAACAGTTTACAATGTTGTTCGTCGGCAAGATGGAGCAGGTGGAGCGGCAAATTCGGCAAGGATTCTGGGAGTGCTGAATGAGGGGCAAACCTATCTTTGGGGAGTAATTGGAAGCTCCACTTGGGGCGGTTTTCGCACAATCCTTGAATCGTCCCAGCTCTTAGATAATGCACGATCCAACATTGAATTTCGAGGAGTGCAAGACGAAACTGACGCTAAAATGAATACCATCACCCGTCTCATCCTGGTCGAAGAGAACGGGCGAATAAAACGAACCATAAGATTCAATGATGTCGAGCATGTGCATGTCAGCGATTCAAAACGCGAAACAATAATGTATCACCTGAAGCACGTCCATGATAGAAACCCGCTTGATGCGATTGTAATCAATGATCTGGATAAGAAGTGCCTCACAAAAGATATCGTAACGGCCATTGCAGGATTTGCTGAGGATAACCGTATTCCCCTGTTTGTTGATCCGAAGCGAGACAGAAGCAAATACACCGATATAAAGGGAACCGCGATCTTACCCAATCTTTTGGAATGGTGCTATTTAATTGAGCAACCTGAAGAAAAAAGATATAAGTATTGGCGCAATAATCTTGACAGTTCTGAAGTGCTAACAGAGATGGCCAACCTTTCGTTTAGGTATCTGGGGAATTTCAAGTATCATATCATCACCTGTGACAGACTTGGGGCTGTGGTTATTGCCCCTCACCCTAAGCGAGAACATCTCTATGCGGTTTATCGTGCAGGTGCAGCACCATCAAGCGAACAGGTTATCGATAGCCCGATAGGTTGTGGCGATATCATGACAGCGATTTTTGCGGCAACATATGATAAGAGCTGGGAAGAAACAGAAGGAAGTACAGAAATGGCTTTGGCCGCCTTTCATCAGGCTAATATCGCAGTAGGATGTTACTGCGATATGTCATGGCACCGGATGCCTAGTTACGAATTAATAAGGGAACGGCAAAAGACTAATCCACAGTATTCCTATAGACTGTTAGCTGAACCGAGTAAAGGCATGTTATACCTTCCACAGAAAGAGCACATAATCTTATCAGAAGTTGAAACAGTTCTACCTCGAATTTATAGTGTAAGCGTAAACTTTAAGAGTAAAATTAAAGCGCTTCTTGAGAAGATAACTATCTTAGCTCAACAAATTACTCCGCAAAGCTTGAGACTTGGAGCGCCAAGCGGAGCGGGGAAATCCAGAATAATTGAAGGACTCCTCAACACATTGCCGCAGCGTGGGATGCCGGCCATAGAGATCACTAAAAAGACGTTGGTTGGGCTAGTTGATAAAAAAAACAGAGCGATGCAAGAGTTATCGGAATTAATGAAACAATCAGGTTATGAATTGGGAGGAGGGCCGATTCCTTGTTTTGTAATTGTAGATGAAGCTTATGGTAATTATTTTAGCCAAAAGAGCATGCTGGACTTGCTGCACTGGGCTCATGCCGAGGGAATAAGGTTTGTGTTTGTTGATTCGTTGTTTCATAGTTCAAATAAGAAGAAAGTGAAAATATTAGATGATATTTCTTCAAGATGTTTCCTCTTTGAATTTCCCGGAATTGCCGAACGTCCGGGAGATATTCCATACTTAATTGCCAATAAACTACTCGAACGCGCAGAATCGGGCGGTCTACGAACCATCAAGATAGACGGAAAGCTTCTATTATCAGTGACCAACCGAATACTGGAAGATAAACATCCGCGAGAGACGCTGTATGCGCTAAGTTCCGTTTTCGATAATGCCAAGAAAGACAATCAGTCCGGCCATAGTATTCTGGTCCAATTCGAGCACCTTCCGGAAAACCTTGCGGCACTATCCAGGTCGTCAGGGAGATTCTCTCCAAGTGTCTTTATCGTATCACGTTCATGACTTATATCCGGGAACAAGCCTGGGAATTAAAGATGAAGAACAATTCTGTAGAAACGGGGGCGGTGACCCGGTTCAGGTACGGCGCAATCGGTCAGAGGGCTTTGTCATAATGGTTTGAATGAAGAATAGAGAATGTGAATGGAACAGAATAAATGTAGTCCCATATTAATGAGCTTGGGGAGTCAAATAACCAACAGGCGACTTGTACATGACCGTCGGGGTCTAACCAGGCGATGCAGCCGAGCGCGGGCCGCGCAGTGCTTATCGTTTCTTTCAATGCCGTTCCCGCGCCCGCTGAACCGGGGCGTTAGGCTTATGCCGGATTAGGGAGCTAGAGATGACAAGTAATCAAGGTGAGCATTTATTCGGATTAATCTCCGCAGCAAACGCGATCACTGATGAAACACTGGCGGGCTTTGGCGATCTAACCGCCCAACAGCTTAACTGGAAACCAAGCGCAGACCAGTGGAGCGTCGCCCAGTGCTTTGACCATCTCGTGACGGCCAATAGGGCCTATTTTCCGATTTTCGAGAAACTTCTCAGCAGAGAGAAAAAGAACACCTTTTGGGAGAGCCTACCCTGGCTTCCCGCCTTTTGGGGAAAGATGCTAATTAAGGCCGTCGCTCCTGAATCCACACGTAAGCTGAAAGCCCCAAAGATTTTTCATCCATCAAGCAGCCGTGTTGATGGGGCTATCATTCACCAATTCATTCAGCAACAGAATGAGGTAATCCGGTACATGAAGGCGACTGAAGATTTGGATTTAGAGAAGATCAACATTACATCTCCGGTCACTTCCTTAATCACTTATAGTTTAATGGATGCTTACAGACTCATCATCACCCATGAGCAAAGACATTTCCTTCAGGCCATAAGGGTGTCAGAGATGAATGGCTTTCCGAAAGGAATCAGTTAACGTTGAAAGAAGAATGCTTCGCGGAACGAAAGGCACGGGTGACTCGTAAACTCGCCTGACAATACGTGCCAGCGGAGGCCGCGAAGCACAATTCATCACGTTCCTTTATTGCGGCTCGCGGCCAAGCCGAACCGGAGCCTTAGACCGCTATGACTCGGATGGCGAATTATAGCCAATCGAGCAAACATCCTTAGTGAAGGAGTAGAATATGACAGAAAACATCTACAAAACTGCTTATCTGAGCTTGGCAATTCCTCTTTCAGATGGCCTCCTTTCGATCCAGCAGGAGGTCTGCCGGCGATATGCTTTGATCCCTCGGTCGGAAATACATCTGACCATAGCCTTCTTTGGTGAGAACACCGCCCTTAAGTTAGTTGACCTGGCCAGTTCGTTGCTAGACATTCTCCCCTCGCCAGAGATTTCCCAGGTCCGCATCAATGGCTTAGGCGGCGCATATAGAATCTCTGACGAACTCAAACTCATTAGAGAAGAAGAGCCGGCTGAGTTGAAAGAACGCCCCAGAGTTCTCTGGCTCGCCCTATCTCCGCACGATGAACTTTATACTTTCCGTGAAAGGGCAATAAAGGCCGCCGCAGCTATCGAGGTAAATACTACCTTCAATGGCCCGGACTTCTTTCCTCATCTTACGCTAGGCTCTGCCGGCCCAGCCGACCAGGGGGACTGGAGGCTCTGGGATGTCCATACAGTCCCAAAGCGAGCAACAATTAACTGGCAACTCCCTATAGCTAAGGTAAGCGCATCTAAACTACACTTAAGCGATGTTTCGATCAATCCTGATAGCGTGCATCTTCTCCGCATTTTTCCCGTGTAAAGTTGAGATTCTTGCAGCTAAATGAACCTCAGCACTTCAATCGCGGTCTGACATAAGGAGAATGACCCGATGGCGACATTCCGGAGGTTACCGATTCAGTCCCTTTATTTGATTTTATGCGTCTTGGGTACAGTGCTCCCTTGTTCGCAGCTCTTCCCTTTCCTGGCCCAGCATGGCTTTAATCTCCCCTTGTTGATTGAGCAATTATTCGCCAATCGTATCTCCGGTTTTTTCGCGCTCGATGTGATCGTCTCGTCGGTTGTGCTCTGGGCTTTTGTGCTGATAGAAGGGCGACGACAGCAAATGAAGCACCTCTGGATATACTTGCTCTGCAACCTGGCTTTGGGGGTTTCGCTCGCTCTGCCGCTGTTCCTGTATATGCGAGAGCGCCAGACTGCGCAGCGACAGGAGATCAAGCAAGCTGTATCACAAAAGGTTTAATTGAATCTCGCCGCTGCTGGACTTTCCTATATCGAACTTCGGCCAATCCCGTTTCCAGTGTCGCTGACCTCCCACTGAATTGCATAGAGCAGCCCCGGCTTCAGGTTTCGGCTCCCATAATATAAAGGATAGGGTGTTTGCGCGTGCTCAAAGGCGCGTGTTAGGATTCGCCTCTGGGAGCAATGATGATCGAACAAACCAGTCCCATCGAAAAAACCGTCCTCGCCAATGGCCTCACCATTATCACCGAGCAGATGAGCCACGTGCGTTCTGCTTCGGTCGGCATCTGGGTGCGCTCCGGCTCACGTCACGAAGCCGCGCCGCTCAACGGCATCTCGCACTTCATCGAGCACACGCTCTTCAAAGGCACGCGCAATCGCACGTCGCGCGAAATCGCCGTCGAAAGCGACGCCATCGGCGGCCACGTCGACGCGTTCACCAGCCGCGAAGTCGCCGCTTACTATGTCAAGGTGCTTGACGAGCACCTGCTGCGCGCTTTCGACTTAATCGCCGATCTGGTCACCGCGCCGCTGTTCGACAATACGGAACTCGACCGCGAGCGCAACGTCGTGATGGAAGAGATCAAGATGGTCGAAGACACGCCCGACGATCTCGTCCACGAAGTCTTCGTCGCCAACTTCTGGCCGGATCATCCGCTGGGCCGGTCTATACTCGGCACGGCAAAGACGCTCGCCACCTTCGATCACGACCGCGTCGCCACGTACTTTCAAGATGTTTACACGCCGCGCAATCTGGTGGTCGCCGCCGCAGGCAACATCGAACACACGCGGTTTGTCGAGATGGTCGAGAGCTATTTGAGCGGTCTCATAGACCGGCCCGTTGATCTCGTATCGTCAGCGCCGTCACATGCGACATCGCGCGTCATTATCAGCAAAGACCTTGAGCAGGCGCATCTGATGATGGGAACGCCCAGCCCTTCGATGATGTCGGATGACCGCTACGCCGTGCACACGCTGAATGTGATCTTGGGTGGCGGCATGAGTTCGCGGCTGTTTCAAACCATACGCGAAGACCACGGCCTGGCCTACGCCGTCTTCTCCGGCATCAATGCCTATACGGACGCCGGCTACCTGTCGGTGTATGCGGCAACGTCGCCTGAGCAGATCAACGACGTGATACGTTTGAGCATCGGCGAATTCGACCGGCTCAAGAGCGAAACCATCTCCGACGCCGAGTTGGAGCGCGCCAAAGTTCAGCTCAAGGTGTCGATCATGCTCGGCCTTGAAAGCACGTCGGCGCGCATGAGCAATCTGGCGCGGCAGGAGATTTTCTTTGGCCGCCAGTTTACGCTCGACGAAATCCTCAAACGCATTGATCGCGTGACCGCAAGCGATGTGCAGCGCATGGCGCAGGAAATCTTCGGCGATGAACTGGCCGTGACGGCTATCGGCCAAATCGAATCGCTCGATATCAAGCAATAGACAGAAGACAGGAAGCAGGCAGCAATGACGCTGTTGCCAAGATAAATGATTAAGCCGAATCTCAATTCTACGATTACTGCCTCCTGCTTACTGCCTCCTGCCCCCTAACCTATGAGACTCATCGTTCTAGGCAGCGGCAGTTCCGGCAACGCCCTGTACATCGAAGCGGGCGCGACGAGTGTGCTTGTAGATGTGGGCCTGTCGGCCAAAGAAACGGCGCGGCGCATGAGCGAAGCCGGCATTGATCCGGCGCGGCTTTCCGGAATTGTCATCACCCACGAGCATGCGGATCACGTCAAAGGCGTGCGCGTCATGTCAAAGACCCTCAACGCCCCTGTATTCATCTCGCAAGCAACGCGCACAGAGTGCCACTTTCCCGCCAACGGCGACGGCATTCAATGGGGCGAAGTGATCTCATCAAGTCAGGCTTTCCAGATCGGCGACCTTGAATTTCACCCATTCACGATTCCGCACGACGGCGTCGATACGTTCGCCTTCACGGTGCAGGCCGAAGGCGTCAAAATCGGCATGGTTACAGACCTCGGCTACATCACGCAGCTTGTCGCTGAACGCCTGCGCGGCTGCGATTTCGTCATGATCGAAGCCAATCACGACCGCGATATGCTGAAAGTCGGGCCGTACCCTTGGCCGCTCAAACAGCGCATTGCCAGCAACACAGGTCATCTGTCGAACGACGAGATGGCGCGCTGGTTGACCGAAGATTTCGATGGCCGCGCCGCGCACATCGTGCTAGCGCATCTGTCGCGGCAATGCAATCATCCTGAGCTTGCGCGATTGTCGGCATTGCAAGCCTTGGAAGCGCGCGGCCCATTATTTTATCCTGACGCCGAGCGCCGCATCACGGTCGCGCATCACGACCGCGCGACGCAGTGGTTTGAGTTTTGAAAGGAAGAAGTCAGAAGTCAGGAGTCAGAATAAACAAGGAAGTCAGCACTTCGCGCTTCCACTTTTATTCTGACTCCTGACTCCTGACTCCTGACTCCTATGATTGAACGTTACACGATGCCCGAAATGGGCGCGATATGGACTGAGCAGAACCGCTTTCAGAAATGGCTCGACGTAGAAATCGCCGCCTGCGAAGTCCACGCAGAGATGGGCGCCATTCCTGCCGACGCCGTCGAAGTCATCAAGCGCAAAGCGCGCTTCGATGTCGAGCGCATTAACGAAATCGAGCGCACGACGCGCCACGACGTCATCGCCTTCACAACGGCGCTGGCCGAAAACATCGGCCCCGAATCGCGCTTTGTGCATTACGGCCTGACCTCATCCGACGTAGTTGATACGGCTAACGCATTGTTGATGCGCGAAGCGGCTGACCTCTTGTTGAAAGACCTTGACCGATTGGGCGACGCGCTTCGCCGCCGCGCCTTCGAACATAAAGACACGCTGATGATGGGGCGCACGCACGGCGTCCATGCCGAAGTGACGACCTTCGGATTGGTGCTGGCGCTCTACTACGCCGACAACGAGCGCAATAAAGAACGCTTGCTTCGGGCGCGCGACATCATCAGCGTCGGCAAGATCAGCGGCGCGGTTGGCACCTTCGCGCATCTCGACCCGGAGGTCGAAGAGCGTGTCTGCAAGAAGCTCGGCCTGAAGCCCGCGCCCATCTCTACGCAAGTCATTCAGCGCGACCGCCATGCCGAGTATCTTTCGACGCTTGCTATCATCACCGCGTCGCTGGAAAAGATCGCCCTCGAAGTTCGTCACCTGCAACGCACCGAAGTCCGCGAAGCGCAGGAGCCGTTTTCCGCCGGGCAGAAAGGCTCGTCGGCCATGCCGCACAAGCGCAACCCTGTGACCTCTGAACAGATCTGCGGCCTGGCGCGCGTCGTGCGCAGCAATGCGCAGGCGGCGTTTGAAAACATTGCCCTCTGGCACGAACGTGACATATCTCACTCTTCGGTCGAACGCATCATTCTGCCCGATTCGTGCATTCTCAGCGATTATCTTTTGCAGAAGACCATCTGGCTAATTGACGGCCTTGTCGTCAATGCCAGGCGCATGCGCGAGACGGTTGAGTCGCTGGGCGAGGTGACGGCGAGCGGTCGCTTGCTGCTGGCGCTGACGGCCAAAGGCATGACACGCGAAGAGGCTTACGCCATCGTGCAGCCTATGGCAATGCGCGTCTGGGACGAAGGCGCTAACTTCCGCGACCTGGTGATGAGCAACCCGGCAGTCACCGAACGATTGCCGGCTGAAGAACTCCATGCGCTCTTCGATCTAACGCATCAGCTTCGCAACATCGATAAGATTTTTGAAAGGGTATTTGGAGGAGCGAAGTCAGAAGTCGGAAGCCAGAAGTCAGAATAAAAGCGGCGGCAACAGCCGACCTCCTCTTCCCTTCTGACTCCTGACTCCTGACTCCTGACTCCTGATGTTATGAAAGCCAAAATCTACGTCACCTTGAAACCAAGCGTGCTCGACCCGCAGGGCAAAGCCATTCATCACGCCGTTGAAACCATCGGCTATCGCGGCATCGCCGACGTGCGGCAGGGCAAGTATTTTGAAGTCACGCTCGATGAAGCGTTGTCTACGGAAGAGGCGCGCGCCGCCGTCGAGCGCATGGCGCATGATGTGCTCGCCAATCCGGTCATCGAGGATTATCGCGTCGAGCTAGATTCCGAGTCCGCTTCGTGAGATAATCTGACTTACTTGGCAAGCCTGCGTATCGGTACAGCCTCAAGATCATCACGAGAGGGATGTAGAGCAATGAAATTCGGCGTCGTCGTTTTTCCGGGTTCCAATTGTGACCACGACACCTATCACGTCATCAGCAAAGTCATCGGCCAGCCCGTAGATTTCATCTGGCACCGGCAAAGCACGCTCAATGATTGCGACGCGGTCATTCTGCCGGGCGGTTTTTCTTACGGCGATTATCTGCGCACCGGCGCGATTGCGCGCTTCAGCCCGGTGATGGGCGCAGTCAAAGAGTTCGCCGGGCGCGGCGGGCTGGTGCTGGGCATCTGCAACGGCTTTCAGATCCTTTGCGAAGCCGGGCTGCTGCCGGGCGCATTGCTGCGCAACGCCAACCTGAAATTCATCTGCGAGCACGTCAATATGCGCGTCGAGACGACCGACACGCCGTTCACCAATCGCTGCCAGCGTGGCCAGGTGCTTTCGGTGCCGATTGCTCATGGCGACGGCAACTATTACTGCGATGCGGCGACGCTCGCCGAGTTGCAGCGCGACAATCGCATCATCTTTCGTTATGCGGACGCCAATAGCCATGTGACGAAGGAAGCGAACCCGAACGGCTCGCTCGATAACATCGCAGGCATCTGCAACCGCGAGCGCAACGTGCTCGGCTTGATGCCGCACCCTGAGCGCGCCAGCGAGATGTTGCTTAGTAGCCAGGACGGGCGCATCGTCTTTTTTTCGCTTGCCGATACGCTTGCAGAGTTGGCGAAGGCTTCTTAAGTAAGAGTCAGCAGATCGTTCCGCTTCCCTGCTGCGGACGCGCAGCTTCTAGAGTCCCGCCAGTCCGTCACCCTGAACATCCTATCGCGAAACTTATTCTGAGTTTCGCCGGTCATCCACGTAACTGATGCTTTGCGTGAGCGGCAAGCTTAATCCTTTTCATCTGTAAGGGTGATGGATGTGCCATCGCCTGTGCCGGCCAGGATGACCGTGATCCCTTTGCCTTTCAGGATTCGGCTGCCGGGCAGAATGGTGTCCTCAATCGCATGGATTTTCTCTGCATACCAGTCGGCCACTTTATTGAAAGGATCAGAGGTTGCCAGTTGCGCTACCCTGCCATCTTTGCTGTTCACGGACATCACGGTTTTGGCGCCCGGATAAATTAAAGCGGGATCGAAAGGGTTCTTCACATCGCCCGGCGGCGGCGGCGGCGGCGGCACACCGGGCGGCGGCGGCGGCGCGGGAATGCCGCTGCCAGACGGCCCTTGCCCTGACTGGCCAGTCATTCCCGGCGGCGGCGGCGGCGGAACCGGGCCAGATGAGAATCTGCCAAGCACGACAAAAGCGACGATGCCTAAACCGATCAGCATAGTAAGCACAATACCGAGAATCACAATGAAGGCCGTTTTGTTGCTCGATGGCGGCTGGCTGCCGATGTAAGGCGGCGGCTGCGGTTGCATCATCGCCGGCGGCGCATAAGTTGGCGAGGTGATACCGGCATTCGCGGGCCGCGTCGGATTGTCATAGGGCGGCGGTTCGGCGGACGGCGCGTCGAGCGACCGGGTCGTCATCTCCGAGGCGTCAAATCGGTTGCCGCATTGGCGGCAGAACTTCGCCGACAACACCACACTGGCTCCACAGCGATTGCAGGTTGCGTCTTGCATAACTTGTGATTAGCTTACGCGAACGAGTTTCGATTTCGCAAGGACTACCGCAACTTGAATAATGATCGCGCAGAAGATCGGGGCTCTCTGCTGCAAAGCGCCTGGCACTTCACCGTGTAATTGGCCCGACAAATTATTGCAATTTTCAATGCCATTGCCGGGCGCAAATTTTTTGTATTAATCGGCGAATATTCCGCGTCTATGTATAGTAGGCGAAGATGAATGGTCTCTCATCCCGCCCCTCACCGAAGGTGGAGATTTAGGATGAAGTCGTAATAACCCCGCGCGTGCGACCGCACCGCGCGGCAAAAAGGAGAAAACAATGATAAAGAAATTAGTGGACGGCTTGGGCGGAGCTATCGGCTGCCGCTTTCTACCCAAGCGCAATCAGTTGGCGTTTGTGGAATTTGCCACCGGCAAGATCAGCCTTCTGGATATGGTGCGCCCTCTGGACTCGGTGGTTTCCCAGGGGACGACTGTGCTCAAAGGAACCTGGGCTTTCGATTGTGAAACCGGGGCGCTTAGCGCCAGTCTGAGCGGGCCTGGAGATATCTGGTGGGAACAGATTGACCAGGTGAAACGGCAGATGGTGCCGGTGAGCGGGGCAAGCATCGTGAACCTGGGCAAGGTGGATTTCAACTCGCTCACCCCTGAAGTTCTCCAGGCGTTGGTTTACGGGAATACGCCGATCCCCGGCAACGACGACGCGACTAATCAACTGATCAAACACGACGTCTTTGCTGTCCGGACGAACAGCGGCAACGTCGCAAAGATCAAGGTGGATAAATACGCTTATGACATGAAGATCGATTGGGTCACCTACAAGCTCGCCAGCGCTTATCATGTCATCGGTACAGGCTACGTCCAGCCGGAAGACATCGCCGTCAATGCCGTCGAGAAGACCGCCTACGTAACGGAGCGAACGGGCAGCCTTCTCAAGGTCGACCTCAGTAATGCCAATCGCGCTGCGGCAACGGTTGTCGCTTCCGGCCTGCAGGCACCGCATCAGATGCACCTTGATGAAGTGCATCAGCAAGCCTACGTCGTCGAGTTCGCGAATCCGGGCCGCCTGCTCCGCATCGACCTGAATACCAAACAACAGACGGTGCTGTTGAATGGTCTGAACAACGCCATCGGCTTGTTGATCTCTGCGGATCTCGCCTATGCCTATATCAGCGAACAATCCGGGGGCGGACGAATCAGCCGCTACTCCCTGCAAAATGGGGTTAGACTGGAGATTGCTTCCGGCCTGACCAATCCCTTCTTCCTGACCTGGGCGAATCCTGCGCAAACCGCGATGTTCGTGGCGGAGCGCGATCCGGCCAATCGCATTAGCATCGTTGACACCGTGCCTGGGCCGGGCAGTGTCCGGCAGTTGGTATCCAATGTAGGAGTGCGGCCATCGAGCGTCGCATCCATTGATGCGGCGCGCTTGCTGATCTGCTGTGATGCAGAGATCGACATGGCCGACCTTCTCGCAGGCATCATTCCGGCGACGGGGCTCTTCAAGGGCATAGGGCTTGTCCCCTGGAACCTGATTACGGCGGCGGGCAAGGCCGACACCACAACTCAGCCTCTCTATCCGTATCAGTTCGCCAAAGACTCGCCGTTCGGCGGCGTCCTTTCCCTTGAGGTGAATCACTTACTGGCGCTGCTGGCCGGGGCGCGGTTCTATCGAGTTCTGGTCGATGGCGTCGTTCGTCTTGACACATGGTGGGATCTCCAACTCAATGCCGCCAATGGCAAGTACGAGATTCTGCATCAGTTCAAGCCGCAGGATATCAGCGGAACGCCAGGTTACTATCCAATCCATTTGCCAGGCGAATTCTACTTCAACACGGATCTGGCGATGATACTGGATAGCACAGGGCTGCCGAACGGGCTGAGGACGTTCAAGATCGAGTTCACCAATGATCTTGGCGTCGTGCTACAGACGCATACACAGCCTGTCCTGATTGACAATAATCACTGCACCGCGTCAATCGATATGCCGATGGTGGGTGGGATCTCTGCAACCACGGACTGCGGCATGTTGCAGTTCTCGAACAAAACACAGAAGGTAACCATCCACTACGTGGCCTCGCATCCGACGCTGTTTGCCAAATATTCGTGGGCAGTTGGCAAGGGGGGCAAGGGGCCGCTCACTGCTGTACCTGGGGCGGTGATCAACAACGCCCCTGTGAGCCTTGCGCCTTTCACGTTTGAACAGACGGTAGGAACCCTGCTGGGGACTTGTCCCAGCGCAGCGTTTTACGCCTCCGTCTACGTGGCCGCGATGGCGATCAATGGGTTTGGGCGGCAGAGTCAGTATGACGCGCAAGCCATCATCGCCTTTGCCCTCACCCCCTAACTTGACTATCGGGCTCGCGCGTCCTTCAGAGCGCCGCCGCGCCCCACTGCCGCGCCTTCAAACACCATAGTCGCGTGCCGCGATGCGTTGCATCGCGGCAAGCGACTATGATGAAGTGCCGGCCTCACGGCGCGGCGGCGTCCGAACCTATCAGAGATACTTGTGCGCAGATGTCTAATGATGAAGCTGACCGGGGCCGCGCCTAACCCTCAAAATAACCAGAAGAGATTCGCTTCGCGGGCTTCGGGTGCATGCAGGCGTTAGAGCGATTTTCAAGTGCGTTTGCCATGTAGCGCAAGCTGTTAGCTTGCGCTACATTCAATTGAAAACCGCTCCAGGCGCGGCATCTCGTTGGCTCACAGCTTCAACGAACAAAAGGTACTAACCACCACCTTTGGGCACGAGTATCGCTCTCTCCCATCTGCGAAACATAGTCTCCGTTATATGAAAGGTATCGCGCACTGTGCTTGCATCTTATCCTGTAGGAGCCATCCTTCTGGAGAAGGACGGCCCACTTCTGATTGTCGCCCCCGTGGTACTCCCATTGATGAACCTTTACACCTTCACTCGTCGATTTCACACCGCCCTCTACGTCCAAACACTGACTGGTAGATCCGGACCTGATTACAAAACGACCTTTCTCCATGTGTATGGACCATAGCTGGGGCTCGTCACCGGTATAACCAGCGACTTCAACGGCTGCGCCGTTGGCGGGGGTTCCGCCAGCAGCCTGGAGAAAGCCACCACTCTTTACATTAACCAAGAAGAATTCACCGACTTGAAGTGGTGGCGGTATGGATTTAACCTTACTTTCAAGCTTCGGTTTCAGTTCAGGCCAACAACGATCAAAGCTTTTTCTCAAATGAGCCTCCGACAGCTTCACCGTCTGGCTCGCGCCGTTGATCGTCCGTACCAAATCAAAGGTCCCCTCCTCATCCATAGGGACCGTTTGTAAGGAGCGCAGAGGAAAGGGCAGATCCTCCGGCTCCATGTCGATCAGGTAAGGGCAGATGTGAGAAGCCTCCAAGACCTTGCCCAGGGCTCCGGCCTCAAACAACATCCAAGGACTGCGGCAATTCTCCTTCGTGAGGCAGAGGATACCGAAGTTGCTCTTGGCAAGCTGCTGCCAAAGTTCGTGGGTGAATTCTTTCCCCTTCGTGATGTCCGAAGCCGACATCCATGGCTGTACAACTTGAAGCACATCAGGAAGCCAATCATGCAGAGCCTTGGCGACTTTCTTGCCTCGAGTGCCCGACCAACTTAGGAAGACTTCCATCACTCCCTCCTTAAAACAGCAAGAAATTACCTGATCCCCGCCTAACGGCAAGTTCACGCGGGCCACGAATGGCAATCAATGACCGATAATGAACTGCGCTTCGCGGCCTGGCCTGCAAGGCTGGGTTAGGACATTTCTTCTGCATTCTATTCTTCCGTATAGCTGTTGATTCTTTCCTTGCATATCTTTTTCGTTAATCTCTGCAATTGCTTCACTCGCTCGGCCAAGTATTCCAACTCTTTTCGGGTGATCTTGTACTTCGGGTCGTAGCGCGCCTCGATATATCCCTTTTGCAGCAAGTCAAAGCGCCACCTTTCTTCCGGCGTAGTGCGCAGAAAGACGGGAAAAAAGCGCGGATCGAGATTGCTGACGCGCTTGCCCAATGTCTTGATGTTATGCAATTTCGGCTTATAGTGCGTGAAGACCAGCAGCGTCGTCATGTAAAACCGCTCGGTCGCTTGATGCAACATGAAAGCGGCTATTTTGTATGACCGTCTATTGAAATAAAACTCAAAGCCGGTTAAGAATTCACTTGCGTTCTTGAACCAATACTTAAAATCCGCTTCAGCAGTCTGCTGGCGTTCTTGCGGGCTGAGCTTCTGCGCCTGTGCCAACTCAAATCGTTTCGAGTCATACAGCAAGACGCCTTCCTTCTTGATGTCGGTGAAAAAGTATTGCCCGCGCGACAGCGCTTGATTGACTTCGTTAATGTCATGGATGATCAGCGCTACCCATGTCTTGATGGTCGCCCGCGCATGAAGGATATTTTGGATTTTGTCCCAGAGGTTGATGCTGCGGGCATAGCGACGTTCCTTGACGATCACCAGTAGGTCGAAATCGCTTTTGTATTCATAGGTGATGTGGCCTTCGGTATAGACATCTTCGACCCAGTTGCCGCGCGCGTAGCTGCCGAACAGGATGATCATTTCGACTTCAGCAAGTTCGGTGATGATGGCGACAATTTCTTTGAGTTCTTCGCGTTTATGCTTGGGGAGATGAGCCAGGCTTTTCTTCATAAGTTGCCGCGCTGTGCTGAGTTTCTGAGAGACTGTAACTGGCTGAATGGCGATTGGCAAGGTAAGCGCCAACGGTCGCAACCGCAGCAAAATCCGCCTTTGAGTCGAAGCACGTAAGAGTTGCTGGAATCCTCAGCCCCGTAGGGGCGAAATGTTTATAGTAACCAGTGAGATATAGAATCCAAGCCCCGTTAGGAGCGCAATGTTGACATTGCGCTCCTAACGGGGCAATGGCATTAGAGCAGATTTCAATTGGAATGAATCTCCTCGCAGCAAGCTGCGAGGTATCGAAGGAGTAAGAGGCAAAGGAGGCGCAGCAAGCTGCCCGGAATTGCCTTACCCTCCTCAGATTAAGCCGCAATCATGTAGGGGAGGCCCTCTGTGGCCTCCCCAGACTGCGTGTTCGTACACTGGGGCGACCACCGCAGGGTCGCCCCTACATGCTAAACCCATTTGAAAACCGCTATAAGTTAAGAGTGAGAGCGAGGGGCGGCCATTTTGGAATGCGCCGACTGGTCGGCGCTTTTTCACCCACACCAAAGCGCCGACC
>JBBWZK010000432.1:0-12587 GCA_039648975.1 Blastocatellia bacterium
GAGATGCTGTCTCACCGTCTTTCCCCGCGTCGCCGCGTCGCCGCGTCGCCGCGACGTTTTCCCCTTTCGCCGTGTTCATTGCTTCGTGCCGGTACGGAATTATTTGTTGATCTTTTCGACGAGCGCAAACTCGCGGGCGGCTTCGTCAGTGCGGCCCAGTCGTCGCAGCGCGATGCCAAGCTGGTAATGTGCATCCGAGCGGTCGGGCGCAAGCGCAACGGCTTTCTTCAACGAGTCGACGGCCTCGGCGAACTGCTCGGTTTGAATGAGTGCGCGGCCCAGCGCCCAGTGTGATTCGAAGCGCGAGCCGTCAAGCGTGATGGCGCGTTTGAGCGTGCCGATGGCCTCGGCAGTCTTGCCCTGCTTGACCAGCAGTGCGCCCAATCCCAGCAGTCCGAATACCGATTGCGGATCGAGCTTGATCAACTCCTGATATTCGGCCAAAGCGGCATCCGAGTCGCCCGTGACTTCGAGCGCCGTGCCCAGAAAGAATCGCGCTTCGGCGTGGCGCGGGTCGAGTGTGACGGCTGCGCGCAGGCTCTTGACCGCGCCCGCATAATCTTTCAACCCATACTGCACGCGGCCCAGATAGAAGTGTGCGTCGAAGCTGTTGGCGTCCAGGGCGACGGCCTGCGACAGCGCATCATTGGCTTCGTTGTTGTCGCCGCGCGTCGCCAGAATGATGCCCAGCAGCGTGTGGGCCGCTGATGCGCCGGCATCTATTCTGAGCGCCCGCCGCGCTTGCTGCTCGGCTTCGTCTTTGCGCCCGGCGTTGAACAGCGCCAGGGCGTACAGGTAGGCCGCGTCCACAGAATCGGGCTGGCGGCGCGACATCTCTGCGAAGGTGTCAACGGCTTCCGGCCAGCGTTTCAATTTGACCAGCGCCAGGCCAAGGTCTTGCGCCGCGCCGTAGAGCGAAGGGTCGAGGCGCAGGGCTTCGCGAAAGCCGCTGATCGCCGCGTTCATATCGTTGCGGTCTGCCGCCAGCAAAGCTCTGACATAGATCACGCGCGGGTCGGTTGGCCGCGCGTCTTCGAGCACGTCCAGATGCGCCATGGCGGCGATGGTATCGCCCTGTATGCGATAGAGCGCGATCAATTCCATGCGAACATCGTATTGGCGCGGGTCGAGTTCGAGAGCGCGCTTCAGATGAACGGCGGCTTCCGCGAGCAACTTCGCATCGCCGCTGCGCAGTAGGAAGCGGCCCAGTTGAAAGTGCGCCGAGAAATTCTTATCTTCGAGCTTGAGGGCGGCGCGCTCGGCATTGATGGCTTCACTGGCGCGTCCGAGTTTCCACAGAACGTAGCCCAGATTCGCCTGGTAATCTGCATTACTCGGCTTGAGCGCAGCGGCGCGATGCAGGTCTTCGTAGGCTTCGCTGTAGCGCCCCAGTCGCATGCGCGCCAGGGCTCGCGCGTTGAGCGCTTCCGTGTCATTGGTGTTGGCCGCAAGCTTTGCCGTGGCGTCGGCTTCCGAACGCTCGGCGCGCACCTCCGGCGTGCTGAAGCGTTCGACGTGCGAGCGCTGCGGCAGAGCCGTTTGCGCAAGCGCCGGCAAGCACGACAGCAGAGTGATGGCCATTAAGCAAAGCCAAAGGGTTCTTGCACAACTGAACATAAAAACTCAGAGATAATCTCAATTAGTTCCGGCAGACCGGGCAAACTCCACGCCACCCGAACCCCCGCTCATCGGTTTGAGCTTGAGTTAATCGCGCCTGATTGGAGTTCCAGTCTTGAAAAGCTCGCTTGCAAATCTTAACAGAGGACGATACGGAAGTGACAAGTGAAGCGTGAAGCGTGATACGTGATACGTGAAAATAACATCGTCCGTTGACTGGCATAATGAATATTCAAGCACTATTCGTCACGCATCACGTATCACGCTTCACTTCTGAGAAATATAGCCTGGAGGACAGCCGACGGCGCTACCGCTCCAGGCTATGGGTTTATGGTTAGCTTCAAGGCAGGCGGCTCGCACCCGCCGCCCGGCTGTTGATCTCGGCCACCCGCTAAAAGATGAACTTCGCGCGGTACTGCACGACACGGCCAGGATAGGCGCCGTTGAAGACGCCGAATCCGGTTGGCACGCCGTTGTTGCTGCCGACATCGGTAAAGTTATTGTTCGGAACCGTGAGGTTCGTATGGTTCCAGGCATTGAAAAACTCAATACCGATTTGCAGCTTCCAGCGCTCGGTGAGCGAGGTGTTCTTGAAGAACGAAAGGTCGGTATTGTAGATGCTCGGCCCTCTGAAGGTGTTGCGCCCAAGCGTGCCATAAGTGATCGTGTTGCCGGCGGCGTTCTGGACCGACACCAGCCCTGAACTTACGGTGAAGGCCGCAGGATTCAGGAATCTCCCAGCCGGCACGTTGGCAAACGGATCGCTCACCAGCGACGGGCGCACCGCGCCGCAGTTGCAGACGACCGTGAACGGGAAGCCGCTGCGCGCTGACTGGATGATGTTCATCTGCCATCCGCCGAACAGCGCATTGACCGGGCCTTCGTGATTCAGGAAGCGTTTTCCCTTGCCGAATGGCAGATCAATGATCGCGCTGGCCGACAGCAAGTGAGGAATGTCGAGCGATGAGTTGCCGCGATCCGCATCGAGGTCGAACGGATTGATTGGCCCTGAGCGACCGCCATTGCGGCTGTCGCCAAGACTGCCGATGACGCCGATGGAGTTGTCAATCGTATGACTCCAGGTGTAGGAAACCTGGCCCTGTATGTTATTCGACAATCGCTTTTGCACCTGCACCTGCAAGCCATCATAAGATGAATCGGCGACATTGGTGTACAACAACACGTTGTTCAGAACTGCGCCCGCCTTATTGCGCGACTCGCCCGTGCCGCTACTGCCGATGTTAAAGGTCGTCAGCAGGTTTTTCGACCGGTTGACAACGTAGCCGACGTCGATTGACCAGTCTCTGGCGAACTGATACTGCACGCTCAGTTGCCCCTGATGGACGTAGCCGGTCTTCTGATTGAAGTCGACTGTAAACAGACTAACGTCAGTTGGCAGGTTCAACGGGTCAACCTGTGCGGTGACGCTGGGCGGGCCTGTCTTGACGCTGAAGTAGGTGCGATTCGCCGGATCCTGGTTGAACTGTGAGATATTGAACGAATTGGTGAAAGGCGGATTGCGAATGGCTGGCGGATAATCCGTGCCGTCGAGCGTGTAAAGCAAGCCGTAACCGCCGCGCAACACCAACTTCTTGTCGTCCCGCAGCGCATAAGCGAAGCCAATGCGCGGCCCGAAGTTGTTTTTGTCCGTCTTGACGATGCGGTCGCTCTTACTGCTTGCCACATCGACCTGACTCTGCGCCGGGTCAAAGTAGCTGAGACGGCCTGACGATTCGGTCGGCGGCGTGAAGATGTCGTAGCGCAAGCCGAGATTCAGCGTCAGCCGACTGTTGACTTTCCAGTCGTCCTGAACGAAAAAGCCAAGCTCGTGGGTGCGCAGGTTGAAGGGGCCGCCAAACACACGACCTCGCGATACCTGGAATGCCGGCAGACTCATCAATTGATTCGCCTGGGCATTGCCTGTGCCGCCGTAAGGAACGCCGCTCTTATCAACAAAACACTTCGTCGCGCCGTCGCGCGATTCCGGCGGGCAAACCTGGCCGGGTAGCAGATTATTCGATGTCGGCCCGGCGTCGGCATATTGAATGTTGCCTTTCAGGAATCCCGACCGGCCACCATCAATCGTGTTCAGATAGCGCAGACGCAGTTCAGCGCCTACCTTGAACGCATGGTCGCCTTTGAGGATCGTCAGCGTATCGGCAAAGTAAGGATTCTTACTTTTAACTTGAAAGAGGCCGCCGTCGCCGAGGAACTCTGTGAAGCCTGTGCCGAAGTTGCCTAGACCGGGGCCGCCTGATTGTTCAAGCGTACCGTCGTTCACATTCGGTATGCCAACGTCGTCGGCAAACGTCGGGCTGGTGCCGCACGCGCCATTGACGCCGCAGTTGAAGATCGCGATGTTGATCTGCGTAAACCCGAAGCGGAACTCATTCAGCAGGTGCGGGCTGAAGGTGTGCGTGTCGGAGAGCGTCAGTTGGCGCGTGTTGCCGTTCTCTTCGCCGGCCCCGAAGCCTGCGGTCGGCAATCCCGCCAACAGGTTGGCGCGCACCGTGTTCAGGCGCTGCTCGTTGAAGCGCCCGGTGATGGCGTTGTTGTCGCTCAATCGATGGTCGATCTTACCCTCGAAGTTGTTGATGGTCTCTTTATCGGCGCGCTGCGTAAAGTAGTTGTTGTTGTTCTGGCCCGGATTGAAGACCGTGGTGGTCGGCAGCGGATAAAGCTTCAGGACACGCTGCGAGATTGGATCAATCAAGTTCGCAGGAATGAGATTGCCGGCGAAGGGCTGGCCGGTGTACGGATTGAAGATCGTCGGAAACTCCGAGAAATTGCCTTCGCGCGATAACACGGTCGGCACCGTCGACGTCGCAGGGAACGGCAGGTTGTTGCGCTGACCCAGATAATCGAAGAAGAAGAACGTGCGGTTCTTGATGATCGGGCCGCCGACCGTGCCGCCGAATTCGTGAATCTGCTGCACCGCTTTATCAGGAATGAAGCGGTCGCCGCGCGCAATCGCCAAAGCCCTGTCGCGTTTGAGCATCGGGTGGAACGCATTCAGCGCAGAGTTCTGGCCGTAGTAGTAGAGCGAGCCATGCAGGTCGTTGGTTCCAGACTTGATCGTCGTGTTAATGACTGCACCGCTGGCGCGGCCAACTTCCGCCGACGGAATGCTTGTCGACACCTTGAATTCGGCGATGGCGTCGGGGTTAGGGAAGACGCCGATGGTGCCGAACTGCGGTTCGTTGTTATCGACACCGTCGAGCGAGAAATTGTTATTGGTCGGGCGCTGGCCGTTGACGGTCAGTGTGCCGCCGCCGGAACGCGCAAAGCGTGAGGTTTCCGTAGCGCCCTGTGCATTGCTGCTGCCGGGGCCGCCGTCGCCTGAGCGCGGATCGCCATTGTTGAATTGCCGCGAGTCCGGCCCCGAACCGCCGAAGCCTGTGTTCGACGAACGCGCCACACCGGGAACCAGGGTCGCCAGTTGCGTGAAGTTGCGGCCTGAAAGCGGCAACTCAGTCACTTCTCGGCCCGTGATGACGCTACCACGGTCGCTGGTTTCGGTCTGCACAATCGGCGCTTCAGCGGTGACGGTGACGACTTCGCCGCCGGCGGTTGCCGTCGTCAATTGCACGTCAACCGGCAAGCGGTCGTTGGTTTGCAGGGTGATGTTTTCGCGCACGACTTCTTTGAAGCCGGACGCGTTAACCGCCACTTTGTAAGTGCCAATGTCGAGCAGAGGCACGACGAAGGTTCCATCATCACCGGTCGTCACTTTGCGTTCGATGCCGGTGTTCACGTTCGTTATGGTGACGGCAGCGCCGGAGACGACCGCTCCACTGGGGTCGCTCACCGTGCCGGTGATGGTTGCCTTGTTGTTCTGGGCCATCGCCGGCAGCGCCGTCAGCAATAAGATGAGCGTGCTGACGCACAACAATACACGAGGTTTTGTCATAGATTCGGCTCCCTCAAATTCTTGAGCGGATGGCGCGGGCACGCCGTCTCCGCCTTCATGAGCGTTTGTGTTCTAGTTAAGAATCTTAAGGTTGGGGAAAAGCTTCCCGTTCAACCTTTTTTTAGTGACGCGGCAGCGAACGTCACCTGTTTTTAGAAATCAAGGTTACAGATGCAGACGAATACTTGAAACCTGATCATCTAGGTTGGCTGCGACGCGCTGCACTTGAGCTTCAGCCGCTTGGCTAAGCGACCATCTAGCTTAGAATCGTCATAGCCGGACAGAAACAATTTGCCGCAAGCCGTTTCCAATAATGATGAGGCATGAGGATCAATCCGATCTGTAAAAGGACGTATGCTGCCTTAATGAATCAGCGGCATCATACTCCTAGTGGCGGTTGTTTAACCAGTTACTGTGTGTATAATAGCGTTACCGTTGCCAAGCTGGTGTTTTCAGGTGGATTAGCTCCTCCGTTACACAGGCGTTACTTGTAGGTTACTCTATGGTTCCTCAACGACAAGAAAAGCTGGAACAGCTTGACAGGCTTTTGCAGAGCCGTATCTTGCATGGTTCGGTGAGCCTGAAAGCCTTCCTGAAATTCGTCGTCCTCAAATCGGTCGAGAATCAGGAGACGCAGCTTAAGGAATACATCATCGCCACCGAAGTCTTCGGGCGCAGCACAAGCTACGACTCGCGCAATGATTCGGTAGTACGCGTGCAGGCAGGCCGCTTGCGCGCCAAGCTGCAAGAGTATTACGCCACCGAAGGCAAGCACGACCGCGTGCTGATAGATCTGCCGAAGGGCCACTATAGTCCAAGCTTCGCTTATATTGAGCCGCCTAAGATTGAACAGGGGAACGGCGCGCCGCCTGCCGCAGACCTTCTGCAAGCGGCTGCCGCACAGCCAGGGCCAGCGCTTCGTGTCATAGACCGGCGCACACGGTCGCTCATCTATCTCATCATCGGACTTGGCGCGTTTTGCGTGTTGATGGGCTTGCTCGCCGTCAACTATGCGAGCGACGCGAACCAGCTCAAGGAAGCGGCGGCATCGAAAGCGAAACTCGCGGCTGACGTACAGGCGGCGATGCCTTTATGGAGCGACTTCATGCGCTCGCCTGATGCGGTGCTGGTGGCGTTCAGCAACGCGCGCTTTGAAGGCACGGCGGAAACCGGCATGCGCCTGTTCAAGCCGATGAGCACCCCGCTTGCCAGCCAGTCGCCTGCGAATAAAGAATCGCCCCCGACCATCACAGAGCATTACACGGGCGTCGGCGAAGTGATGGGCGTCTACGCCATGGGCGAATTCTTTCATCGTGCAGGGCGCTCGATGCGCGTTAAGCGCAGCCTGCTGTTGACCTGGGATGATCTGAAGGCCAATGACATCGTCATTCTCGGCTCGCCGGCGGAGAACGATCTGCTGCGCGACCTGCCGCAGCAGCAGGACCTCGTCTTTCGCATGACGAAAGGCCGCAACGACATCTCGGCCTTTGGCGTCGTCAACACCAAGCCCGCGCCGGACGAGCAAGGCATCTACCTGGCCAAACAGGAAGGCCCATCGCGCAGCCAGATTTCCGAAGATTATGCCGTCATCAGCCTGCTCAAAGGGCTTGACGAGAATCGTCGCCTGTTGATCCTCGCAGGCATCACCACCTTCGGCACGCAGGCCGCCGCCGAATACGTCACGCGGCCTGAGTACATCAAGGGACTGATCGCGCATCTCAACATCGCGCCGCCCGGCGAGCCGCCGCGCCTGCCGCCTTTCTTTCAAGTGCTCGTCAAAGTCAAGGTGAACGGCGGCGTGCCTGTGCAATTCTCCTACGTCACACACCACGTTTTGTGATCGCCTTGGGAGCGCAGGCATCTTACCTGCTGACCTTACGGAAGCGATCCTTTGCAAAAGAAAGAGACGAGTTGCGCAAGCCGGCAGGCAAGATGCCTGCGCTCCCAGGTCTTTGCAACCGCCGCTGCTCTGCTTGCTTTTTCATAAAGAGAGCGTGGACAATATGGCTTCCCTTTCCCTGTTATGAAGAAGTGGCTGACGACTATCTTGATCTGCGCGCTCATTGTGTCTTGCGGCTCTGCTGTATCGGCACAGCAATCGCCGGCGGCGGCGGGCCGCTCTTATGCGACGGGCGACATGAAGCCGCCGAAGATTGCCGCGCCGACCGCCGCCTCGCCCGTCACCTTCGACGACATCACTAAAGCAGCGAACATCACATTCAAACAGGCCGGCTCGCCGACCTCGATCAAGTATCTGCCCGAGTCTATGGGCGCGGGCATTGCGCTGCTGGATTATGACAACGATGGCCGCCTCGACATTTTTTTCACCAATGGCGCGCGGCTCGAAGACCCGATGCCGAAAGGCGCGATGCCTGATAAACGCGAGGCGAAATACTGGAATCGCCTTTACCATCAAAAAGCCGACGGCATGTTTGAAGACGTGACCGAGCGCGCCGGCGTCAAAGGCGAAGGCTACAGCATGGGCGTCGCCGCCGCCGACTATGACAACGACGGCTGGGTTGATCTCTATGTCACGGGTTACGGCGCGAACACGCTTTATCACAACAATCGCGATGGCAGCTTCACGGATGTGACGAAGAAGAGCGGCACGGCGGCGAGCGGCTGGAGCACCAGTGCGGCATGGATAGATTATGACCGCGATGGGCGGCTCGACCTGTTCGTCGCGCGCTACCTTGAATGGGACTTCGAGCGCGGCGCGGTCGTCTGAGGCGATTCGCGCCCGGAGTATCGCGCCTATTGCCATCCGGATAATTTCAAAGGCACAACCAATCTGCTCTTTCACCAGAAGCCTGACGGCACCTTTGAAGATGCGAGCGTCTCAGCAAAGATTGCCGACCCCACAGGCAAGGCGCTCGGCGTCGCCATCACCGACATAGATAATGATGGCTGGCCCGACATCGTTGTCGCCAATGACAGTGTGCGCCAGTCGTTGTATCACAATCGCGGCGACGGCACGTTCACGGACATCGCGCTGCCGGCAGGCATCGGCTATGACGAAGACGGCAAGACCTTCGCTGGCATGGGCGTGGACGCGGCGGATTACGATGAAGACGGCTTTCCTGACATCCTCATCACGGCGCTGTCGAACCAGAGTTATGCGATCTATCACAATCTCGGCGACCGCTCGTTTGCTTACGACACCAACCTGAGCGGCGTCGGCCAGGCGACGCAATTGTATACCGGCTGGGGCACGCACTTTGTGGATATAGATAATGATGGCTGGCGCGATCTCTTCATCGCTCAGGGTCACGTCGTCGATACAATCGAGAAGACTTCGGCTTATTTGAAATACAAGCAGCCGCTGTTGCTGCTCAGAAACACCGGCAAGCAGTTCATCACCGTCTCGCCGACAGCAGGTGTCATGTTCAATACAGGACTGGCGGCGCGCGGCGCGGCGATAGGCGATTTGAACAATGACGGTCAGCCCGACATCGTCATCGGCGTGTTGAACGATTCGCCGGTCGTGCTGCGCAACAACGGCACGAAGAATCACTGGCTAGGTCTCCAGCTTGTCGGCACCAAGTCGAACCGTAGCGCCATCGGTGCGCGCGTCATTGTAACCGATATGACAAACCGCAAGCGCATCTTCGATGTGTCGACCGCCGGCAGTTACCTGGCCAGCAATGACCCACGCATCATCGTCGGTCTGGGCACGGCGACGAGCGTGCGTTCAATCGAGATTCGCTGGCCGAGCAAACAAGTGCAGATCATCGACAGCCCGGCGATAGACCGTTATCACACGATCAACGAGAAGTAGAAACTTTAATGCGCCGTTGCGCGTGTTATAATTTTGCGCCTGGCTATGAGAGCCAGCATCTCCCTATCACAAGAGAAGGTTTTGATGCGTCAACGAAATTGCTCGCGCGCCCGCAGTGTTCACGCATTGCCGATCTTTGCGCTCACCTTGATGCTCTCATTGCCGCAGGCTTGGGTCGCGCAATCGCCACAGCAGCAAGCATCGCCGCAGCAACCGGCGCAGAAGCAGGATAAGCAAACGGGCGGCATGGGCGGCGTCACCACCGGCGAAGCCCGCACCTACACCTCGCGCCGCACCGCCGGCATCTTCGACGACAAAGCGCCGACTGTCTTTGAAGATGTCACCGCCAAAACCGCGCTCGCCAGATTCAAACATCGGTCAGGGAATTCTGATAAGAATTACATCATCGAAGCGACATCGGGCGGCGTCGCGATCTTTGACTATGATAATGATGGCTTGCCGGATATTTACCTGCTCAACGGCTCGACCTTCGATGCGCTGCGTGGCAAAGAAAAAGCGCCGCGCGCCGCACTCTACCACAATCTCGGCAACTGGAAGTTTGAAGAGGTGACCGACAAAGCCGGCGTCGCCAACGAACGCTGGGGCATGGGCGTAGCCGTCGGCGATTACGATAACGATGGCTGGCCTGATCTCTACGTCGGCAACTTCGGCGTCTCGCGCCTGTATCACAACAATGGCAACGGCACGTTCACTGACGTGGCTGAAAAACTCGGTGTAGCGCGCAAAGGCTGGAGCACGGGCGCGAGCTTCGGCGATTACGATGGCGATGGCCGGCTTGATCTTTTCGTGCCCGGCTATCTCGAATTCGACAAAGACAATCCGCCGCCGAGCCCGGACGAGATAGGCAAGCCGAGCGGCGTGTCGAAGACCTTCTGCCAGTTTCGCGGCGTGCCGGTGATGTGCGGCCCGCGCGGCTTGAAAGGCGAGCAGGACACGCTCTATCACCAGAAGACCGACGGCACCTTTGAAGATGTCAGCCAGCAAGCGGGCGTGTCTGACCCTGAGCGCTTCTATGGCTTCTCGTCGGCGTTCGTGCATGTCAACGAAGATGCGTTGCTTGATCTGGTCGTCGTCAATGATTCGACGCCGAAGCTGCTCTACATCAACAAAGGCAATGGCAAGTTTGAAGAGACCGGCTATCCGTCCGGTGTGGCGTTAAGCGAAAACGGGCGCGAGCAGGCGGGGATGGGCCTGGGCATCGGCGATTACGACAACGACGGATTGATCGATTTCTACATCACCAATTTCTCTGACGACTACAACACGGTGTTGCACAACGATGGCGAAGGTTACTTCAGCGACGTATCGTTTCAAGCGGGACAGGGTGATTTGACCTTGCCGTTTCTGGGCTGGGGCACAAGCTTTCTGGATTATGATAATGACGGCTGGAAAGATGTGCTGGTCGCTAATGGCCACGTCTATCCAGGCGTGAACAAATATCAATGGGGGACGAGCTACGCCCAGCAGCCTTTGTTGTTGCGCAATCTTTCGACCGGCAAGTTCGAGCGCGTCCCTGCTGCGCCCGCGAGCGGCCTGGCCATCGCGATTCCGGCGCGCGGCCTCGCGGTCGGCGATCTGGATGGCGATGGCTTGCTCGATGTGGTCTTCAATAACATGGATTCAGCGCCGACCGTGCTGCGCAACGTGACAAAAGCGGCGGGCCACTGGCTGACGTTGAAACTGGTTGGCGATACCACGAAGAAGAGTCCGAAAGATGCGATAGGCGCGATAGTCTATGTGACAACGGGCAAGCTGCGGCAGCGGCAGGATGTGATCAGCGGCGCAGGCTACGCGTCGCAGAACGATCAACGTTTACATTTCGGATTGGGCACGGCGACAAAAGTCGACAAAGTGGAAATCCACTGGCCGAGCGGCGCGACCGAAGTGGTAACGCTGCCGGGTTGTGACCGCCTCTTCACGATCATCGAAGGCAAAGGTGTCGTGAACAAGTAACCCGACGATTCGCAAATCCGAGGTGGCTGATCTTGGGTTGCGATAATGCCCTGTTCACATCCTATCACATCGCAGATTGGCTCAAACCGTTCAGGCATAACGCTCACTCTGCCGAGAGAGATATAATCCGCACGCTGGTTGCACTACAGATGTTAAGGCAATCACATAACCCGGCACGGGCGGAATTATACGTCGTAAAAGCCGTAAGATAGCACGTCTTTTACGAAGCCCATTAGTAGTTAGGCGGCAACAGTCACGGAGCCTTTGAAGAAATGCAAATAGAGATTGAAACTAACACAATGCTTGGGGAGGAGACACGCGATCCGTGCAACGAGTGTGGCGCGAAAACCTACCATAAAATTCTTGCGTCAGCCGATTCTGTACGTCGAGCAGGGGATGACATCGAGATTATCAGAGACGCACACCAAATCATTCAGTGCCAAGGCTGCAAGAAGCTTTCGTTCAAAAAGACGCGTACAAATCGGGCTGCTCTTCCAAACCCAGACGTAACCGTTCAATTTTTTCCTGCGCGAATATTCGGGCGCAATCCAATTTATAAGAAATACCAACTTCCCAATCAGGTATTTGAAATCTATAAAGAGGCTCACCGTGCCCTAGCAGACGGCTCGGTGATACTCACGGGCATGGGAATTCGTGCCATTGTTGAAGCCATTTGCAGGGATAAGAACGCTTCTGGCAAAACCCTCTATACCAAGATAGATTCACTCGTTTCAATGAACATTCTCACACAAGATGGTGCGAAGGTACTTCACGGGCTTCGGGTCATGGGCAATGAAGCCGCCCATTCAGTTAAGGCTCACACGATCCGAGAACTAAGCATTGCATTTGAGGTAGTTGATTTTCTGTTTTTGAGTGCGTACGTGTTGCCGCGAGCGGCCAATGACCTCGGTATGTAGAAAAGCCACCTAACAAGTGCGTGTAACGGAGGCCGCGAAGCGAGATTCTTATCGTTCCACCAGTATTCGGCGCGCTCCCGCTGACGCACAGCGTTAGGCGGCTGCGCACCGAAGCTTATTGATTACAAGAATGGCATCAGTTTTGTTACCCCTTTTGAGTAGAATGCTTGCCTTCAAGTGGCTCAACGTTTGGAGCTACTAGCAAGATGAGGAGGAAGACCTCGGCAGCCTTATTTCTTATCTGTTTTCTGAGGAACATTCTCGATAGAGAGTGGCGACCTGATAGCAAATCTCAGACTTGCTATCAGGTCGCCAAGATAGTTAGTAGACTTTATTACCCAACAGCATTTTCGTTGCCCCAAAGAATGGGATAGTATATAGTCCCATTCGA
>JBBWZK010000015.1:0-38084 GCA_039648975.1 Blastocatellia bacterium
TACGCCTGACCTGATGCCCGCCGACGTGACCGGCACCAATATCTTCAACATGGCGACCTCGACCTTCACCTTGCGGCACGGCCCGATCTTTACTGACTTGCTGCTGGCCGATGAGATCAACCGCACGCCACCCAAAACCCAGGCCGCGCTGCTCGAAGCGATGGAAGAGCGGCAGGTGACTATTGACGGCGAGGTTCACAAGCTGTCGCCGATGTTCACGGTGCTGGCAACCCAGAATCCTATCGAATACGAAGGCACTTACCCTTTGCCTGAAGCCCAGCTCGACCGCTTCATGCTCAAGATCCTGGTGGATTATCCGAGCGCCGATGAAGAGTTGCGCATCATCAGCAACTGGAACGCCGGTTTCAATGCGCGCCGGCTTGAAGACTTGTTGATTCATCCCATCGCCGATCCGGCTCTCTTGATGCAATGCCGTGCCGAAGTAAGGAATGTTACAGTCGAAGAAGGCGTGCTGCGCTATATGGTTTCGCTGATTCGCGCGACGCGCAACACGCTGAACATCTCCTGGGGCGCAAGCCCGCGCGCCGCGGTGGCCTTGCTGCTCTGCTCGAAAGCGCTGGCGGCCTTGCGCGGGCGCAGCTTCGTCACACCGGACGACGTGAAAGAGATTGCCCGGCCCGTGCTGCGCCATCGCATCGTGCTGCGTTCGGAAGCCGAGATCGAAGGCGCAACGCCCGATCAAGTCCTCGACGAAGTCATCGCAGGAATCGAAGTGCCGAGATAAGTCCAGAGAGTCCAGAGAGTCTGGTGAGTCGAGAAGGTCGAGCGGCCAATGAATCTGCTCAACTCGGTCGACTCCCAAGACTTCCTGGACTCTCCAGACTCTCTGGACTCTCTGGACTTTTATGAAGCCAATACCAGCGGCGGCAGTTGCTTTCGTGAGAGATTCAGCCGGCGGCATCGAGGTTTATTTGAGCCGGCGGCCCGCGCACTTTCGCTACTATCCCAGAGCCTTCGTTTTTCCCGGCGGGCGGCGCGATGTGACGGATGTGGATATTCGGGCGACGGCGGCGCGCGAAGTGTTTGAAGAGATCGCGGTCAAGATTGATGCCGGGCGGCTCGTGCCATTGCGTGATATTAATACCAGCGCACACGCCGGGCCAGTCTATCACATGATCACCTTCGCTTATGTGATAGAAGATGAGTTCGTCACGTCGCCGAATGCGGCAGAGGTCGACGAAGAAATCTGGATTGCCGCGCGCGACGCCGTTCAACAATTGCAGTTGCCTTATCAGATTCTGGCTGCCGTGCATACCATCTCACAGTTTTCGAGCGTCGCCGAGTTGCTGCGGGCGCTTGAGCGTGGAAGCATCAACGAGGACTACTGGTTTTGAGATTTGTTTTTACAATGCGATTCTTCGTGCTGCTGGCCTTGGGGCTGGGGCTGCTGTCGCTCGGCTGGATTGATCACGACATTCTCTACTTCACGTTGCTTTACGATGTCGCGCTATTCGTTGCGGCAATCGTTGATTACTTTGTCTCGGAGAAGCCGAGCGCCTTTCGCATCGCGCGCAACGCCGAAGATCGTTTCTCGATGGGCGCAGAGAACGAAGTAGCGATCAAGATTACAAACCGCGCGCCGCGCAAAGTCACCTTCATCATCAAAGACGAGTACCCGACGGAGATGGAACTGGCCGAGCCGCGCGAAGTGCGGTTGACCATCACGCCGAATCGTTCGCGCACCTGGCATTACCGGCTGATTCCGACGGCGCGCGGCAGTTATGCGTTTGGCGATACGGCGCTGCGCTTTCGCTCACGCTTCGGTTTGCTGTGGAAGCAGTTCATCTACCCGACGGCGCAAACCGTCAAGGTTTATCCAGACATTCGTGAAGCGAAAAAGCATGAGATCTATGCGCACCGCAATCGCCGGCCTGAGCCAGGACTTCGACGTATGCGCATGAAAGGGCAGGGGCGCGAGTTTGAATCCATGCGCGAGTTCGTCATCGGCGACGAGATACGCCACATCTCCTGGCCGGCGACGGCGCGGCGCGGCAAGCTGATCACGCGGCAGTACACCATCGAACGCAGCCAGAACATCGTCGTGCTGCTCGACACGGGCCGCCTGATGACTGCGCGCATCGGCAAGCTGACGAAGCTCGATCATGCCATCAACGCGACGCTATCGATTGGTTACGTGGCGGCGGCGGGCGGCGATAACATCGGACTGGTGGCGTTCGCGCGCAAGGTGGTCAGCTACCTGCCGCCACAGCGCGGGCGCGATCAGGTCAATCGCCTGATGGAAGCCTTATACGCCCTCGAACCGCAGATGATCGAGCCGAGCTACGCGCGCGGCTTCAATTTTTTCAGCGCCAACTGCCATCGCCGTTCGCTTGTAGTGATTCTTACAGACCTCGTAGACCGCGATGCCTCTGCGGAATTGCTGGCGCACACCAGGAGGCTGATTCCGCGCCACCTGCCGCTGATTATCACCATAGGTGATACAGATTTGCGCGAACTGGTGCGCACACCGCCCCAGAGTCCCGCAGATGTCTATCGTCAGGGCATCGCCGAAGACATCCTGCGCCAGCGCGAAGAAGCTCTGACGCGCATCCGTCATGCAGGCGGATTGGCGCTCGATGTTCCTGCCGGTCGCCTGGCGCTTGAGCTGGTCAATAAGTATTTAGAGGTGAAGGAGCGCGGCTTATTGTGATTAATGGCCTGCTCTGCTCCTGCTAGCCAATCACTTGATGCACACGTCCAGCACGGCAAGTACATCATCTACAAGTTCTGTCGGAGCGGCCTCGATAAACCTGGCTTTCCTTGTGTTGTAATCAACAGATTTCACTTGATCCACCATGACGAAACCCGTCAGCGATGATGCTGGTGGAATCGGCAGGTGAAAGGGAATTCGCCTCTCCGTGTTAGTTATCGGGCAAACAATCGCAAGGCCGGTGTGCTTGTTGAATAGGTGATTGCTGATAATCAGGGCAGGCCGCCGACCTTTTTGTTCGTGGCCCGATTGCGGATCGAAGGACAGACTGACGAAATCGCCTTTCTGCGGCACATACCTGGGCATCTACCATTCTTCCTTGCCGACGGGCTTGCCGAAGGATTTTTCACGCGCTTTGTAGTTGCGCGGCATGCGGGAGACCATTTCAACCAGGTCGTATTTTGGCTTTTGCAATTTCCTGATGACGATCTCTTCTTCTCCCGCGATGACCTCGACATCGTCACCAATAGCGATGTTGGCACGTTCGAGAACATGTTTCGCAAGCCGAAGCCCCTGACTGTTTCCCCATCGCTGCACTTTCGCTACCATGTGCTGACCTCTTCAAACTGTATAGCCTATGTATATACTGCAATGCGCCGCGCAGTCAAATGCTCAAATGGCCAATTGCTTTGGTTCAGGGCGCTGCTTGCCCGCTGGCGCGCCGATCCGGCTTGAGAAAGTAGGCGGTCATTGCCAGCAAACTCATGCCTGAAACGACAAACTTAATCGCTGCCGGAATGTGCGCCGGCGAGATGAAGCCTTCGATCAGGCCGGCGACGAGCAGCATCGGGATGCAGCCGAGAATCAGTTTGACCGCCTCGATGCCGTGCGTCACCAGCGCATCAATTCGGCGTCGGTCGCCCGGCATGACGAGCGCTTTGCCGATCATCAGGCCCGCGCCGCCGGCGATGAAGATCGCTGTGAGTTCGATTACACCGTGACCGGCGACGAAAATCGGGATGTCCCAAAACTTGTACTTGATGCAGAGGCCGAAGACCATGCCGAGCAGCAGGCCATTTTGAATCAGCACCAGAATGGTCAACAGCCCGGCAAAGATGCCGCCGCCGAAGGCGAGAAAAGTCACCGTGATGTTGTTGGTTTGAATCGAGGTGGACGCCAGCGGATTGGCATTGTTGACCTCATCCGTCCAGTTGCGGTGTGCCGCGATGTCACGCTTGAGTTTGGGCGCAATCTGATCGGCGAAACCGTCGTCAACCGTGCAGGCCACCCATGCAAAAGCCGTCGCGAAGGCGAAGATCAGGAAAGCTGTGAGCGTGTAACGAAAAGTTCGGCGAAACGCCGCAGGGAACTCGTAGCGGAAGAAATCCAGAATGACAGAGAAGCCCGACGACTCGCTGCGATAGATCGCGCCGTGCGCCCGCCCGACCAGATGATTCAGATAATTGATCAAACGCTGATCGCGCACTTCTTCGCGAGCGATGGCCAGGTCTGCCGCCGTGCGGCGATAGAGCCTGCCGAACTCGCGCACCTCTTCGCCGCTCAGGGTGTTCAGGCGAAAGCGCGACGCGCGCGCCGTCAATTCTTCAAGCCGCTTCCATTTTTCGAGCCGCGATTCGAGAAAGTTTTTGAGCATTGCCGTGTAGATTAACACGCCGCCGAGCGAACTGCTACAATGCGGAGGCTAGGGATCAGGGACTAGAGGCTAGAGGCTAGGGGCTAGTGAGAAAGCTGGGCGGGTTGCTTACTGGTATTTCATCGTTACCCGACCGCATTTCTGACTAGCCTCCAGCCTCTAGCCTCTAGCCTCTAGCCTCTAGCCCCTAATCCGATGGCCTTTTCATCACTCGTCGGCAACGAACGCCTTAAACGTCTGCTGCAACGCGCGGTCGCTGAAGACCGCATCCGACAGGGCTTAATCTTCGCCGGGCCGCGCGGCGTCGGCAAGCAGCAGTTTGCCCTGGCGCTGGCGCAGGCGCTGAACTGCCGCCGTCCGCTGGGCGGCGATGCCTGTGGGGCTTGCGATCAATGCATCAAGATCGCGGCGCGCGAGCACATTGACGTTGAGACGATCACGCCCGACGGCCAGTTCATCAAGATTTCGCAGATGAGAGAGATGGCTGAGAAAGGAAACTTTCGCCCATATGATGGCCGCCGCCGCGTCTATATTCTTGATGACGCCGAGCGCCTGAATCTCAGTGCCGCGAATTCGATATTGAAAGTATTGGAAGAGCCGCCGGAAACGACGCTGCTCGTGCTGGTCACCGCGAAGCCTTACGCGCTGTTACAAACCATTCGCTCGCGTTGCCAGATGTTGAGTTTTGCGCCGCTCACCGCATCTGAGCTTGAAGCGTTTTTGAATGAAAACTACAAACGCCCGGCTGAGGAGAATCGCTTGCTGGCGCGACTGGCGCGCGGCAGCATCGGGCGGGCGCTTGAAATCGATCTAGGCATCTACCGCGAGCAGCGCGCCATGATGGTCGAATTGATTGAAGCGGTGATTCTCTCACGCGAGACGATGAAGCTGATGCAGGCGGCGGAGCATCTGGCGAAGAAGCTCGAACGCGAAGAATTCGAGCGCCACCTCGACGCTTTGCTGGTGCTGCTCGCCGATGTCTTCCATCTGAAGTTAGGCGAGACAGCCGAATCGTTGACGAATGCCGACATCGCGCCGCGCCTCGCACGGATTGCCGAAATGGCGACGCTCGAACAGATCGCCGATTGGGTAGAAAGAATCGAAAGCGTGATGCAAGGCATGGCGCGCAACCTCAATCGCCAGCTCGCTATGGAAGACATGTTACTGGCGCTGTAACCCACGAAAGAAAAAGCATGGAGTTCGGCCTTCAGGCGGAACTCTATGCCTCTCACCTCATTGACCCACTACCAAATTTTATGAAAGCACGGGCAGCGACTTCAACGCATGCAGAGCGCGCGGCTTGTAACCTTCGGGCAGGTCGCCGCAGTCTTCGCGCAGATACTGCCAGTAGTTCGGGCGAATCGACGCTAACAATTCTTTGCGGCTCTTGGTCTGCAAGGGTTTGCCGCGATAAATCTTGCCCATCTTTGCCATCAGCTTTTCGGGCATGGCGCTGGCAAACATTAGCAGCGGCCAGGTGAAATTCGGCCCGTTCAGCTTTCGTAGTTTCCATAACCAGAGGCCGACGGCCCCTGCACGCCACGCGGTCGGTGCCCACCAGCTATATTGACCGGGCCGCAGGTTCATCTTCCAGCACTTCATCATCAACTGCCATTGCAGCGGCGAAAGCTGCGCCGTCTCGGTGACGCCCTTCTTCATCTCCATTCGCGTATCGTGCAGTGGCGTGAAGATCGACGGAATCAAAAAGGCGAACAGTCCGCGCCGCTCGATCTCGTAGACCAGATCAAGCGTTGCCCTCGTATCATCATCGTTTTCGTCGGGATTGCCGATGATCAACGTCATCGCTGGAAACCAGTTGTTCTCGTTCAGCACGCGCAAGCCCTCAAGCACAACGCTCGGCCAATCTTCAATAGAAAACGGCACGCCCTTGCTCGGCATGATCTGTTTGGCCATGCGCACCGAGCCGGTCTCCAGGCCGATCAACGGCGTCAGCGCCTTCTTCTGCGGATGCGTGCTCAGATAAGGCAAATGAATGGGACTCTGCGGCAGCAGCAACTCTGAGAGTTTCTTGATGAGCACCGGATCGACGACGGACGGCGCGATGGTGCAATGGCTGAGAACGTGATGTTCGACGCCGGGCGTGTTGACGATTTCCGAATAGAGATCGAGCAGCGCCTCGCGGTTCGGGAAGAAGAACGGCGTCTCCGTATGCACCTGTCCCCAGATGAACATATCTTCGGTCGCCAGCGAAATCAGTTTATTGCCGTCGCGGACGTTGGCGCGCACGGCGCCCATGATCTGCTCTTTCGGCAGATCGATCTGCGGGTTCAAGTCGGGCAGGCAGAATTGACAGCGCCGCCCGCAGCCAGTCGTCATCTCGACAACGCCGAAGGTCGTGCGCTTGTCGGGGAAGAGAATCTCTTTGCGGTCGCGCGGGTGCGCGACTTCCAACTGGCGCGGCAGCGGCTCGCCTTTAATGGCTTTGTCGAAGAGCGCCATGGTGTCGGCAGATTCGCTGCGCCCTTCAACCACCACATCGATGCCCATCTCGTCGTAGGAATCGGTCTCGATGATCTGCCAGCCGCCCGAACCGCCGACGATCACTTTGAAATTGGTGCGGTGCGGATTACTTTTGATCTTCTCGAACATCAGCCGCGCATAATGCGAATTGATCGGCTGTTTCGACGAGCCGAAGACCGATGTGTAGACGCCGGCTGCAAAGGTTACGCCGAGCGGGTTGTGCGTCGACACGGCGACGATGCGTGTGCGCGGGCCGACGAAGCGCTCCAGATCATCGGGATAGCAGGCGGCGATGTCGTCGGCGGAGTAATGGCGCAGCAGGGCTTTTTCAAGCACGCGCAGACCTGCCGGCATATAACGCGCCGAGCCGTCCGTATTGTGTTCGACCTTGCGCCAGTTCGGATACTTGCGATTGAAGACGCCTTCCATCCAGATAGGCATCGATGCCATGCCCATCTGAATGAAATAGCCGGCGTGGTCGATGGTTTCGGTGAGCGGCGCGGTCAGCACGATCAACTTGCCCCCGTCGCGCGGTGCGTCCTGCGAAATGTGAGCAATGTCACTATTAGGTTCTGTCTGCCCATTGGCAGCGGAATTAGTAAGAGGCGAACTTGAGTTCATAAGCGTCCTTTCCAGCCTGAAGCGGTTACGCGCTTACCGCTATGCGAGTCGCTGAAATTATTGAGTCGGCCCGAAGTAATGATGAGCGGCAGTTATTGTAGCGAAACCTGCGCGGAGTTGCTAACGCAAACAGCGGCGCGTTGAGAGGCTGCCGCCTGGCATAAAGTGTGATCGATTACTTGTGCTGCAAAGCCGGCTCGCCTTGTTGTGCGGCAAGTTCGGCAACGAACCCTTCGATGGTTTGCCCGTCGATCTGGCCGCCGCGATACTTGACGCCCCATTCACACATTGCTTGAATCACCGGCTCCAGGCTATGGCCGAGCGGTGTGAGCGAATATTCCACTTTCGGCGGCACTTCGGCGTAGACTTCGCGATGCACCAGACCGTCGCGCGCCATCTCGCGCAACTGCTGCGTCAGCATTTTCTGTGTGATGCCATTCAAAGCGCGCTGCAACTGCGAGAACCGCTTCACGCCCTGAAACAGGTGATAAAGCAACAGCACCTTCCAGCGCCCGCCGATCACAGAAAGCGTGATCTCTGCCGGACAGTTTGTCTTTCGCCGTTTCATCATCATCCTCCCGAAGCGAATCGCAGCGATTATACCATTGACAGAGTTTGCAGCCAGAAAGGTTTGCGCGGCAAGTGACAGCGGTTTCCCGAAAGTAAGCAAGCCACTGGCGTGTGCGTTCTTCACACACGGCTTCGCGCGTGCTATACCAGATGGGAGTGCGGTGCCTCTATGGAGTGCGGCGACCTGGCGCAGCTATAGTAGTCTCTGGCCAAGACGGGCCGCTCGGAAAGACTATCAAAGCGGTGACAGGTCACCGCACTCCATAGATTGCCGCCTGCCCTACAGGCAACTAGAAAGGAACGCAGAATGGCAAAACCCATATTAATCACCGGCTCGACGGGCACAGTCGGCAGCGAGGTGGTTAAACAACTCGCCGCGACGGGCGCGACGATTCGCGCGGCGGTGCAGGCGACGAGCAATACGGAGAATATCCTCCGGGCGGGGGCTGAACCGTTTGAAATGAACTTCGCTGATTTTGACAGCATGCGCGCGGCGCTCGAAGGCGTTGATAAAGCGTTTCTCATTACGCCGGTGATCCCTGACCAGTCAGACTTGACCGCAGGGTTTGTCGCCGCCGCCAGAGCGGCGCGGCTGAAGCATATCGTCAAACTATCTGTGCTTGGGGTTGATTCGGAGGCTGACTTCCTGTTTGGCAAACAGCATCGCCAATCGGAACGCGACATCGTCGATTCAGAAATCGCTTTCACGTTCTTGCGCTCGAACTTTTTCATGCAGAACTTTCTCGGTCTAACCTCGATCAAAGCACAGGGCGCGTTCTACGATTCATCCGGCGACGCCAAGGCCAGTCACGTAGACGTGCGCGACATCGCCGCAATCGCCGTGGCGGCGCTCAACGAGAGCGGGCACGAAGGTAAGATATACGACATTACCGGCTCGGAGGCGCTTTCCAATTTCGAGATCGCCAATATTCTTTCTTCAGTCACCGGAAAGCAGATCACTTATGTGCCGGTATCCGACGACGACGCCCGCCAGTCTATGCAAGCCGCAGGGATGCCGGAGTGGCTGGTCGAAGCGCTGATCGAATTGATACAGGTAAAACGAGCCGGCTACTTGCAGGCCATCTCAACTGACGTTGAGCCATTGCTTGGACGCAAGCCAATCGACTTCGAGCAATTTGCCAGAGATTATATCGAAGCATTTAAGTAGAAGGGAGAAGCGCATGAAAGCAATTCGAGTTCACGAATTCGGCGGGCCGCAGGTGATGCAGCTTGAAGATGTCCCAGACCTTCAAGCCGGCCCCGGACAGGTGATGGTGCGTATCCGCGCCATCGGCGTCAATCCGGTTGACGCATATGTTCGCGCAGGAACGTATGCCCGAAAGCCGCCGCTGCCTTACACGCCGGGCAGCGACGCGGCGGGCGATGTGATTGCCATCGGCGAAGGTGTGCGCCGGGTCAAGATTGGTGATCGAGTTTACACTGCCGGGACGCTCACAGGCGCGTATGCCGAGCAAGCGCTTTGTAATGAAAATCAAGTTCAACCGCTGCCGGCGCGAGTCAGCTACGCGCAAGGCGCAGCGGTCAATGTGCCTTATGCGACAGCTTACCGCGCACTATTTCAAAGGGCGCACGGCTTACCCGGAGAGAGCGTGCTGGTTCACGGCGCATCGGGCGGCGTCGGCACGGCTGCCGTACAACTGGCTCGCGCAGCCGGTTTGACGGTCATTGGCACGGGCGGCACGGAGCGCGGGCGCGAACTGGTCAAAGCGAACGGCGCGCATCACGTGCTCGATCACAAGGCTGCCGATTACCTCGATCAACTGATGCAGCTAACCGAAGGGCGCGGCGTCGATGTGATTCTTGAGATGCTGGCCAACGTCAATCTTGCCAAAGACCTGACGTTGCTGGCGCAGTTCGGGCGTGTCGTCGTCATCGGCAATCGCGGCACGATTGAGATCAACCCGCGCGATGCGATGGGGCGCGATGCAGCGATCTTAGGGATGACGCTCTTCAACGTTGCGGAGCGCGAACTGGCAAGCATTCATGCGGCGCTGGTCGCGGGGCTTGAAAACGGTACGCTCAATCCTGTCGTTGGCCAGGAACTGCCGCTGGCCGATGCGCCGCGCGCCCACGAAGAAGTGATGAAGCCGGGCGCTTACGGCAAGATCGTGCTGATCCCCTGAAACCGTTTGCAGTTTAGAGACGGTCAAAGCCCGTCTCTAAACTGCAAAGCGGGCTTTGAGAATTCCTGAATGCCTTAGAATCTGGCGGTCAGCCCAAGGCGAATCGCCCGCGAGGAACCCGGCGAGATGTTCGTGTTGCTGTCCGCGTTGATGTAATACCGCTTGTCGAACAGGTTCTCCACATTCGCCTGTAGACGAATTCTCTCGGTTACAGAAAAGAAGATCGCCGCATCTGCCCTGGTGTAGCCCGGTAACTTCACTGTGTTGTCAACCGCAGCGTACATATCTGATCGATGAATGAGGCCCAGGCCGGCCCCCAGTTTCGAGATCACCTGGTAGTTGTTCCACAGAGAGTATGTGTGATGCGGCACCTGCGCGACTTGCGCCCCGGCGCGCGCCGCTATGGTGGCGCTGGTTATAAAAGCATCTTGATAGGCATAGCCGCCGGCAATTCTCCAGGCTCGCGTGATGCTGCCATTCAAGCCGAGTTCATAACCGTTGACGCGCTGGCTGCCGGTCTGCACGATTCTGGCCGGATCGTTGGGATCGGTCGCCCGCGTATTGGTTCTGTTCAACCGATAGGCTGCCGAGGTAAACGAGAGAGTGTGATTGATGTCCCACTTGACGCCCAGTTCGTAGTTGCTGAACTTTTCCGGTTTGACCTGCTGTGTGATGGTTGTGAGCGAAGAGAACTGGTCGCCAGAGCTAGGCAGATACGACACGCTGTAATTGCCATAGATCGATAGTTGCGTAACCGGCTTGAAGATGATGCCGGCGCGCGGCGAAACCAGATTATCGATGCGGCGCAGATGATCTCCATTCCGGTTGTTGTGATATTGCAGGTCGAAATGGTCGAACCGTAGACCGGCAACTACCTGAACGTAGCGCGAAAGCTCAATCTGATCCTGCGCATAGGTCGCGGCGATGTTGGTCCTGAGATGATTGTCGGCATCCGTCGCGCTCTGACGGAAAGTCACAGGCGTGTTGATCGTCGGGTTGACATAAGGGGCCAGAATCGATGTGGCGGTGTTGTTGAAAAAGCCTGTATTGCGAAAGTTGTCGGTCAACTGCCGACCGACTTCGATGCCGCCCAACAGCGTGTGCCGAATGCGCCCGGTCGACAGCGAATAGGTCAGGTCTGTCTGATTGAAAATGTTCAGGCGCTGTGTGGCGTTGTTGTAAGCGGAAAGCGCGCCCTGGGTTTTTGTTACGTTCACAGCACCGGGGACGAAGTTCTGGTAAAACCTGTCATAGCCACCGAACTGCGTGCGGTTGCGAATCGTCAGGCCACCTGCCTGCTGCTCGATAGTCGCCGTCCCAAGATTCACGAGTGCCCGCACGCGGCTCTCAGCCGGATTGCCGAAGAAGGTCGAAATATCTACATCAGCCGGTCTTCCCTGAAACGATGAAATTCCGCGGTCGGCTGTGCGATGGTCACGGAAGTTCTCGTAACCCAGCGTGATCTTCGTTTGTTTGCCAGGCATGAGGGTCAGAGTCGGATTGATCCCGTAACGCTCCAGGTTGACGAAATCCCGAAAGCTGCCGGAATTCTCAACCATCCCGTTCAGACGGAAGGCGACCTTGTCATTGAAAGGCTGGTCAAAATCGATTGCCAGCCGTTTGTTGCCGTAAGAGCCACCCAGCAGGGTGATTTCGCGTAAGGGAGTGAAGCCAGCTTCCTTGATCACACGGTTGATCACGCCACCGCCGCCGCCACGACCGAAGATCATGGCATTGGGGCCTCTTAGAACTTCTACACCATCCAGATTGTAGAGATCACGATAATACTGGACATCATCGCGCACGCCATTGAGGAAGAAGTCGGCAGACGAACTATTGCCGCGAAAGATAATCTGGTCACGATTATTTTCTCCCTGATGGACGGTGACGCCGGGCACGTATCGCACGACATCGCCGAGGCTCAACATCTGTTGATCCCTGATCTGCTCGCGCGTCACCACGGTGATGGATTGCGGAATGTCCCGCAGCGGCGTCAAGGTTTTTGTCGCGCTGCTGATCGTCAAAGCCAGGTAATCGGTTGCGGTGACGGTAATCGTGTCGTGCGGCGCGCTAACCTGCAAACTGACTTCGACGAATTCAGAACTCGCCTGCGACACGTCAACCGCCTGCGCTGTCTCTTGAAAGCCTGGCGCGAAAATCTTGAGCAGATAATGGCCGGGCTTGAGCGCCAGAGAAAACTCGCCGAACTGATTGGAAACGGTTGAAAAACTCGAAGAACTGCCGTCCGGTGTTGCGCTAATCTGCGCCCCCGCAATGGGCGCTTGATTCGGATCAAGCACCTTTCCGCGAAGCGAGAACTCCGGAGTCTCTGCATGTACCTGAAACCAGGATAGCCCTGCAACTAGAATCAAGGAGAGCATACGTAAGATAGGGCGTGATGCTGGCAACATCATTGAAGACCTCCTGCCTGCGCAGAATGATAGGTTGGCGATTAAAAAACTATTTCCGCATGAGTGGGTTAAGGCATCCTTCACGAATCCGCCCTTTCAGCAAGCGGCGGCGGCTTGGCCTGAGTCGTTGCGGTGCAGGCAGATGGATCGCAGTTCAGGTCCCGGTCGCCGCCTTTTTCCCCAGGACTATATTAGCTATGAAGTTGAAAATCATTTTCAACACAACGGCAGGATAATATACCGAGAAAACATTGTCAATGGGTATTTGATATTTTCTAAACAGTAGCGGCTGGATGTCCCGCATCGGTTGCCAGGCATCCAGCCGTTGTCTCATGAGGGTGTTCTTGGACGGGCTTATTCAATCCAGTCGGCGATGAAGATATTGGTTTCGCCGCGTGCTTTGCCATTGCGGTTCGAGGCGAAGACGAGTTGCTTGCCGTCGGGAGAGAACATCGGGAAGCCGTCGAACTCGCCGTAGTTCGTGATGCGTTCCAGCCCCGTGCCATCAACATTGATCAGATACAGATCGAAGTCGCGGCCCTTCGGGTCATTCATGTTCGATGAGAAGATGATGCGCTTACCGTCAGGGAAGAAAAACGGCGCGAAGCTGGCTTTGCCGTTATGTGTGATCTGTCGTTTGCCTGTGCCATCGGCCTTCATCACCCAGATTTCCAGCGTCGTCGGGCGAATCAGGTTCTCTTTCAAGAGCGCCTTGTAATCGGCAATCTCTTTTTCGCTTGTCGGATGATGCGCGCGAAAAACGATCCACTGGCTGTCGTAAGACCAGAAAGGCCCGCCATCGTAGCCGACCTCGTTTGTAAGCCGCTTCACATTCTTGCCGTTGAGATCCATCGTGTAGATGTCGAGATCGCCGTCGCGCATCGAAGTGAAGACGATGCGTTTGCCGTTGGGCGCGATGGTCGCTTCGGCATCGTATCCCGGCGAGTTGGTGATGTTCTGCAAATCCGAGCCGTCGGCTTTGGCGCTGAAGATGTCGTAAGACGGATAGATGGCCCAGACGTAGCCGCGCGAATAATCGGGCTTCGGCGGACAGTCGGAACCGGCCTGGTGGGTTGAAGAATAAATGTAGCGTTTGCCGTCGGGGAAGAAGTACGAACAGGTCGTGCGGCCCTTGCCAGTCGACAGCTTGCGCAGGCCCGTACCATCTGTGTTGATCTCGTAAATCTGATCGCACGGATAGCCATCGCGGGTCGATTGAAAGATCAGCTTTTTGCCGTCCTTTGAAAAATAAGCCTCGGCATTCTCGCCGCCAAAGCTCAACTGGCGAATGTTGCGCAGGTGTTTTTCTTCAGGAAACCTGAGCGGATCGGCTTTGTCAGTCTGCGGCGCGGACTCCTGGCCTGCGACCGAGCCGCCCACGGAAACCAGAAAAGCGCAGAGAATCAACGCGGTGCTAAGAGCAAATTTCATCATGTCTCTCCGAGTCATTGAGGTAGCGATTCAGTAGTTTATTGCTCGTCCAACGCGGGCGCAACAAAGAAAATGATGAATGATGCGTGATACGTGATGCGTGATACGTGATCAGACAAACCGCACCGGCAGCGCAAAAGAATCCGATGATGTGAGCAATAGCATAATCAGCCGGTTCCAACTTTCACGCATCACGTATTATTTCCTCTTTGACCAGACGCGCCGCAAGCGTGATGGCTTCGACGAGGCTCTGATGATCGGCGATGCCGCGACCGGCGATGTCGAAGGCCGTGCCGTGATCTACGGACGTGCGGATGATGGGAAGTCCGAGCGTCACGTTGACTGCTTCGCCGAAGGCCAGGCACTTGACGGCGATCAAGCCCTGATCGTGATAACACGCCGCTACCGCGTCGAATTCGCCGCGCGCCGCGCGCACGAATAGTGTATCGGCAGGGAAAGGGCCGCTGGCGTCAATGTGGTCAATGTTACGGCAGGCTTCAATGGCTGGCGCGATCTCGCGCGCTTCTTCCGAACCGAACAGGCCATGCTCGCCGGCATGCGGATTGAGCCCGGCGACGGCGATGCGCGGGCGAGCCATGCCGAAGCGTCTAAGCTCACGGTCGGCGAGCCGCAAAGCCGCTTCGACGCGCACCCGTGTGATGTTGCGAATGGCATCGGCAAGGCTGACGTGAATCGTCAGCAGGAAGACGCGCAGGTTGCCCGCGAAAAAACACATCAATACATCGCTCGCGCCGGTCAGCGCCGCAAGCATCTCTGTGTGACCGGGAAAGGGTGAGCCGGCAAGCTGTAAGGCTTCCTTGTTAATTGGCGCGGTGGCTATCGCATCAAGATGGCCGGCAAGCGCGAGGCGCGCGCCCGCTTCGATTGCCGCAATGGCGGCGTGTCCCGATGCGGCACTGAGCTGTCCCCAGTCGACCGCCGCAGCCACATCGCCCGTGTCGCAAATCAGCAACTCGTCCTGCGCCGTCTCAAGCGCGCCTTGCAGCGCGGCGCTTTCGGCGACCACACGATAACTACAGGGCAGCCCGAAATGCTGCGCCTGCCGGCGAAGCTCGCTGGCGCTGCCGATCAGTATAGGGCGGCAGGCGGCGCGCGTGCGCACATCGGCGAAGGCTTTCAGAGCGATCTCTGGGCCGATGCCCGCCGGGTCTCCGATGGATATGCCAACACGCGGCTTGTCGGGGCTATCTAGTGCTCGCCTCAATGTTCAGTTGTCGAAGGAGGACTGAGTGGGACACTCCTCCGGTTGCCGGGTTTATTCTTCCTGCATGGCTTCGTCGCCGTTATCGTCGCCTTCGTCGGCCTTGTACATATATTTGATGTTATGTTTGAGCACCAGCAGGTTCGGCCCTTCGGTGCGATGCAGCTTGATGCAGGCTTTGTCGTACCATTCGATGCTGCCGCGCAACTCTTCGCCGTCCTGCAAGACGATGACCATCGGCGTGCGATTGTCCATCTGCTTCTTGTAGTAAAAGCTCTCGGCATGAGTTTGCTCGGGGGGCACGCGCTTGCGATTCTGGTCAACAGGCTGCGGATTGCGGCGTTGTTGCGCATCACGTTCGGCTCGCTCGCGAACTTCAGCCAGCGTTGGTCGGATCAATTTTCTGTTCACCACACATCCTCCAGGTCGAATCAAAGTTATAACTTCCAAACGGCAACGCGCCGCTAAGCTCCGGGCTGGTATGATCGGATTCAAGCAGCAGGGCCGCAAACGCTAAGACAAGCGCCGCTTTGCGCTCATCAACCGGTTAATTTGCCAGCTAAATTTGAAGCGGGTTACTGTCCACCGTTTAGAATGGCTTGATAGTAGCTCAAGCCTACGGGTTTGGCAAGAGCAACAAAACAATCCTTAGCAGGTGGTTTCTGGTTCCTGGTTCGTGGTTTCTGGTTTCTGGTTGGCCCATTGCCGAACGGAGGCATGGGCGCGGATACCTGCCGAGCATCCGAACTATAAACCAGGAACCAGAAACTAGAAACTAGAAACTCCTGATGACCAATGACCAAAGACCACGACTTGATGTAAAATAAGATGGATGCCTCAACATCATTGGAGGAAAGCATTATTCGGAACATCGAAGGCAACATTCAAGGACTCAAGCACAATCAGGTGCAGCGGCTCGAAAAGCTATATAACCGGCGCATCCCGCCGCGCGAGATCGTTACACAGGAATTCGCGCGGCACCACACAGAACTTTCGCACGAACTTAATCGCCAGATCGGTGTGCTCGTCAATCGCAACGGCTACGTCGAATCGGTCGTCGTCGGCAATGCGCGCAGTATCGTGCTGCCGGATTTGAAGCGCGTGCGCGTCGGCGAAACGCGCTTTCGCGGCCTGCGCTGTCTGCACACGCATCTGGCGGGCGAAGGCTTGACGCAGGACGACCTCACAGACCTGGCGCTGCTCAGGCTCGACCTGATGGCGGCGATTGACGTGCGCAGTGACGGCTTACCGGGCGTAGTGCGGGCCGCACATCTGTTGCCCGCCGATACGGAAACGCCGCGCAAGCCGCAGGCGACTTCTGCGGCGGATGATCTCGATGAGGTGCTCGCTGATGACAAGCCAGCCGCGCTGTGGGGATTTCTTGAGCCGCGCGTGCCGAGCCAGCTTGATGTCGATTTTGCCGATCTCATCGAGTCGCTCGAAGAAGAGATGGCGCGCGTGCGCCATGTGCGCAGCCCGCGCGACCACCGCGACCGCGCGATTCTCGTCAGCGTCACGACCGGCAGCGTCAGCGCGGCGCAGGAATCGCTCGACGAATTGCGCGAGCTGGCGCGCTCGGCTGATGTCGTCGTTCTCGATTGGGTAGTGCAGCGACGGCAAAAGCTCGATCCGCGCTCGCTCGTCGGACGCGGCAAGCTCGACGAACTGATTATCCGCAGCCTGCAACTCGGTGCCGATGTGATCATCTTCGATCAGAACCTGACGCCTGCGCAGATGCGCACGATCAACGAAGCGACCGACTTAAAGATCATCGACCGCACGCAGTTGATCCTCGACATCTTTGCGCAGCGCGCGCAGAGCCGCGAAGGCAAAATTCAAGTCGAACTGGCGCAATTGAAATATATGTTGCCGCGCCTGTCCGGCTCGGGCACAGAGATGTCGCGTTTGATGGGCGGCATTGGCGGGCGCGGCCCCGGCGAAACCAAGCTCGAAGTGGATCGCCGCCGCGTCCGCGACCGCATACATCATCTGGAAAAACAGACCGAGCAGATTCGCACCAGCCGCCGCGTCCAGCGCACCCGCCGTGCGCGCCGCGACTTGCCGATCATTTCGATTGTCGGCTACACCAACGCCGGCAAATCGACGTTGCTCAATCAACTGACGCAATCGAATGTGACGGCGGAAGATTTGATGTTTGCCACGCTTGATCCGACGAGCCGCCGGCTGCGCTTGCCGCACGATCAGGAAGTCATCATTAACGACACGGTTGGCTTCATTCGAGACTTGCCGCCGGATTTGATCGCCGCCTTTCGCGCGACGCTCGAAGAGATGGAAAGTTCTGACTTGCTGATTCACCTCGTCGATGCGAGCAGCCCGCATGTCGAGAATCACATTGCCTCGGTCGAGAAGATACTTGAAGAGTTGCACCTGTCAGAGATTCCGCGTCTGCTCGTCCTCAACAAGTCCGATTTGTTGAACGCCGACGAGCTTGAAAACATGACGCGAGCCTACAAAGCGGTAGCCGTATCGGCCTTAAACCGCGAGTCGTTGTTGCCCATGATTCAGCACATTGGCGAATTGCTGATCGAAACACTGGCGAAGCGCCACAGCCAGGGTGCGGCTGAAGAGGCCGAACCCGCATTGATTCATTGAAGAAAATCAGGAGGAATGGATGAGTAATTATACCGATCAACGAGGGCCGGATTTACGCGACCAGTTTCAACAGGATTACGCAACCCAGCAAAATCAACTGGCGCAGCAAAAAACCAAGAAGCGCGTCTGGTTGATTGGCGCGCTCGTTCTGGCGGCGTTGTTATTGTTAGGCGGTTGCAGCACCTATAACGGGCTCGTCGGCAAACAACAGGCGGTCAAGAACGAGTTCTCAAATGTCGACGTGCAGTTTCAACGCCGCGCCGATTTAATCCCGAATCTGGTCAACACCGTCAAAGGCTACGCACAGCACGAAGAAAAGGTATTCAGCGAAATTGCCGACGCGCGCTCACGTTTGCTCAACGCCAAGACGATTGACGAAAAGGCCGATGCCAACGCCCAGGTAACGAGCGCGCTGGGCCGCTTGCTCGTGCTCTCGGAGAACTACCCGAATTTGAAAGCCGACCAGCAGTTCTTGAGATTGCAGGATGAACTGGCCGGCACAGAGAATCGCATCTCCGTAGCGCGGCGTGATTACAATGCGAAGGTTCTCGATTACAACACCTCGCGGCAGCGATTCCCGACCGTCGTATTTGCTCCCGTGCTGGGCTTTCAACCGGCGGAAGAGTTCAAAGCCGATCCCGGCTCGCGCGAAGCGCCGAAGGTGGATTTCAATAAATGACCTCGGCGCAGCTTGACGGCTTTGCCAATTGAAGCTTGAATCGAACGGCGGCCCTCGCGGTCGCCGTTTTCATTATCTGGCGCAATGTGAGGTGAGCTATGTCGGTTACGGTTGAAAAGCATGGCCCGGTGACGACGGTTATTCTCCATCGGCCCGACGTGCGCAACGCCGTTGATCGCGAAACCGCCGAAGCGCTGGTCGCCGCCTTTAACGCCTTTGCCGCAGATGATGAATCATCGGTTGCGGTGCTCTACGGCGATGGCGGCACGTTCTGCGCCGGGGCCGATTTGAAAGCCATCGCTGCGGGTTGCGGCAATCGCACAGAAGCGACCGGCGACGGGCCAATGGGGCCTTCAAGAATGCTGATTGCCAAGCCGGTCATCGCGGCGATTGCCGGTTATGCGGTGGCGGGCGGGCTTGAGCTGGCCTTGTGGTGCGACCTGCGTGTGATGGAAGAAGACGCCATGCTCGGCGTCTTTTGTCGTCGCTGGGGTATCCCTTTGATTGATGGCGGCACAGTGCGCCTGCCGCGTTTGATCGGCCTCAGTCGGGCGCTCGATTTGATTCTCACAGGGCGGCCTGTTGAGGCTGACGAAGCCTTGCGCATCGGGCTGGTTAATCGCGTCGTGCCCAGAGGGACAGCGCGACAGGCAGCCGAAGCCTTGGCGCAAGAGATCGCGCGCTTCCCGCAAACCTGTTTGCGCGGCGACAGGCTTTCCGCTTATGAGCAATTCGATTTGAGCTTGAAGGAGGCGCTGACTAACGAATTCAATCACGGCTTGTCAGCCCTCAGCGAAGAGACTTCCGCAGGCGCGACGCGCTTCGCCAGCGGCGCAGGCCGGCACGGCAGATTCGCGGATGAATAGGATTGAGCGTTATAAGCTCGCCCAGAAAAGAATGCGCTTGAAGGGATAAAAATATGGGCGCGCATCTTCCAACTGCTCAAACAATCGCTCGCTATATTGCTGCATGAATTCAACGAACAATTCGGCGGGCATGCGCTTTTCGTAGTCTGTAAGCAGAGTTCCTTTCACCCATTCGATGACCTCTGCGCGCGTACTGAGCAAATGCCCGTAGACCTGCAAGCGAACGCTCTGCTTTGCGTAACCGAGGCGATAGAGCAGCGCGGCATAGGCTTCCGGTTTCAACACCGGCCAGTGGCGTTCATAGCTTTGCATCGCCTCGCGAAACGGCGACTGGCGCGCAAGCGCTGCGGCGACCACATGGGTCGGGTGATCGTCGTTTGCCGGCACCTGCACCGCAAGCTGTCCGTTCGGTTTCAACGTCTTCGTTAATCGCGCCAACAAGGCTTCGTGATCTTGAAGCCAGTGCAGCGCAGCGTTTGAAAAAATCAGATCGAATCCACCTTCAGCCGCAAACTCGCCGATGTCACGCTGCTCGAAGCGCAAGCCATCGCCAGCGAAGCCCTGACTCTTGGCCAGCATCGCGGCGGATGAATCGAGGCCGAGCGTTTCGCTGGCCTTCAGCGTCTGGTGCAGCAAGCGCGTCAACTCGCCCGTGCCGCAACCGAGATCGACCACGCGCATTGCCGGACGCGCTTCAACCAGCGCCAGCAAATCGAAGAACGGCTGACTGCGCTCATTGCGAAAACGTTCGTATTGCGTGGGATCCCACGTATCACTCATAGGCTATCATTGGCGACAGAGGTGGCCGCTTATTTCAATCGCGAAGGCATGCGACCCCAGCGCGTCGTGTGGGTCGACAGGTCGTCCGACCAGTAGATAAGGAAGGGCTTGCCGATGATCATCTTTCGCTGAACGACGCCCCAGAAACGGCTGTCGAGGGCGTTATCGCGATTGTCGCCCATCACGAAATAGCTGTTTGCGGGGATCTGAAACGGCTCTTTTACCGCATACCTGCCAGACTCATAAACAGAGGCTTCTGCCGTATGCTCATCCGCATAGTAACTGACGGAATAGTTGCCTTCTCCGTTTGAAGAAACGATCTCCAGCGGCGACGGATCATCGGGCAATTGAGATTTTACCTCAGCGCGCTTTTCTGCGAGTTCAACGCCATTGATGTACACACGCTCTCCGCGCACCTCAATGGTTTCGCCCGGCAGGCCGATGACGCGCATCACAAACCTGACCGCAGGGTCTTCAGGATAATTGAACATCACGATGTCGCCGCGTTGAATCTCGCCCATCAACATATGCACGGCGAGGCGGTCGCCGGGCAGAATCGTATTCTTCATCGATCCTGTCGGCACCTTGACCATGTGAATGAACAGGGCAGAGTAAAGGAAGGCGAGGAACAGAACGCTTCCTGCCGTTAAAAGAAAAGCGCGCCGCTTATTGATCTTCATGGTGCTGGTTTCTTGAGCGCTTCGTTGAGCGAGCCTGTGCGATAGCCTTCGAGGTCGAGCGCGACGTACTTAAAGCCAAGCGCTTTGAGCGTCGCCGACATGCGCTGCGCCATTTCCAGGTCGAGAGCGCGCGGCATCTCCCGGTCTGCGACTTCGATGCGCGCGATGTCGCCGTGATGCCGTACACGCACCTGACGAAAGCCCATCTGCTTGAGGGCGATTTCAGCGCAGTCGACCATAGACAATTTTTCCAGCGTGACGATCTGACCGTAAGGCACGCGCGACGACAAGCAGGCCGACGCCGGTTCGTTCCAGGTCGGCAACCCTGCACGGCGCGATAGCTCGCGGATGTCGGCCTTGGTCAGACCGCAATCGAGCAGCGGCGAGCGCACGCCGCGTTCGCTGGCGGCTTGCCTGCCGGGACGATAATCGCCAACGTCGTCGGCATTCGTGCCGTCGCAGATCACCGCGAAACCGCGCGCGTCGGCCAACTCGTTGAGCTTGGTGTAGAGTTCCGCCTTGCAGTAGTAGCAGCGATTCGGCGGATTGTTGACGTAATTCGGATCACTGAATTCTTCTGTGAAGATAATTTCATGGCGTATGCCGAAGCGCTGCGTCAGTTGATCGGCAAGCTCGCGCTGAAACGTCGGATAAGAGGCGCTGTCGCCTGTAACGGCAAGCGCGCCTTCGCTCAATTCGGCGTGCGCGAGATAGGCGAGATAGGCGCTATCGACGCCGCCCGAAAAGGCGACGATCACCGAGCCGTAACTGCGCAACAGCGCGCGCAAGCGCTGCTCTTTCTCTTCGCTTGCCATAGCCGGCGACGGGCTCAACTGTGCTTGATTCGTGGTCACGGATTTATGTTAGCTGCTGAAATCAGTGTGAGCAACCGTGGAATACATGTAGGGGCGACCCTCTGTGGTCGCCCCTGTGTGGCTCGCGCGTAATTTGGGGCGGCCACCGTGGGTCGCCCCTACATGATCTTTGCTATAATCAAAGCTGATGCCTTTACACACGACCGATGCTTATGTGCTGCGCACCTACGCGCTGGCGGAGGCCGACAAGATTTGCGTCTTCCTAACGCGCGACATGGGCAAGGTGCGCGGCGTCGCGCACGGCGCGCGCAAGATGAAGAGCCGCTTCGGTTCGGCGCTCGAACCGTTCACAGAGGTGTCGCTGACTTTCTTTCAGAAGGAAGGGCGCGAGTTGATGAGCGTGTCGGGCTGCGAAATCGTTCGCTCGCAATTTCACATTGCGGCGCGCAGCGTCGAAACGGCCAGCGCCTTTTCATATCTCGCTGAACTGCTGAACGAATTTCTTCCTGACAATGAGCCGAACGAGCGGCTTTATCGTCTGGTGACGGCTTCACTGAAAGCGATAGAGCAGGGCAGCGATCTGTGTCGCGTGCTGCGGTATTTCGAGACGTGGTTGTTGCGGCTGACCGGTTTCTTTCCTGATACGGCGCTGTGCACCGCTTGCAGCCAGCCCATCGCGGCGAACGAATCTACCTTTTTGACTTTTGAAGGTGCGCCGCGATGTGGGGCTTGTAGCGGCGGCAGAGGCGCGGCGGTTGATGCCGATCAACGCGCCATCATCGGCGAGATGTTCAGCAGCCACCCATCATCATTCGCGCGCCGGCCTTTTCGCCCGGAGCAGATCGCGCGCATCGGCGACATCAATTACCAGATCATCCGCCACGCGCTCGAACGCGACTTGCGCTCGCACAGCCTGCTCTAAGAACTGAGTCGCGCCTAGTGAATCATAAACGCGATGCGGGGACACGGCGACGCGGGGAAAGACACAAAAAAAGATAGGTTGATTGAATCCCTCGCCGCGTCGCCGTGTCCCCGCGTCGCCTAAGTTACTGTCCGCCGATGAACTCATTGAGCAGATTGGTAAAGGCCCTGACGGCGATATGGCTGGCCCAGCTCGTGAAGATTTTACTGGTCGTTCTATCCTCTTCACGTATCCAGGTGTGTGACAAGGCCGACGCCGTGAGTCCGCCCATGAGGAATGAGGCGTTGAATTGGTCACAACCGCAACGGTCGCCTTGCGTGACAAAGACGCGCGTCACTGCATAAATAGCTTTGCCGCCGACACTCTTCTTATCCGAGCGGTGATAACGTGGGTCTTGCCTGAAAATCGTCGCGTAAGCGAACTTCTCGAAAAAGTTCGATGCAACGCGGAACGTAAAGCTGCGCGCCGCGTGCGTCATCGAGTCGGCCAGGTAATCGCCAGCAGTCATGTGACGCCCGTGGTCTTTATCCGTGGCCTCGCCGACAATGCCACCAAAAATCGATAGCGCGTAAGGCGACGGCGTGAAGAATGATTTCTTGGCGAAATACTGGAATTTTTCGCCGGCAGTCATCGGCGCTGTGCTCACGGCTGGCGCGCGCGGCGGCAGCGGTATATTCGCAGGCGTTCTGGTGACAACCATTTTCGACGTTCCCACCTGCGCCAGAGTGCCTTTAATCTTCACATCAGGCTGTGGCTTCATCGCTTCGCTGAAGGCGACGGCAACGATGCCTGGCGCAACTGTAGGCGGGGCCGGCGCGGAGGCGGCTGCCGGAGTGGCCATTGTCTCCGCAGTCCTGGCCGTCTGCGTCGCTTCTTTATTCTTGTTATCCGCGCCGTCAAAGGCTACGGCGCGTTGCGTCGTCAACGCAAACAACGACGCCAGCAGCAAAATAGTGAAAGTCATTCTTGCAGTCGTGCGATGGAAAATCCGGGCCATATATCACCTCAACAAAAAGTAAACTCACTCTTTTGGCTCGCTGATACTACCACAAATGCCGGTCATCTCGAAACAAGATGCAGGAGCCATCAACAGGTCGATGCCTGGGAGCGCGGACATCTTGCCCGCTGGTCCCTCGTCTGCCAAAACTTGCGGGCGAGACGCCCGCGCTCCCAGGTTGAAAAAAGGTGGAACTCTGCGCCGTCATTTTGCGAATGGTTGAATGGCGGAACTTCACATCACCAATCAAGTGCTTGCAAAGGAGACAACACACATGACAATCAGACGCATATGGACGGCTATCCTCGTCCTGATGATTGCGGCAATCTGCCTGACGCCGCGCGCAGGGCTGGCGCAGGGGCCGCAGGGGCCGCAAACGGATATGACCATTGACGCCGCTGCGCGCACAGCGGTGATCGAGAGCGCCATCAAAAATCTCAATGAAGCTTATGTCTTTCCTGAAGTCGCTAAGAAGATGGATCAGGCATTGCGCGAGCGCGTCACGAATAAGGAATATGACAGCCTCACCAGCGCCCGTGGCTTCGCCGAAAAGCTGACCAACGATCTGCAAGCCGTCAGCCACGACAAGCACCTGCGAGTCCGCTACAGCCATGAGCCGATCCCTGAGCGGCACAACGCCGAAGAGCCGACGGCTGAAGAGGTCGAGCAATTCAAGACCTACTTGCGGCAGACGAATTACGGCTTTGAAAAGGTCGAGCGCTTGCCCGGCAACGTCGGCTATCTCGATCTGCGCGGCTTCAACCCGGCGGAGTTTGCGGCGGATACGGGCGCGGCGGCCATGAACTTTCTGGCAAACACCGATGCGCTGATCATCGATCTGCGGCGCAACGGCGGCGGCGATCCGGCGATGGTAGCCTTTCTTACAAGCTATATCTTCGGCGCAGAACCTGTGCATCTGAATGATCTTTACTTTCGCCCCGAAGATTCGACGCGCCAGTGGTGGACGCTGCCGCACGTGCCGGGCAAACGCTTCGGCGACAAGAAAGAAGTTTACGTGTTGACGAGCAAGCGGACGTTCTCGGCGGCAGAAGAGTTCACTTACAATCTGAAGAACTTGAAGCGCGCGACGATCATCGGCGAAACCACCGGCGGCGGCGCGCATCCCGGCGGCGGGCGGCGTCTCAGTGAACATTTTCAGATGTTCGTGCCGAGCGGGCGGGCGATCAATCCCATCAGCAAAACCAACTGGGAAGGCACAGGCGTCGAACCGGACGTCAAAGTCGCCGCCGAGCAAGCCTTGAAAGTCGCGCACATCGCCGCGCTCAACAAGCTCATCGACAAAGAAACCAACGCGGAGCGCAAAGCAGCCTTGAAAGGCGCGCTCGACACGGCGCAGAAAGAACTCGATGAGTTGAAGAAAGGCACGAAACCTACAGCACCTTGAGCAGACCCGCTTCTCTGATCGTCGCTTTCAAACCGAACCGGCCCGGCCCACTGAATGGCCGGGCCGTCGTTCCACTGCTCGCACAGCAAACAAGCGATTGGCCAGCAAATCATCACTTCATGGGCTCAATTGCTCTTGACATCTGGCGATTCAAGACAGCCTGACAGCCTGGTTCCGTTGACCGTCCGCCCGCCAAAGCTCCAGGGCCATTGAGTTCTCGGACTGGATTGCGGCTGCGGCCGCTCGGCTGGGAAGAACTGCATGGCCCCGCCAATATCTCAGTGTAACCTCGTTCATAAAAATAATGATTGACATGCTCCTTGAGTAGGAATTAGGATGCGGCTGTCACTTGGATAGAAATCAATAAAATGTGTGAAGCAGAGATGACTGTTCCCTGCGTGCGCAAATCGAAACTTGGATCACTAATTGTTGATCGAGCAGTTTGAATACCGGTCCCTGTACCAGTGCGCGCCCAAACAGGTTGTGAAGTGAAATCTCCAGCTAATGTAGGTTCTGGTCATTGGTGAGACGTAAAACATCTGCCCGCTTTCTATTTTCGAACGGGCGAGCCTCAACTAGCCGCACTTTGGGCGACGGAGCGCCAGAGCCTTGTAAGCGTTGGCCAGAATAGAATCCTTACCGACAGATATGAAATTAAAGGAGTCCTGAATTGAGAAGCATCCGCCCTTCGCAGTTCTTACGCATCGGTTCCGTCCTCATGCCAATGATATTGGTGGCAACGCTGACGCTTTCAATAAGCAGCAGCGTCCGGGGTCAATCTTCACGTTTGATGACGAGCGGAAGACTCTGGGTCGCCTATAGCGCGTCTACGAACATCACTGCATTGGGCAATATCTATGACCTCAAGGATCAAAGATTCATTAGCGACATACCGCTGTCACCTCCTGACACAACCCCACCAAACGGCAATGTCAGAGGCCTTGCCTATGATCCAACGGATGACAGCATCTGGTATTCAACGCTGCGAAATCAGGCCCCGCTGGGGGGAGATGGCCTCATACACAAAAAGCCAAAAGACGGCAGCCCTGAGGTGACGATCCCCGATCCTGGTGGTGTGGGCGGGCCTGGAATCGGGGCCTTGGATTATGATGCGGAAGAGAACGTTCTCTGGGCGGCAACCAATTTCCCGGTTAATAATCAGACGCTACTTTATAAGCTGAACCCCACGACGGGTGCGGTTCTCAAAACCCTGGCGCTCACCATACAAGAATGGGGAGGCGGGGTCGTGCTGGCGGTGGCGCGCCCGGCAGATTTAGGCGGCGATAAGGTAATTCTTACGAATGCCGGCGAAGCCGATACATCTACGCATCGCGATGCGCTGCTTGCGGTTGATATGAATAGCGGCGCCGTGCGCGCGTCGTATCCCATCCATCAATTAACCGCAATCGACGTGGATGAGGTTTCAGGCGACCTCCTTGCTATCTATGGGCACGGTTCCACCGTCCACAATCTTGGTTATTGGCCGACGTATGATGCCGTTCCCTACCCGCTTGGGTTTCTTAATATCGAAGACAAATCCCCCGTATGGATCACGCGGGATATGACGCTTGATGCCGTCACCCCTGTGATCTTTATTCCGGGAATTGCCGGCAGTGTGCTGACGGGTAATAATAATGATCAGTTATGGCCGGGCCTCCTGCAGAATCATTCGCGATTGACGCTTGATCCACAAGCCACGCGCGAGAATATCACCGCCATAGATGCGCTTCGGTCAGTAAAAATCCTCAATATTACCAAGCTGGATTTTTATCGGCCCCTGCTCAACAAGCTGACGACCTCGATCTACAACTCTGGCGGCGGTTATGAAGAGAACGATTTGATTAATCACATGTCGCAGTGTGATTCAACCACTGGCTATGCCAAGTCAAGTCTCTTTGTGTTCCCTTACGATTGGCGAAAGAGCAATGCCGAAAATGCTGTGGCCCTGGCGAACTTCGTCACTTGTGTCCAGCAGCACTTCTCCCCGACGCATAAAGTCAACCTCCTGGCTCATAGTATGGGGGGGCTTCTGGCCCGGCGCTATATTCTCGACCACCCGGGGACGCATCAGGTGAACAAGCTCATCACGATGGGGACGCCCTGGCTGGGGGCGCCGAAAGCCTATTATGGCCTGGAGACCGGAGACATGGGCCTTAAAGTGCTTAAGGATCAAACCACCAAAGAGCTGCTCAAGTTCTTTCCCGGCGCTCACGAATTGCTGCCGAGCGCGGCCTATTTCACTCTGGGCGGTCGCCCCTTTGAAGAGATGGGCGTAGACATTGACGGGAATCGTGTGAAGTCTGAGGTCTACGGCACCTATAATAAATTCATCTCCATGATCGACAAACGATTCCCTTACGTCACGTCGGCTTTGCCAATGCGAAAGCCGGGAACCAGCAATAGCTTGTTTCATGCCACCCCCGGACAGGACGATTGGCGTAATGACCAGACCGGAGTTCAATACTACCAATTCTTGGGACGCCTGCCATCACGCAGCACCATCGAAAAAATAACTGCCGTGCCGGGCAAAGAATGCGACCACCTCGGGCAAAACTGCGTGGATACGGCAAAATTCAAAGTGCTGCGAGGCTTTGGCGATGAAACCGTGCCGCTTCTTAGCGCCGAGCGCCGAGGGAATGGGCTAGACTTCAACGCGCCCAACGCCATCGTTCGTATTTTTCAAGCCGAACACCTGGGGCTAACCCAGAACGGCGAAGTCCAGAATACCGTACTTGAAGCCTTGAGAACGACTCGCCAATTCCCGCTATCGGGCCCGCAACAGGAACCGAAGTCGCCGCAACAGGGCGGCGTGCCCGCTTATTACCTGACCGTAGATGGAGTAGATTCTGTGACGGTCACGGATCACTTCGGAAACAGCAACGAGCCGATAGGAGACACGCTCTTTCGGGGAGATGTGCCGGGCGTGACGTACGATTCTCTGAGCGAGAAATCATACGAGATTATCATGCCGTGGAGCATAGACCTGGCGGTGATAGACTTCACGATCACCTTCCGCACCGGTACGACCCCTATTTTCGTCCAATTGCTTTTGGGGGATGGCACGGATGCGCCGGGGCTGGCAAAACGATATAGAGACTTAAACCTGCCGCCCGGGGTGATGGTTCAGTTGAAGATCAGTGAATTTAACGGTATCGAAGACCTGCGCTATGATGCCGACGGGGATGGAACGTTTGAAACCATCATCCCGCCGACCGTTTCGGTCGAGGGCGATGCTGCCTTAGATGCTACCCCACCAGTCATTAATATCAGCGGCACGTACCAGCAAAACACCGCCCTGGTTGCCATCACGGCTACCGACAACGGCTCTGGCTTGCAAAGCCTGCGCTATTCCCTTGATGGCACACATTACCAGCCCTACACCGAGCCCTTCACTGTCAATCTGGCCCAGTCGCACGCGGTCTATGCCATCGCCGATGACAATGTCGCCAATCGCGAGGTTGAAGAACTGTTGGACCTGAGACCCGCGCTTGCGCCGACCAGCCAGTTTATCCTGGTAAATGGCGGTGACGGTACGGTTGAACTGACTGCCCCGCCCGGCTTCAACTGGACGGCAATCAGTAATGACGACTGGATTATTCTGACTTCAGCCCGGAGCGGCAGCGGCAGTTACTTCATCACGTTTGAGGTACGCGACAATTCTAACCACAGCGCCCGCACCGGCACGATCAACATTGCCGGCCTCACTTACACAGTCATCCAGGCTGGCGATCTTGGCGGCGCTTGCAGCTATGCCCTCTCTGCGACCTTCACGTCTGTTTCCGGCGTCGGCGGCGCTGGCACCATCAGCGTCTTCTCTGGAGAGCATTGTGCCTGGCAAGCGGTCAGCAACGTAAGCTGGATAATGATTACGTCAGGCAATGCCGGCATCGGTAATGGGGTCGTGACCTACTCAGTGGCAGCCAACCCCGGCACCGGCGGTCGCGCCGGCACGATTACGATAGGTGGCAAGACATTTTCCGTGAAGCAAAACGGGAGTGATGGATAGACAATCGTGTGGCCCCCTCAGAAAGCCTTTTTTTTGTAGGAGGACATAATGAAGAAAATGTTTACTGAAGCGCGCCGGCCTGGGTCGCACGGCAGGGCGCGTGTGGCTACAGAGACTTTGATCATGGTTTTCTGTCTCATTGCCTTAGCCGCGCCCCCAGAAACACAGGGACAGAAGAAAGTATGTCCGCCGGTTCGTCTGGAGGGGCCGTTGCCCATCGTCCTTTCAGGCAAAATGGGTTTCATTGACCACACGGGACGGGTCCTGATTGAGCCTCGCTTCGAGGTGCGCGAAGCGATAGAAGACGTCTCTGTGTTTTCTGAAGGGAGGGCGCTCGTCCGGCGGGGAGATCAGAAGAGTTTCATTGACGAGAGTGGAGTGATGGTGATACCACAATCCTTCGAGGATGCCTTGCCTTTTTCCGAAGGAATGGCGGCTGTCAAGGCGGGCGACCGATGGGGCTATGTAAATAAAACCGGAAGCCTGATGGTAACCCCACAATTCAATGACGCCGGCGGGTTTTCCGAGAGGTTGGCCAGGGTCCGCCTGGGTGATAATTGGGGCTACATAGATCAGGCCGGCAAGGTAGTGATCAAGCCGCAATTCTCGGCATCGGGTGATTTCTCAGAAGGGCTGGCACACGTGATCAACGGGCAAGGGCAGGTCGGTTTTATAGACAAAACCGGAACCCTTGTGATTCGTCCTGAATATGAAACGCCCTCCAATGGGTTTGAAGACCTTTTCCGGTCGCCTTATCGTTTCGCGGAAGGTTTGGCCGCCGTCAAGCATCAGGGCAAATGGGGCTTCATTGACCGGAGCGGGCGTCGCGTGATCAGCCCTCGATTTGAGTATGCGACGGCATTTTCTGACGGGTTAGCAGCGGTAAAAATGGGCGGCAAATGGGGTTTTATCAATAAGGCGGGGAAGTTTGTCATCAAACCGGCCTATGATGACGTTCTTGATTTTTGTGAAGGGCTCGCGCCCGTCATATTGCAGGGCGACAAGTATGGCTTCATTGATGAAAGGGGCAGAGTCATCATTGATCCCAAGTTTCATTTCGTGTTTTCCTTCTCCAATGGCGTCGCGCTGGTGGCGATTGATGGCAAGATCGGCTACATAGACAAGACCGGAAACTACATCTGGAAGCCGACTAATTAATCACTTGCCAACACTGTAGGGGAAACGATGAACGATGAATGATAAATAGGAATAAGCAATCAGTATGGTGAGTTCCTCTTCTTCTTTAATTCATCATTCATCATTCATCGTTCATCATTTGATTGATCTGCCTTCCTTGACACTGCTCGAACGCGCTCCTCATAATGACCCCGCAGACCACCACTGAAATAAAGGAGACCGACAGACACATGACCGCCAAAGCGACGACCGATGCCCGCCTCGATAGCTTCATCAAAGACAATCGCACTAATTTTGAAAGCCAGCTCGGCGAGCTTGTCGAGATACCCACCATCAGCATGGAACCGGAGCGCCAGCCCGACATACGGCGCGGCGCGGAACTCGCCCGCCAGTACCTCGAAAGTATCGGCGCAAAGGCCGAGATCGTCGAAACGCCCGGCTACCCTGTGGTCTTCGGGCGCATCGAAACCGGCGCGAATAACCCGACCGTGACCGTCTACAACCACATAGACGTGCAGCCCGCCAACCCTGAAGAGTGGCACAAAGCGCCGTTCACTTTCTTCAAAGAAGGCGACCGTTACGAAGGGCGCGGCACGACGGACGACAAAGGGCCGGCGCTGTCGGCGATGACCGGCGCGCGTTATGCGGTCGACAACAACGTGCCGCTCAACATCAACTTCATCTGGGAACTTGAAGAAGAGATCGGCTCGCCCAACTTCGAGCACTTCATTAAGAACAATGCGGCGCGTTTGAAGACCGATTCGATACTGGTCAGCGACACGATCTGGATTTCGCGCAAACGACCGGCGATTCCTTATGGCTTGCGCGGCATGATGGCCATGACGATGACCTTGCAGACCGGCGCGAAAGACGTGCATTCGGGTCTGACCGGCGGCCCGGCGCGCAATCCCATCGGCGAGTTGTGCAAGCTGATTGCCGAGTGCTATGACGCCGAAACCGGGCGCGTGAAGATCAAGGGCTTCTATGACGATGTGCGTCGCGCGACCAAGAAAGAAGTGCAGAGCTTTCTCGATTCCGGCTTCACGACGAAGAAATTCAAAGCGGCGCATGAGTTAAAAGACCTGCGCTTTGACGAACCCGAGCGCGTGTTGAAGGCGATCATGGCCGAACCGACGTTTGAAGTTCATGGCATCGCCGGCGGCTATCAGGGGCCGGGCGTCAAGACCATCGTGCCGTATCGCGCCGAAGCCAAGATCAGTACGCGCCTGGTGCCCGACCAGCAGCCGAAAAAGATCTTCAAGCTGCTGCGCGACTATGTGCGCCAGAAAAACCCGGACGTGAAGCTCGAAGCGCATGGCGCGCTCGAAGCCTACATCGGCGAATTTGAAGGGCCGTATGCCGATGCGGCAATTGAAGCGATGCAGTATGCCTTCGGCCAGAAGCCTGCGTTCACGCGCGAAGGCGGCTCCATCGGCGCGGTCGTGACGATGAAGGATTATTTGAAAGCGCCGATTGTTTTCCTGGGCCTGTCGTTGCCTGAGCATGGTTATCACGCCAAGAACGAGAACTTCGACTGGGGCATGGCGTCGGGTGGCATGAAGATGTTCGCGCGCTACTTCGACGCCATCAGCCGCCTGTAAAATCGGGTTGGAATTGCCACAGAGTCACAGAGGCGCAGAGATGCTTATGCACTGCGCCTCTGTAACGATACCGATTCGCTCGCGCCTATTGATTTGCCACCCTTGATGCGAAAGATTCTTATTGTTATCTCTGTCCTCGCGCTGTTGAGCGCCGCCGCTTTCTTTGCTTACCGCTATATCACAAAACCAAAGCCGACCAATCGTCAGGCGATTGGGATGGTGACGACATTGGCGGGCATCGGCGCACCCGGTAGCCTTGATGGCGCGCACGATGCCGCGAGCTTCACTGACCCGTTCGGCGTCGCCGTTGATCGGCGCGGCAACGTCATCGTCTCCGATGGCGCAACCAATCGCCTACGCCTGATCACCCCGCAAGGCGAAGTGAAAACGATTGCCGGATCAAGTGAAGGGTACGGCGACGGCCCGGCTGCCGAAGCGCAGTTCAACACCCCATCGGGTATCGCGCTTGATCGCGAAGGCAATCTGATCATCGCCGACACGTCAAACCATCGCATCAGGAAGCTATCGAAAGATTATGCAACCGTCAGCACGATTGCCGGCAGCGGCACCGCAGGTTTCAGGGACGGCCCAGCAGACAAAGCGCAATTCGACGGGCCAATGGCCGTAGCGGCTGACCGTCAGGGGAACATCTATGTGGCCGATGCCTACAACGACCGCATACGAAAAATAAGCTCGGACGGCAACGTTTCGACGTTTGCCGGCGCGCAGGATGATGGCGCAACGGCAATCAATCTCGATACGCCGTGCGGCATCGCTGTGGATGCGCTCGGCAATCTCTTCATCGCCGACACCGGCAACGAAGAGATACACAAGATCAAGCCGAGCGGTGAAGTCGTTCACCTTTTTTCTCAGGCCGCCGGATCGGTTCATGTCTTCCAGCGCCGCGTGCGGCCTCTCGGCCTGGTCGCTACACATGATAACTTCGTGTACTTCACAGGGGCCGATGATTGCAATATTGGTCGGATCAATCCGGACGAGTCTTTTGATCTCATCACCAACGGCAGGGCCGGGTATGCAGATGGCGCGGGCGAACAGGCGCAGTTGAATCATCCTTCAGGGATCGCGCTTGACCGGGAAGGCGCTCTGCTGGTTGCCGACTCGCATAATTACTTCATACGAAAAATCACGCCGGTCATGCGCTCAGATCAGCAGAGCCCTCCATCCGCTGCATCTGAGCCGTATATTCAGCCGCCGACTGAAACGCTCAAGGCGAATGCCGATGAGGTGATTCCGAAGCTCGACGCGTCGGTCTTGAACATTACGCAACGGTTTCCCTGGCCGGTGAAGCCGCAGAATCAGTGGCACGAAGTTGCCGGCGTCGTCGGCGAAGCGCGCGGCAACTTCAACGGCACGGCGCTCGATCATCTGCACGCAGGGCTCGACGTGCGCGGCGTGATGGGCGAGCCGTGCCTTTCTGTCTATGACGAAAAAGTCACTGACCCGCTGCCGAACTGGGGATTCGAGCAGACCGGCGAAGGCCTGCACGTCGGCGCGTTCACATACATACACATTCGTGTAGGCCGCGATGCGGACGGGCAATTGCAAGCGCCCGAAAAGTTCAAAGCGCGACTTGATGCAGCGGGCAAACTCGCAGGCGTCCGCGTGCGACGTGGCGCGCGCTTCCGCGTCGGCGAAGTCTTAGGCACGCTCAACAAGCTCTATCATGTGCATCTCAACTTCGGCCCCTGGAATGCCATAGCCAACCCTATACAGCTGCCGTTTGTCGACTTCAAAGATACGGTCGCGCCCATCATCGAGCCGAACGGCATCGAAGTGGTTAAGGCCAACGCGGCAGCAAATCAACCCGAAGAAGCGTTCACTGAAAAACGCAATGGCCGGCTGGTGGTCTACGGTGATGTGAAGATTCTGGTCGCCGCTTATGACCGGGTTGATGGCAACGTCGCCAGCCGCAAACTCGGCCTTTATCGCGCCGGCTATCAACTGATGAAAGAAGACGGCTCGCCGGTCGCTGGCTTCGAGCAGCCGCTCGTCAACATCGAATTCAACCGCTTGCCGCCGGATGATGAAGACGTGGTCTTGGCTTACGCGACCGGCAGCGGCGTCAGCGCCTACGGCACGCCGACACGTTTCAAGTACATCGTCACCAATCGCGTCCGCGACAGCGCGGCGCGTCAGGGCCTGCTGCGCACCTCGCAGCTTGCGCCGGGCAATTACCTGATTCGCATCCTCGCCGAAGACTATGCCGGCAATCGCGCATCGGGCAAAGCCACCGAACTGCCCATCGCCATAACTGGAAATGATGAACGATGAGTGATGAATGATGAACTAAAGAGGAAAAGGCAGCCGGATTTTCTATTGATAATCCCCTGCCGTTTTCTCCCATCATTCATCATTCATCACTCATCATTCATCATTTACCACTGGCCGCTTGCTCTGCTAAACTCTGGCATTCATTCCATCAGGCGCTTTTGAGGGATTATTGATGCACAGAAACAAGCAGCTTGGTCTGCTCACCATCGTCTTATGTGTCGCGCTCATCAGCGGCAGTTGCAAGTGGTTTCGGGGAAGCAGTAATAAGAATACCAGCATCAACCCGCCAAAGCTGGCACGCTGGGTGCCACAGTATCGCTCGCCGCTGGCACAGGGACTGACGGGCAACGAACTGGCGGAGAGCTTTTACTACAGTTCAATCGCGGTGCTTTCGCCGAGCCTGGTCTACGTCGGCGGCGATATGCGCAATCCCAAAAATAAAGCCGACCGCGTTGGCGTCGTGGTTAAGACGACAGACGGCGGGCAGACGTGGAGCGAAACGGTACTAGAGCAGCAAGGCGTCGCTCAGATTAGCATCACCGGCATGGCCTTTGCCAATCCGGAAATCGGCTATGCGGTCGGCAGAGCGAAGGACACCAGCGGGATCATGTTCAAGACGACTGATGGCGGCAAGACATGGTCTTTTTCGCGGCTGGCCGGCGTCAATCAGACGCCGTTGTGTATCTTCATGGTCGATGCAGAGACCGGCTGGATGGGCGGCTCAACTTCGGCTGATCCCGAAGATGATGAGGACGAAAACGGGCCGAGCGATCTACTGGCGACAACCGACGGCGGCAAGACCTGGCAATCGCAGATTCGCCTGCCGATGTCAGTTTTCGATATTGAGTTTCCAGATAAAATGGCCGGCTGGGCTTCCGGGTCGAAAGGCGCGATCTATCACACGACCAATGGCGGATTGGCCTGGGACAAACAGAAGTCTGAGCTTGAGGCGGGCGATGCCTTTACGTTGCCGGGATCGGAAGGCGCGAAAATGTTTAAGATTTCGGGCATCAGCTTCCCGGACGCCGAACATGGGTATGCCGCCGCGCGCGCCAACGAAGAAGATACGGGCCGCATCCTGGGCACCTCGAACGGCGGCGCATCGTGGGCCAAACAGCGAATCATTGCCGATTCAGGGGCGCGCGACCTGTTCTTTCTGAACGCTAATGAAGGTTGGATATTGACCGAGAAAGGCGCGTACATCTATCACACATTAGACGGCAACAAGACGTGGTTGAGCGAGAAGAAAGACCTCGAATTTGATCCGCCGCTTGCGCGGCTCGGCGCGGCGGACGCGCAACATGCCTGGGCGGTCGGCGGCGGCGTGATTCTCGTGCGCCAGAGCGATTAGCGATTCCAGCGGTACGAATCGTTTGCAGGCCGATTCGCGCGTGCGGATCGGCCATTCTCATCTTTGCCGGAGAAACCTATGCGACTCTCCTTGCGGCCTGCGCCCTGCGCGGCGCTGATCTTATTTGTAACGTTTTTCACTTTTCACTCAAGCGGCGCTCTGGCGCAAAGCCGGCAAGCCGGACGCGCCAAACCACCGCGCCCGACGGCCACTGTGCCAGCGCCGCGCGACATCATCGGCTTTGCGCCTGGCGAAGATCGCAAGCTGGCATCGTGGGCGCAGATTGTCGACTACTTCAAGCGGCTCGATCAATCGAGCAATCGCCTGATGCTTGAAGACCTCGGCAAGACAACGCTCGGTCGCCCGTTCGTCGTCGCGGTGATCTCTTCACCGGCGAATCTGGCAAGGCTTGAGAGCTTCAAAGAGATTCAGCGCAAGCTCGCCGACCCGCGCCTGATCGGCAGCAACGACGCGGAGGCCGAGAAGCTGATCGCCGAAGGCCGGACGATTGTGATGATCACCTGCGGCATCCATTCGACCGAAGTCGGCGGGCCGCTGGCAGCGATGAACATCGCTTATAAACTGGCCTCGGATGACGGGCCGGAGACGCGCGAGATTCTCGACAAGTGCATCGTGCTGCTGGTGCCGTCGCTCAATCCTGACGGCGTCGACATTGTGAAGAACTGGTATGACAAGACGCTTGGCACGCCCGCCGAAGGCAGTAGCCCGCCTGAGCTTTATCATCATTACACAGGCCACGACAACAACCGCGACTGGTACGCGTTCACGCAGGTCGAAACGCAGCTCACGGTAGACCGTGTTCAAAACGTCTGGCGACCGCAGATCGTCCACGACATACATCAGCAGGGTGAAGCCGGGTCGCGTTTTTTCCTGCCGCCTTATGTCGAGCCGTGGGAGCCGAACGTGCCGCCTTTGATTCAAGCCGGCGTGAATTTCATGGGCAGCAGCATGGCATGGGAATTGACGGCGGAAGGCAAAGCGGGCGTCGTCATCAACGGCGTCTATGATGCGTGGACGCCGGCGCGCGCCTATCAGCATTATCACGGCGGCATACGCATATTGAGCGAGACGGCTTCCTGCCGCATCGCCACGCCGACGCAGATTCCCTTTGAAAAATTGTCGCCACAGATCGGCGTTGACCCGAAGGTGCGTAGCTGGAACTTCCCGCTCGTTTGGCCGGGCGGCGAGTGGAAGCTGGCGAACATCGTCGATTACATGCAGTCAGGCGCGTTCGCCTTGATGCGCAACGCGGCGCGCTACCGTGAACGCTGGCTGCGCGATTTTTATTACATTGGCAAAGACGCCGTGCGCGAGCCGAAGCCGGGCGAGCCGTTCGCGTTCCTCATACCGCCTTTATCACCAATGACTTTTTGGAGAGAGGAAGGCTTGCGCCGGCTCCTCTCGATTATGAATCGCGGTGGTGTGGAGATGCACGAAGCAGGCGAGGCGTTTGCAGCGGATAGCAAAACCTATCCTGCCCACACGAAGATTATTCTGATGCAACAACCTTACGGGGCTTTCGCTAAAACGTTGCTTGAGCGGCAGCGCTATCCTGATTTGCGCGAATATCCCGGCGGCCCGCCGCGTCGTCCTTATGACGTGACGGCGCATACCTTGCCGCTGCTGATGGGGGTCAACGTCGTTCAGGTGAACAATGCGTTCAAGCTGCCGAAAGAACCTCAGAGTATTGCCGGCGATGGCATTGGACTTGGGCAGATGCCTGAGCCTCGCGTCGGCCTGTACAAGAGTTATGTTGCTTCAATGGATGAAGGCTGGACGCGGTGGATCTTCGATCAGTTCAAATACAGTCTTCACACGTTCAGGCTTTCTTATCGCTCCCTGCTTGATGGGGAGATTCGTGCAGGCAATCTGCGGGCGAAGTACGATTGCATCATCCTGCCGGCGCAGGGTGCGGGATCAATCGTCAACGGCTTGCCGAAAGATCGCTATCCGGCGGAAGTCGCTGGCGGCATCACGACGGCAGGCGTTGAGGCGTTGAAGAAGTTCGTTGAAGACGGCGGCACGATCATCACGCTCAACGAAGCGTCGCAGTTTGCGATTACCTATCTCAACGCGCCGGTGAAGAATGTCCTCGAAGGTGTCGCGGCGAAAGACTTCTACTGTCCCGGCTCGATTCTCAAGATCAGGTTTGATGCGAACGATTCGCTGACGCGCAACGCACCGCCGCTCGAAGCGACTTCAGATGAAAGCCTCGCCTGGTTCGAGTTCAGCCCGGCCTTTGAAACGACGAGCAGCGACGCACGCGTCATCGCTCGCTTTGCCGAGGCGAAAGAATTGCTGTTATCCGGCTGGCTGCTGGGCGCAGAGAAGATTGCGGGGAAGGGAGCCATCGTTGAAGTGAAGCGCGGCAAAGGACGCATGGTGATGTTCGGCTTCCGCCCGCAGTATCGCGGCCAGAGCATCGCCACGCTGCCCTTCCTGTTCAACGCCATTGAAACCAGCGCAACAGGCGCGACGCGGTGACGCGGCGGCGGAGCGACACGGCGACGCGGCGACGCGGCGACGCGGGGAAAGAGCCAAGCAACCGGTTGGCTTGCATGTCTTTTACTCGCCGTGTCGCCGCGTCACCGCGTCACCGCGTCGCCGCGTCGCGCCTTACTGCGCTATAATTTTATAGTGCCTGCTATATATCTCATTCAGAGAGGAATCAACCGATGAAGCGATTAGCCCTATTGCTATGCTGTGGTTTGTTA
>JBBWZK010000029.1:0-47004 GCA_039648975.1 Blastocatellia bacterium
GTATTGATCGGCGCTCCAATCCAAAACTGCCCCTTCAGGTGCCCCTCGGCTCGCTGGACTTAGTGAGTGTAGCCCCCAGCAGCTATAAGGGTCTTTCCGAATCTTGCTCGAACCGGCTCTATTCTGCTGTATTTCTGTTGTTCAATAGTGAATATGGACCGCAGCGGTCTGACACTTTTGAGATTAGATCAGGACTAAGAGGTGTGCTCCTTTCTGGCTTGCTTCCCATCAACTCCGTATTGAGTAGAGCGAACCGGTCACATCTCGCGGCCTGACGAAACATGGGATGAATAATTGAGGCCCGAGGGGCGACCTGATTTCGGTAGCCTGTGAGGCGTGTCGCCTGGCTTCACCTTATACGATTACTCGCCGATTCTCGCTCGGTCACTAATCACAGTTGCAAAGGGGCTGCCGCACCGAACAGGGTATTAGCTGTCTTGCTCAAATCATTGAATTGGCAATTAATAGACGCCATCGAAAGATTTGACTGCCAGAGAATTGGTCAAGCGGTGATGACAGTATATAAACACGTGGCAATGGGTTGTCACGGCTTCAGGCCATACGCGCTGTGCCTGTGACGTCAACCATAAGCAATCATCCAGGCAAATTCGCGCATCAAGGCGTCGTCTTTTTTCGATGGCGGGTTACTGAAGAAAATAGCTAGACTTGTACCACAGCTATACCACAGAATGTTCCGAACAGCGGCTAAGAAGGCGGATCAGAGTGGACGTAAAGGGTAGAAAGAAAAAGAACAGGCAACAAAGATTTAATTTGCTAAACCGCTATAGGGCCGTCCTCCAGAGGAAGGGACTCGAACACTGGCTAGAGGTGGACGTTGAGCGAGGGAGCTTTCTGCATTAAAGAATCGTCCAGCCCGCATCAAAAGTAGGGCGCACCAGCCGTGCTGACTGTGCGCCCCTTGATGCCGGATGCGCTGCCCACGCTTCGCCTCTGATACTTTCAACCCATCGGGCATCTTCGAGGCCCAGCCAACTCTTTCCAACCTGACTCTGCAAAGCTTTCCGCCTAAGTCTTGATGGAAATGATGGAAACAGAAAAGGGCCGAACTATTATTTTACATCCTTAACAATCTCTTTTCGCACGCTTAACCACGGCTGACGGCAAAGCGCTTATAGCCCTTGTGTGGAACCAGACGGGACTCATCTGCGCGTTGAGGCAAGGCTGTTTTTGTCTCGCGCCGAGAGGCGGCGGCTTTACAACCTTTACAAACTCTTAACGCCGATTTGACCACCGAAACGGCATCGGCATCGTTTAATGAAGCGGAACGAGAGGCGGGATATTGGGAATATCGAACGGAGGCATTATGAATCCAGCGAAATCGACTCAGTTGAAAAACTCGGCAGCAATCGCTTTTGTAGCAGCGCTGCTGGCGGCGCTTGCCATCGCGCAGACGCCCGATAGCGTCAAGCTGCCGGAGACGCCGGCGGGCAAAACCTTTGGCGCGTTCCTTGTCGCGCTCAACAGCGGCAACCTCGACACGCTGCGCCGCTTTCACAGCGAGCGCCACGGCAATGTCGATGACGCCGATCAGGACATGGAGTTCTACAATCAGAGCGGCGGCCTCGTGCTGCACGGCGTCAAGCAATCGTCGGATTACGAAATCGAAACTCTGGTGCAGACCAAAAAAGACGGGCGCTGGTTGACTTTCAAAATGGAAGTCGAATCCATGGCGCCGTATCCGGCAATCAAAATCGCCATGCAACCGGCAGGGGCCCCTAACTCGACGCCGCCGCGCGAAACCCCGAAGCGCGATGCCGGCGACAAGAAACCTGAAGCCGCCGCGCCGACAAGAAAGCTGACCGAAGCCGAGGTGACCGAGTCGCTCGCAGCTTATCTTGAAGGGTTGGCAAAGGAAGATAAGTTCTCCGGCGTCGTGTTGATTGCCAGAAACGGCAAGCCTTTTTTTGTGAAAGCCTATGGCCTGGCGGACAAAGCCCGGAACCTGGCGAACAACCCGGAGACGAAATTCAACCTCGGCTCAATGAATAAAATGTTCACCGCCGTCGCCATCGCGCAACTGGCTGAACAGGGCAAGCTGTCATTCGATGACAAGGTCGGCAAGCTGCTGCCCGATTACCCGAACAAGGATGTAGCAAGCAAAGTGACGATTCATCATCTGCTGACGCATACGTCAGGGCTCGGCTCGTACTGGAACGCGAAGTTTGATGCGCGCCGCGCCCAGATTAAAACGGTCGCTGATTACCTGGCGCTGTTTGCCGATGAACCTTTGTTGTTCGAGCCGGGCGCGCGCTTCGAATATAGTAACTCCGGCTACATCGTGCTCGGCGCAATCATCGAGAAAGTGTCGGGGCAGAGTTATTATGACTACGTTCGCGAGCACATCTACAAGCCTGCCGGCATGAAGAACACCGACGCCTATCAGATCACCGAAGCGACGCCGAATCTGGCAATGGGCTACACCAGCTTGGGGCCTGACGATAAGCCGGCAAGCGGCCCGCGCCGCGAGAATAGCGACTCGCGCCCGAATCGCGGCGGCCCGGCGGGCGGCGGTTATTCGACCGTCGAAGACCTGATGCGCTTCGCTGCCGCACTCAGCGATCACCAGTTGCTCAACGCGAAGTCCACCGAATTGATCACCACAGGCAAAGTCGATATGGGGCGCGGCAGCAAGTACGGCTACGGCTTCGGCGAGCAGCAGATGAACGGCTATCGCATCTTTGGTCACAACGGCGGCGCGCCGGGCATCGGCTCGGATTTGAGCATCTTGCCGGAGCCCGGCTACGTGGCGGTAGTGATGACGAATTACGATCCGCCGCTGATGATGCCGGTGGTGCGCAAGCTTCGCGAACTGCTCACGCAAGGACACTGAGCGCGCTCAGATCGTGTTTTGAAATCCTCAGCTCCGTAGGCACTGATTGCAAAACACGCTCGCAAAAATGACGCCGAGCATCCGGCACTGTCGAAAGCGATTTGTAGACTACTTTACTAATCGTTTAGAGCCGATCTCCGGCCCACAATTAACGAATCGCTATACAACTTCACTCAGGAGGAGCCGCTATGATGCGTATTCGCATTGCAATTGTTTTAGCCCTCGCGTTCAGCTTGCTGGTAACGACGAGCCGTGCGGCGCGCGGCGACGAGAAAGCTCGCGCTGAAGAATTACTCGCTCAGGCGCACGCGGCGCTGGGCGGCGACGCCAAACTCAAAGCCGTGCAGAGCCTGAGCATATCAGGCCGGATGCGCCAGGTGGTCGGCGGCGACGGCGACGACCAGGAGCAGGTACAGGGCGAAATCCAGTTCGACTTTCTGCTGCCCGACAAATATCTGCGCACTGAAATGACGAGCATCGGCGACGGCCTGACAGAGATCACGCGACTCGCCGGCATCAACGGCGAGCAAGCTTTCTTCGATGCACACACATCTGGCGGCGGCGGCGGCATGGTGATTGTCCGGCCCGGGCCGAGCGATCCGAAGTCGCTGGCGACTCAGACGCGCAACTTGCGCAAAGAGTTCGCCCGGCAGTTGCTCTCATGGCTATTGGTAACGCCGGCTACATTGCCCCTCGAATACAGCTATGCCGGCGAAGCCGAAGTGAAAGACGGCAAGGCCGACGCCATTGATGTGAAGGGGCCGGACGATTTCGCGGCGCGGTTGTTTCTCGACAAACAAACGCATCGCCCGCTGCTGTTGAGCTATCGCGGGTCGCCGCCGCGCATGATGATGCGCCGCCAGATCAGCGACAACCCCGACCATGCTGAAAAGCACAGGAAAGAGATCGAAGCTCAGGCCAGCAAGCAGGCTGACCAGCCGCCGCCGCTCGCCGACATTGAAGTGTACTTTGCAGAGTACCGCGCCGAAGACGGCATCCTGCTGCCGCACCGCATCACGCGCTCGGTCAACGGCCAGTTCAACGAAGAGTGGGAGTTGAGCAAGTTCAAGATCAACCCGCCGCTGAAAGCCGACAAGTTTAAGAAGTAGATAAAGAGTGCCGTCGGCACGTAATGTTTATAGAACGCTGGTCACTTAATTTCATCACGCTCCTACGGAGCTTGCACTCAATTGTGACATCGGTTGCTATAAACATTACGCCCCTAGAGCGGTTTTCAATTGAATGTAGCGCAAGCTAACAGCTTGCGCTACATGGCAAACGCATTTGAAAATCGCTCTAACGGGGCTGAAAACCAGGCTCCTTGTAACAACTTGTCACTGTCACTTATCCGAGAATAGAGGTGCAGTAATGTCAACACGCTACCTGTGTATACGAATCATCAGCCTGTTTGTCGCGCTGGCAATCGCCGTCGGCCAGAGCGCGGCGCAAACCAAAACGAATGAGGCTAGCCTTCGCGTCACGGTCGTTGATCCGAGCGGCGCGGCGGTCGTCGCTGCACAGGTACAGTTGAAAACGGCTGCCGGCAAAAATGTAGCTTTGAGCACAAATGAACGCGGCGATTCGGTATTCGCAAAACTCGCAACGGGGCGCTATCAATTGCACGTCGAAGCTGCCGGCTTTGACGCGCAGGATAAGGATGAGGTCATCCTGAACGCCGGCAGCAATCGCCTTGAGGTGAAGCTCGAGGTCGCGGCCATCAAAGAAGAGTTCGCCGTCGGACGGGACAAACGCGAGCGTGCCACCGACCCGCGCGGCGATTCGTTCACCAATATCTTGACCGAAGATCAACTCTCCGCGCTGCCTGACGACCCTGACCAGTTCGAACAGGCGTTGCGCAGCATGGCACCGCCGGGCGCACCCTTGCGTGTCAATGGCTTTCGCGGCGGCAAGCTGCCGCCGAAATCGCAAATCCGCCAGATACGCTTCCGCATGAATCCTTACGCAGCCGAATATCACGAAGCCGACTTTATGAGTATTGACGTGACCACCAAGCCCGGACTCAATGCATGGCACGGCGCGCTCAGCTTCGGCTTCCGCGACGAATCGCTCAATGCCCGCAATGCGTTTGCGCCGGCGCGCGGCCCAGAGCAGAATCGCCGCATTGGCTTTTCAGTCGACGGCCCGCTGTGGCCCAAGCACACATCGCTGTTTTTATCAGCCGATGGATTGTCGGCTTACGATTCAAAGACAATTGTTGCCGCATTGCCTGAAGGTAATCTGAACGACATTTTCCGCCGACCAACGCGAACGCTCAACCTTGCGGCGCGCGTCGAGCACGCGCTGACCAAAGCGCACACGCTGCACGCCGAGTATCAACGCAACGCCAACCGCCAGGAGAGCCTGGGCGTCGGCGATTTCGACTTGCCCGAGCGGGCTTATCTCTCTGACCAGACCGAACACATTCTGCGCTTTTCGGATACCGGCTTGCTATCGAAGCGGCTGGTGAACGAGTTGCGCTTTCAGGCGCGCTGGAACGAACTCGGCATGCGCTCGGCAAGCGATGAACCGGCTGTGTTGGTGTTGAGCGCTTTCAATCGCGGCGGCGCAGGCATCAGTGGAGCGCGGCGCGCGCGCGAGTTCGAGATTGCCGACAACCTGGATTTTGTCTTCGGCACACATGCGATGCGCGCCGGGCTGCTGGTTGAAGCAACCAGCTACACGAGCGACGACACGCGCAACGCCAACGGCACATTCACCTTCGCAAGCCTCGCGGATTTTCGCGCCGGGCGACCGACGACTTACATACAGCGCGTCGGCGCGGCGCGCGTCGCCTTCGATCAACTGCAACTTGGCTGGTACTGGCAGGACGATTGGCGCATCACAAAGAGTCTGACGTTGAGCTACGGCGTGCGCCATGAGTTTCAATCACAGGTTGGCGATCATAATAACTTTGCGCCGCGCGCCGGGGTGGCATGGTCACCGTTCAAAAACGGCAAGACCACGCTACGCGCCGGCGCGGGAATTTTTTATGACTGGCTGGCGGCGGAAACTTACGAACAGACACTGCGCGTCGACGGCATACGTCAGCAGGAGATCGTCATTCGTAATCCAGGTTACCCTGAGCCGCTCGCCGGCGGCAGCCCTGCTCTTTTGCCGCCCGGTCGCATCACGCTCGCGCCTGAGCTAAAGATGCCTTACGTTGAGCAGGCATCATTCGGCGTGCAACGACAATTCGGCAGGTTTTCGCAGTTTTTTGCCAATTACTTTTATCAGCGCGGCATCCATCAACTGCGCGGCCACAATCTCAACGCGCCGCTCGTCGGACTTGAAAGGCCCGACCCGACGGCGGGCAACATCAACCAGATCGAGGCGACGGCGAGTTCGGCGACGCACGGCTTGATGCTGAACCTCAACACAGGCAATCCGATGAAAGGCCTCATGCTGGGCGCGAGTTACTTTCTATCGAAGAGCGTCAATGAAAGCGACGGGCCGCTCGCGCTGCCGGCCAACAACTTCGACCTGCGCGGCGAACGCGGCCCTTCGTCAGATGACGTGCGCCATCGGCTGTTTGTGTTATTGAATACAAACCTGATGGCGGGCTTCAGGCTCGGCGCGATGTTCCGCGCCAGTTCTGCGCCGCCCTTTAACATCACCACAGGGTTCGACAACAACGGCGACAGCGTCAGCAACGACCGACCGGCAGGCGTGCGCCGCAACAGCGGGCGCGGCGCGGCGCAGTGGGACGCGAGCACGCGACTCGGCTGGGGCTTCGGCTTCGGCAAGCCACGCGAGCCGGGCGCGGGCGGCCCGCGCATGGTGCGCATTCGCGGCGACAGTAGTGACGTGCTCGGCCAGGTGCCTTCAATGGGCGGCAACAATCATCGCTATCGCATGGTGTTTTACGCGCAGGCTTACAACCTGTTCAACCATGTGAACCGGGTGAACTTCACGGGCGTCGAGACCTCGCCGTTTTTCGGCAGAGCGACCGCCGCGCAAGCAGGCCGCCGCCTGGAGAGCGGCATGAGATTCAGCTTTTGATGGATGTCGGAATGAAACGAATCAAGCAAGCAGCATGGCGTAACGCTTTCAGGCGGAAACTTGCGGCAATCAATCATTCCGCCTGAAGGCGCTACTCCAAACTTCTTCGCGGCGATTACCTGGTCAACTCGTCGAGCACTTCACTGGCGCCGTAGATTTTCCGCAACGCTTCGATCATCGCGCGCACGTCAACCGAGACGGCGCGATTCTGCGTTTCGTCGTAGATGAAATTGCCGACCAGCGATTGAATGTTGCCGTCGAAGATCAGGCCGACCAGCTCGCCATTCTTGTTGAGCACAGGCGACCCGCTGTTGCCGCCGATGATGTCGGCGGTCGAGACGAAGTTATAAGGCGTTTTGAGATCAATCGTCGACTTCTTCTTCATCCAGCTTTCCGGCACTTCATAAGGGTCTTTGTTGCCGTGCCGCGCTGCGTGTTCGTAGAGGCCGCCCATGGTCGTGAACGGCGCGATCCGTTTGCCGTTCTCTTCGTAGCCCTTCACCGCGCCGTAAGAGAGTCGCAGCGTGAAGGTCGCATCCGGGTACATCTTCGTGCCCTCGATGTCGAAACGCGCGCGGGCAACCTTCGCATAATTAGCGCGCTCGCTGCTCTGCACTTCCGATTCATAGCGTTTGCGCAAGCTCCGCCCGTCTTCGTCTACGGCGCGCGCCAGTTGAATCATCGGGTCGCTGGATTCTTCAATGGCTTTGACGCCGCCCGCCGCCAGTTGTTTGCGATAAGCGGCATCAGCTAGCCGAGTGCCGTCGACCAATTCAGCGGCGCGCGCTTCCGCCGTCTTGCCGGCGAGAACTCGCTTAACCACCGGATCATCCGCGCCCAGTTCATCACGCATGAAGGCGAGCGAATCGGCAAGCTTCATCTTCTCGAAATCGGCGTAGATCGGCGCTGGCGAAAACAAATCGAGTTCGAGCGACGCGCGCCGTGCGTCTGTGAATTCGGGCAAGCGTTCGGCATTCGGCTTCTGGCTCTCAGCCGCGAGCCGCACCAACGCGCGCGCCACCTGGAAGAGTTCCGAGTTGAAGCCCGCGCCGATTTCAATCAATGAATACTGGCGCGAATAGGTGGGCAGCGACTTGCGGCCACGCGCGATGATCTCCCACGCATCGCCGTACTCTTTCTGTTTCTTCGGATCAGCAGCAACCACATGGCGCAGCGCGTCTTCGGCCTGTTGTTTCTTCGCCATCAGCGTCGCATCTTTCAATCCTTCGTACTGGCCACGATAGGCTTTCAGCGAATTTTCGATGCCGAACTTTTCTTCCTGCGCGCGCCGCGCCTGCTCTTCGCCGAGCGCGCCGTACTTGTCAAGCAGCGCGTGTTCGCGCTCAAGCAGACGCAAGGTGAACGGGATGCCTGTGTCACGCAAGTATTCGAGATGCGCCATCGTGTTCAAGCGCGCCGTTGAACCGGGATGGCCGGGCACAAAGATCAGTTCGCCGTCCTTTGTGCCGGTCTTCGACCACTTGAAATAGTTGTCGCTGTGAACCGGCTTGTCGTTTTCATAGACGCGGAAGAGCGCCATGTCGAGATCGAAGCGCGGATAGTTAAAGTTGTCTGGATCGCCGCCGAAGAAAGCGATCTTGAATTCCGGCGCGAAGACCAGGCGCACATCCGTGTATTTTTTATAGCGATAAAGATTGTACTGCCCGCCTTGATAAAGCGTCACGACATCACTACGCAAGCCGGTCTTTTCGGTCGACTCTTTTTCGATGGCGGCAATCGCGGCGCGGCGCGCGGCACTCGATTCAGCGCCCGTCATGCCCGGTTTGACGGCGGCGTTGACGCGGTCGGTGATGTCTTCGAGGCTCATCAAGACGTTCAGTTCAAGGTCGGGCGCTTTGGCTTCTTTGTCGCGCGTCGGCGCGTAGAAGCCGTCTTTGACATAATCTTTTTCCGCCGAGCTGATCTTTTGCAGCGTGTCGGAAGCGATGTGGTGATTCGTCAACACCAGGCCATCGGGCGACACGAACGAACCGCTGCCGCCATTGTTGAAGCGCACCGAGCCGAGTTGCACTTTCTTCAACCACTCGTCGGTGATGTCGAAGCCATAACGTTTTTTGATCTCCGCGCGCGGCACGTTGTTGAACGTCCACATGCCTTCATCGGCGCGGACCATCGGAATACTTGAAATGCCAAACAGCGCGACAAACAGCGCGCAAAACAATCTCTTTGCGTTCATCCTTGATCTCCGTAGGTAAAATTATTCCGGCAGCTTGATACCGAGTAGCAGATCGTCCGACAGGTGCAGCAAAAAAAGGGCGAGTCGCTTGCACATCGCCTCGCCCCTACCACTCTGCTTACTTTGGAGAAGAGATAGCAGTGCTTTGCTGCTAATCAAATTTTAGCAGAGTGCGGAAGCGAATTGCCAGAGACGACCGCCGACGGAGACTGGCGGCGGTCGGTCAATTCCTGAGCGCAGCAATCAGCAGAATCGATACGGCTGCCGGCGTGATGCCCGGAATGCGCGCCGCCTGGCCAATCGTGCGCGGGCGCACCTTGCCGAGTTTCTGCACCACCTCATTCGACAAGCCTGATATGCTTGTGTAATCCAGGCTACCAGGAATCTCAAGCTCATCATAGCGCCCGCGCTTGCGAGCCAGCGTCTCCTGATCTTTCAAGTAGCCCGCATAGCGTATGTCGTTCATCGCCACGACGATCTCTTTCTCTTTTACTTCATCGCCCAGGCCAGCGGTGACGATCTCAAGCAAACGCTCCTGGCGGCAATCCGGGCGGCGCGCGAGGTAATCCAGGCGCTTGCCGCGATAGGCATCTGCCGCGCCTTCAAGCTGCAACTCGCTGAGCCGCGCCTCGCCAAGCTCAGCGACCTTCGCAGCTTTCAAGTATTCTTTGACGCGCTCGACATCACGCCTGCGCCGCAGAAAGGCTTCGTAGTCTTCATCACTCACAGCACCGAGGCCGCGCGCCAGCTCGGTCAATCGCTGGTCGGCGTTGTCATAGCGTAGAGACAAGCGCATCTCTGCGCGCGACGTGAACATGCGATACGGCTCGTCCGCGCCTTTCGTCACCAGGTCGTCAACCATCACACCTATATAGCTCTGGCTGCGGTCGAGCGTCAACGGCGCGCGCCCGAGCGCCGCCAGCGCCGCGTTGATGCCGGCGACAATGCCCTGGCCGGCGGCCTCCTCATACCCGGAGGTGCCGTTGATCTGCCCGGCGTGAAACAGACCGCCAACTTTTTTGGTTTCAAACGTCGCAGACAATTCGCGCGGGTCAACGAAATCGTATTCGACCGCATAACCAGGCCGCAGCATCTTGACCGCTTCGAGTCCGGGAATCTTGCGGACGAAGGCCAACTGCACCTCTTCGGGCATGCTCGTCGAGATGCCGTTCGGATAGATTTCGTAAGTTTGATAACCTTCCGGCTCCAGGAAAATTTGATGGCGCGGCTTGTCGCTGAACTTCACGACTTTGTCTTCGATGGACGGGCAGTAACGCGGCCCGACGCCGACGATTTCGCCGCTGAACAAAGGTGATTTATCGAGATTGCGGCGAATCTCGTCATGCACCGCTTCGTTTGTGTAGCCGATGAAGCAGTCGATCTGTGGGCGATTGATCGCGACGGTCTTGAACGAAAAGGGCACGGGCCGCTCATCGCCCGGCTGGCGCTCGAACTTCGCGTAATCAATCGTGCGGCCATCGAGTCGCGGCGGCGTGCCGGTCTTCAGCCGCCCCATCTGAAAGCCGACGGCGCGAATTGAGGCGGCCAGCTTGATCGACGCAGGGTCGCCGGCGCGGCCCGCCTGAAAGGTCTTCTGGCCGCAATGAATCAGGCCGTTCAAAAACGTCCCTGTAGTCAAGACCACTGAGCGGCTTTCAAGAACCGCGCCGCCGGCCAGTTCGACGCCGGCGACTCGTTCGCCGCGCATGCGTATCTCTGCGGCCTCGCCTTCGATGATCGTCAGGTTTTCAGTAAGCGACAGCCAGCGGCGCATCTCTGCGCGATAGAGATTGCGGTCGGCCTGGGCGCGCGGCGACTGCACCGCCGGGCCGCGACTGCGATTGAGCAGGCGGAACTGTATGCCTGTCGCATCGATCACTTCGCCCATGATGCCGCCGAGGGCATCGACTTCGCGTACCAAATGGCCTTTAGCGATGCCGCCGATGGCCGGGTTGCAACTCATCTGGCCGATGGCGTTGGCGTCAATCGTCAGCAGCGCGGTCTTTGCGCCGATGCGCGCCGCAATGTAAGCCGCTTCACATCCGGCATGCCCGCCGCCGATGACAATCACATCGAATCTCGTATCTGCGCTCATAAAACTCATCCGCGAATCATCGCTAATCAGGTTCATAGCGATCCGCACAATTCAGATCGCATTTCCCTTTAATACAAATAAAAATCGCTTTCAGTAGAATAACACGCGCTCAAGCATATCTCTACAAGATAGCCATCAAGCCCGCTATGTCTCAGGTACGAGAAGGAAAGACAAACCGGCAGGCCTGCACAGCCCACTTGAGTTGTTCAGCCCTGATTGAAAGCGAGAGGGTGAACGATCAGGAATGACTTGCTGCCGGTTCCTGGTTGGTTTATCTGCGGCGTCTCATAAAGAAGATGATTAAGAGGATGATCAACAGCAGCCCACAGCTACCGGGCCATACGAACCAGCCGCCGCGATTGGAATAGCCGACAGCGACGCAAGATGAGAATGACAGGGTGAGCAATAGCATCAAGAGGATGAGGATGGCTTTCTTCATTACAGGTCTCTCCAAACGGTTGAGGGTGATTGAAGTACGAAAAGCTTCCTCGGAAACGCTTCCCGTACTTCAATCGTTGGCTACGCCTTCTTAGCGATAGATTTGCTCGCCGCGATGGGCTTGCCATTGCTTCTCAAAGTAATCAGCGTCTTCGTCTGTGCGTGGATTCACACCCATGACGATGCCGCCTTCTTTGATGCCCGACTCGTAGGCTTTCGCACGCTCTTCGGGGATGCCCCAGCCGACCAGCGCGCCGATCAATCCACCGGCCAGGCCGCCCGCGCCCGCCCCGGTCAGGGCCGCAACAATCGGCCCGGCGGCGACGATATTCAGCCCCGGTATGACCAGTGTGCCAGCCGCCGCGACGACGGCTAAGATGGCCCCCACCGTTCCGCCGATGCCCGCGCCAGCGCCAGCGCCTTCGAGAGCTTTGTTGCCAAGCTCACTATCCGCATCATCAGATGAGAAGTGTCGTTTGCGCGCCTCCTCCGACATCATCAAATTGACGTCATCTTGTTTGTAGCCACGGTCGGTGACCGATTGATAAGCGCGCTCGGCGCTCTCGCGGTCTCTGAACAGTCCCGTCACCATGCGCGAGCGTCCCTCTCTTGAAGCGGTTGTATCTGCCATTATGAAGTTCTCCCTTTACGTTGACGAAAATTAACAGAAGAATGCAGCCACTCTCTTTAAGCTGCATTAGAGGATTGCGAATTCGGGGGGAAATGAGAAAGGCTGCGGCAAAAAACCCATGCAGCCGTTGTGCTCCTTTGCTGTTAAAGGTCTGGAAAATAGGAATGACTACACAGCCATTCCCAATGCATGATTTAATGTGAGCAACTGTCATTCCCGGCCAGGCTCAATCGGCGCAGGTTCAGATTTATTGGCATTTATGAGCAAAGATTGATGAGGGTCGCACCGCTCAAGGAGATTATGTCGGCATCATCTATGAGGTCTGACAAAGTTGAGTCAACGCCTGACCAATTGGGCCGGCTCGATTAACCAGGCGCTTACCAGGCGCAACTCTATCCGCAGGCAATAATGATTCTATCTATGTAATCCGAGTCTTAATCTGGCCTGCCTTAATAGAGAGTAACTTGCTGGGTTAATCCGCCATCAACATAGTAGGTGCTGCCGGTCACGTACTCCGCTTCGTCACTCGCCAGGAACACGGCGACCGCAGCAACCTCTTCCGGCCTGCCAAATCGTCCCCAGGGAATCTCGCTGACGGCATTCTTCATTGCCGCCGGATCATCAAGCACGGCTTGATTGATCGGTGTGGCAATCGCTCCCGGCGCGATGTTGTTGACGTTAATTTTGTATGGGGCCAGTTCCATTGCCAGATTGCGCATCATCATTCGCAGGCCGCCTTTTGAAGCACAGTAAGCCGTATACTCAGGGAAGGGGATGTCCTCATGCACAGAAGAGATGTTGATGATCTTGCCGCCGCCCTGCTGTACCATCTGCCTTGCGGCGATCTGGCTCACCACAAAAGCGCCATAGAGATTGACGGCGATGACTCTGTTCCATTCCTCATCGGTGACTTCAAGGAAAGGCTTCTTCGTTTCAATCCCGGCATTATTGACGAGAATATCAAGCCGTCCGAACTGCGCGATCAATTGCTGCACCATGCGCTCGACATCTTCGCGCTTGCTGACATCAGCAGCCACCGCGATTGCGGTTGTCCCAAACGCCGCCGCTTCGGCCAGCGCGGCATCCGAGTCGGACTGTCCGCCGGGGCGATAGTTGACCGCGACGTGCGCGCCTTCTGCGGCAAACCGTGTGGCGATGGCTTTACCGATGCCGCTGCTGGCTCCGGTCACGAGTGCGACTTTGTTCTGTAATCTCATTGAACCTATTCCTATTGCATAGACGATGTTAAAAAAGGGAGAGCCTTTCTATTGTGTGTACCGCCAGAGAATTTTACAAGCAGAGGGGCAGTGTGCAGCGCTCTGTGTTATTAGCCTGAGTCGACATACCAAACTACCATAGAGCCGAACCAATATGATATAAGCATCGATTATGAAAATGAATCGTCGCGATTTTTTGCTGATCTCTTCTTCAGCCTGTTTGTTGGCACAGAATATCCAGCCTGCTTTGGCACAGCATCGCCAACCTTCGCTTGGCTCAAAACCGTTTTCTACGGATGGCAAAAAGGTGGTGGTCTATACAACCGCCGAGAATAGTGATTATAGAATCTCAGCTACAGACACCCTGACCTTCAAAGATCTTCGACAGCCTTTGGAAACTCAGGTGTGCGTATTTGTCGATCCGTCGAAGACCGATCAAACTTTTTTAGGGATCGGCGGAGCAATTACAGACGCCTCGGCTGAGACGTTTGCCAAAATGCCGAAAGCTAAACAGCAGGAAATTTTGACTGCTTATTTTGATGGACAAAAAGGCATCGGTTATTCATTAGCCAGAACCAACATCCACAGTTGCGACTTTTCCAGCGGCAGTTACACATACATATCCGAGGGCGATAAAGAGTTGCAGTCTTTCAGCGTCGCCCATGATAAGCAATTTCGCATTCCTTTGATCAAGCAAGCGATTGCCACGGCGGGCGGAAAACTGACGACGTTTGCCAGCCCCTGGAGCCCGCCTGCTTTTATGAAAAGCAATAACGATATGCGGCAGGGCGGCAAATTAAAGCCGGAGTTTTACCAGGCCTGGGCGAACTATTACGCAAAATTCATCAAGGCATATCAGAATGAAGGGATAGCGATATGGGGCATTACCATACAAAATGAGCCGATGGCCACGCAACGCTGGGAATCCTGTATCTATACGGCAGAAGAAGAAAGAGATTTTCTAAAGCACTATCTAGGGCCAACTCTGAAAAGAGAAGGGTTAGGCGATAAAAAGATCATCGCCTGGGATCATAACCGGGATTTGTTGTACCAGCGAGCCCACACCATGTTAACTGACCCCGAGGCAGCCAAATATGTATGGGGCATTGGTTTCCATTGGTACGAGCCCTGGAGCGGTGGGGAACCCATGTTCGATAACGTGAAATTAGTGCATGAAGCCTTCCCCGCTAAAAACCTGATCTTTACCGAAGGCTGTAAAGAAGCCTTTGACATTCAAAAAGTGAATGATTGGAAATTGGGCGAACTCTACGGGCGTTCAATGATCAATGATTTCAATAATGGCACCGTCGGCTGGACAGACTGGAACATCCTGCTGGATGAAACCGGCGGCCCCAATCACATGAATAATCTGTGCTTCGCGCCGCTTCACGGCGACACCAAAACCGGTCGGTTAATCTACACCAATGCATATTATTATATCGGACATTTTTCCAAATTCATCCGTCCGGGTGCGAAGCGAATCGTCAGTTCACCGAGCCGAAGCGCATTGCTGTCTACGGCGTTTATCAACCCCGATGGAAAGGTGTCGGTAGTGGTGATGAATAAGAGCGATCAAAAAGTTCCCTATTACCTGTGGGTAGAGGGCAGCGCCGCCGAGGTGAATAGTTTGCCGCATTCTATTCAGACGCTGGTGTTTTAGATCACGTTTCGCGTCAGCCCTGATTTTGGCAGTGTGCAGTGGCTAAGGTAGCTCTCTACACTTTAGCTTCCGTATCTGAACCTGTATCCACACGCTTCCACAGCCAGCCGAACACGGCGAATGGCAGGATCAGCAGTAAAGGAATCAGTAAGACAAAGACTGTGTGCTCCCAGAAACCGGCCCCCTGTCGGTATCCGCCATTGATCAGTGGAATTCCCAGCACAGTTGCGTAATAGACAAGTAGCGGGAAGAAAGACTGCCGCGACAGGCCAGAGGTTTTTCCCGCACTCAACTTTTCGCTGACCCCAAACAACAACAGCAGAAAACCAAAGTAGACGACGATGCCTTCGACGCGATGAAGCTGCTCATGGTTCAAGGGGCTAATCTGCGGCAGCCGCCCCAGCCGCAATGCCAGGGCGATGCGAACCGTGTTCGCAACGAGCGTGGCAAGATAAGCAATCAGCGCCGCTGCCGGGATGAATCCCCAGTCCTGGTCTTGCGCGCGACCGCTCAACAGCGTTCGCGCCGCAAGCATCAAGAATGCGGTGATCAGAAAATTCACCCCCGCGCAGGCGGGGGCGATCAGGAAACTGTGGTCACTGTTGATGTAGCCTGCGTGGGATTCAAACTCGAACGAGGTGCCGCTGACCAGTTCGACAAACACCGTTGTAGGAGCAAGAATCCACCGCAGTTGATTCGCGCTTGCGCTTGAGTAGTATAGCTTGAGCGTGACAGCGCACAGCAGCACGACAATCCACTGCGCAATTCGATTCCAGGTCATTTTCTTTTTCATACAAGCCGCCGCCGTCCGCGAAAGATCATGATCAGGGCGATCAATAAGGATGCAATCATCAGCCAAATAAGTTCCGGCTCACTGCCGCTCTCCGTGCCTCCGCCGACCGCCAGATCGCTAACCCCTAGCGGAAGGGGCGATGGCTGGTCGACGTCTTTAGCCGGTCCCTGTGTATTGCTGACGACTTCGCGAACCGCAATGAAGGAGGTGTACTGAGTCAACAGGTTGTACTTCAAGCCAAGGGCAGTGATGTTGCTGATCTGGTCTGCGTCTAAATCTTTGGAGCCGTAATCGGAAAGCTCTGTGATTCGCGAGCGTGCCCACAGATAACGCAGCGCTTGATTCGCCTCATCCGGCTGAACCCCTGCAACATCCAAACGAGTCGAGTACTCTCCTTGCCCTGTTTTCCCTTGCAGCTCAATCGTTCCGCTTGCCGGGCCGCGCCATTTGCCAAACAGAATCACAGGGCGCTGGGCGAACAAGTCGGGAACGTGGGCCGGATGCACATCATATATATCAAACCCGCTGGCGCGCACCTGTATGTTGGTTAAAACCGGACTTTGAATATATTCGCGGAATTTGGCGGCAAGCGCGGGCGCTTCCGCTTCCTGACTCACCACAAAAGCCTCGCCCATTCCGGCTTTCGCTACACCTTCAATGAGATAACGGTTTACTGATGAACCGATGCCGAAAGAGAATAGGTTCGATTGATCCAGATGATCGCGTATGTAATCGAAGACGCCCTTCTCCCCCGAAACATAACCATCCGTTACGAGCACGATACTCCGCGAAACGTCTGCTTGACGGGGAAGGCTCATGGCCCTTTGGATTGCCGCAAGAAGCTCGGTTCCTCCGCTGCCGCGTTGTTGTTCTATCAAACGAATCGCGTTAGAGATGTTCTGCCCGTCCGCAGGAAGCGAGCTTTCAGAAAGCACGGCGGAGTCGCCGGCAAACAAAACGACGTTGAACATATCCGATGGCCGCAATTGCCCAATCAAATCGCGCAGCAGGCGTTTGGCGGTATTCAGAGGAAAACCGTCCATTGAGCCGGAAACATCTATCACAAAAATGTACTCGCGAACCGGCAGGTCCGCGCTCGTTATCCTTACTGGCGGCTGAGCCATGTAAAGAAAGAAATTCTCATCCTTACCCTCGTAGAGAATGAGGCCCGAGGCGATTTGCTCGCCCGCCAGACGATAGCGCAGGACAAAGTCACGATTTCCTTGAAAGGAATCCGTATCGTCCAACACCAGTTGAGCGATACTCGGACTCTGCCATTGCGGAAGAATCTGGTGCGACACGCAACTCAAGTCCTGGAGAGGAACGCCGGCTGAAATTCTGGCTGAAAGATGGAACGCGCTCGTCGGTTTACTTCCTTGATGAAGATAAGGGCTGCGAATCCAGCGATCCTCGGTTGGCGCGGCAAACTCCGGCTGCGAGGAATAACGCGGCCCAACAACGGTGGGAAAGACTACCTCATAAACGCCATCGGTTGGCACCAAAAGCTCTGTATAACGAAGTTGAATCTCAACCTGATCGCCGGGCATGATATTAGCGAGACTCATCGAAAACACATTGGGTCTATCTTGCTCCAGCAAAGATGCGCTTTTCCCTGCCTGCTTGGCTTCGTCGAATTCCGCCTTTGCTTTTTCTCGTTCTTTTATTTTGGCAACGATAACTTGATCGCCGATCTGCATACGCATCGCGTAAACGGCGGCCCGCGTCGATGCTGGAAAAACGTAACGGGCATTGATCGGTCGCGCGCCTTCATTTCGATAAGTTTGCAGTACAGTCACATCGGCGATGATGCCTGAGACGTTGATTTCAACACGCGTATCTTTGAGGGGTAAGCGATCTACGTCGGGCTCTCCCTGCACAAAGAAATATGGCGAAAGCGTTTGATCTTGCCGAGTCTGCGCAGAACCGTAAAAGGAAAGGATGGCGACCGCGATCAGAACCAGACACACGTTCCCTATCTTGAATTGCATAAATTCACCTCTGTCTCCATAGGCAACCGAGTTGCCCGGCAGTTTGTAGAAGCCTAACCCTCTTTATTCATACAGGCTGACCCGGCTCTAGTGCATAACCTCAAGCCTTTATCGCAGCCTGAACACAGAAAACGGCCATCGGAACCGCTGTGCAGGATGACGTCATCGTGAGCGTAAATGTTGTTTACCTCTCATCGTGCGCGTTAGATGTAGGCGCGCATCAGAGGTTGCTTGCTGCTCAAGAAACATCTTTCCAGATTGAAGGTGCGTGGCGAACGCTCAATACCGATTCAGGTAGGCTGACGGCGGCAATAAGAAAAGTGGGTTCGTGATGGATGGTTATGGCGGCTTACTTTCCGATGCAAAAAGTAATGTATCAGCTAAACCGATTTAAATAATAATTTATGATACTAGCTGTCGCTTCGAGGTACAAATGAGATACAAAATCTGTAAGCCTTTAGATGCACAAACAATTATAAGAGCTTGGCGTGAGGACTATAAATCGGAAGCGCCCGCACAGCAGCTTGGACAGTCAAATACTGGAAGAGTTTGTCAGAAGGGGTAGCCTGATGCAGAGAGCAAGAAATTGGCTTGAACTCTCGGTATGATGGCACCTCGATTCGCGGCTGGCCCATTACCTTCATTATCTTAGTGAGAATGCTCCTTTGTGATTATATAAAGTCGATAATGCTGCGAATTGGTTGAACAGGCAAGAGGTACTATCAGGTCGCAGAAGAAACTGTTTGGGTTTTTCATAAATAAAGAAGCCTCGGATATCCGAGGCTTCTTTAAGTTCGCCGGGTGGTTTATCTATTCGCCTATAGCGAGGTGAGGCCGGTCAGCTCGAACCTGGTTGAGCAACTGGTGGTGGCGGTTATGGCGGCGGCAGTGGTCGATCAGTTCCATGATCTGCACTTCGAGCGGCCTGTGGTCTGACAGGTCGTCTATACTCAGACCAAGGTTCCGGCAGAGGATTTCGAAATCGCCCCGATCGTACGCGCTGCGTATGGCGGGGCGAAGTAACCGCTGGTCCACTTCCGGCGGTACGAGTCCTTGCTCATAGGTCTTGCGCGGCAAGGCGTCTCCACGAACCCATACGACAAAGTCCTCGCCAATGGTCTTCTGGTATGGGTGCTGGGGCTGCTGCTTGTGCTGGAGCACGCAACGCGAAACGTAACTGAAGAGGTCGGTCACCCAGATGGTGCCGTCCGGTCGCGCCGCTTCTCCGTGCAGCGCCCGCAGCACGTAGGTGCTGAACACGCCGTTGCGCTTTTCGCGCATCTCCCAGGCAGATTCGTCTGGCCGGCTGGCCGCCAGGATGACCCGCCCGCGCCCCTCTATCAAGTTGTCCACATCCCGGCGGTTCAACTCTATACTTAAACGAGCGCCACGGTTGCGCGGCTCACCTAACCCGCCGGCGTAGCAGGTGTCGAGCAGGACGACGAGGCGCTCCGCTTTGATCGCGCGCAGGGCCACGGTGAGTTCAGTGCTAGAGATACATGTCCGCTTAAAGTCTTTGGGCGCGGCTTCGACGGGGCAAAAGAAGGCTTGCTCATTTGCCGCCGAGGAATTACGACCACCGTGCCCGCTGAAATAGACGAGCGCGGTGTCACCAGAGCGGGCCTTGCGCGACAACCACGCCAGTTTCTCCAGAATGGCCTTCTTTGTGGCAGCGGCATTGGTCAGCAGCTTGAGGTGCGATGGATCGGTGCCGGCGCCGAGCACCGCGGCCATATCGACTGCGTCATTGGTTGAGCAGACAAGCGGGCTCAACTGTTTGTATTGGTCAATACCGACTAACACGCCGTAGGTTTGTGAGTTGTTCATTCTTTTCTCCTCCTTTTGTATTCTGGCTGGTATTAAACGTCTGGCCGAACGACGACCGCTCAGTCTGCGTTCAGCCAGACGCCAGGTGGTTTGCAGGGAGGTGCAGCGCATGACGGCCTTGTGCCTCACCTTGTTGGTTAAGCTGCTTTCCGCAACTCCTCTTCCGGCTGCTCGAACAGCCCGGGGCTTTGGTTTTTGATTGCTTCTAGCAGCTTGTTGTACGCGTTATGCCGCTCGACATACTCGAGGGCGGCTTGCACCTTGACGCTCTTCGACGACCCTTCGCACTTGCGGTAGACTTCCACGAAGTAGTCAAGGAGCAGGCAGTTCAGGTCGTTGTCGTTAAGCCCGTAGGTCAAGAGCTTGCGCAGGTGATTCAGTTCAGGCTGTGAAGCCGTCTTCCTGAAGTCCAGCACAGGCTCGGACTGCGGGGCGTTGCTGTCGTCTTCCACGGCGGGCGCGGTTTCTGTTTGAGCGGTCTGTTCGGGCAGTCGCCAGATGGTAATGTACTTTCCAGGAGTTTGCGGATGTTCCTGCTCCTGGGCCACTACCAGCCCTGCGGCTGCGGCTGTGTGCAGCCAACTCTCGGCATCGGCCCGTGTCTGCCCGACACCGTTTTCGACCAGTTTCCTCTCGCGCGCCATCCCGTTTGCCAGGAAGTTACCGTCGACGTAGGGCATGCCTTTTTGATTCAGGCAGTAGTCCAGGCGTGACGTTATCCAGCCGGCAAGGTATCGAGCTGCGCACGCAGTAGGGTGTTCCGGGTTCGGTTCCAAGGCGCGGGGCTGTCCCTGCGAATCGAACGAGGAGTTCCGTGCAGCCGTGAACCAGCCGTCAGCGATTAGCTTGTGTAATCCCTCGGCCTCTTTGCTGAACTCCTGTTCCAACTTGTCCCGGTAGACGTACCCAAAGCGATTCTGGTTCATCCAGGCCCCGATTTTCATCATGAGGGCGGTGTCCTCGCGCCGGGGCGGGACGGAGGGTGGCGCTGCTTTGTGGCCAGCCTTAGGTATTTTCAGGTAGTCGTCGAGGTGGCAAACGTCGCTTGCGATGTTTTCTAGCTCGCGGCTTAACCCATCTTGCAGACCCAGGACAATGGCTTTCTTGCCCCGTGACTTTACCCTTTCGACGACGTGCCGAAAGTCACGGTCCATGGTTACCAGGCCGATCACATCGATTGCGCCGGTATTTGAATCGTGCTCGACTACCGTACGTATGTCATCGGCAATCTTCATGTCTGCGGTGTTCTTGCCATGCTGATTGATGACGTAGCGGCTGTCGCCGCCGGCCATAGTCAGCTCACGCTGCCAGTTTATGGTTGGCCCGCCGTGATGACGATTCAGCGCGTCAAAGTCGGCGTAGCCAGTAGTGGACACAATGTGTCCCCCGGGGCACTTTTTTTCGATCCCCTGACGGATGGCCGCCATCAGCTCGTGCATGTTGGGCCGCCATCCGCGCTTGACCAGACCTATGAAGATGTTTTCCAGGTCGATGCGGACATCGATCTGGGCGATCTTCAGGTTTGGCAGCATGTCCTCCAGCGGTTGGAAGCAGTGATCCATTTCGGTTAGTTCGGGCGGGGCAGTCGCACTGTTGGCCCAGACCTTCAGGTTCACGTCCGGCGGCAGTGAGTCACAGAGCATAACAAGCTTTGGGTCGTCTGTGACCAGAACCATGTTCTTTGGCAAGTTACCCTTGAGCCGTTTGACGGTATCCTGGACGAACCGCATCGTCTGGGTTGCGAGGTCACCGCTCATCTTGTGTGTCTCGTATTGGGCATCCATGTAGGCGGCGTAACTTTTGTCGTCGTTATTTGAAACGAGGGCAATCTTGCGGCTGTTGCGCCCTAAAGGCTTGATCAGTTGGCTCAAGCCCTTTGCCATGTCTACAGGGGCCATCGTCATCGCGTGTTTGTGCCCCTCATCGGGGCGCGGTAAAGCGTCAACGATCTGAACAACGTCTAACCTCATGGTGTTTCTCCTTTCACTTGGTGGTTATTCAATTAAGTCGCGACTCGGCGGATGATTCTCGTTCGGGAGGCGCTTCCATCACTTGGACAAAGCGGCTCGGCCCTCTACCATTTCAAGCGCCGCGTCACGACCAATCTCTTAACTGTTAGGGATCGCATCTTTTCCTTCCCGCTCAGTTGTCTGTGCTAATAGCTATTGACAAAAACAGGACAAGTTTTTTCATCCGCCGGGAAATTTTTTTGTCCGAGCAACACTAATCGATGGTTGTCTGACGAACTCTGGCGGGAATGAGAAGTCAGTCGAAGCACATGAATTGGCGCAGTTAGGCGCGACGCGATGCATTCGATTCGGATCGCTACAGCAGCGGCGCATCAATAGTTCTCTGCCCTGGCAAGACGGTTGTCAGCGGAGACGACAAAGGCTCGTCAATGCCTGCGCCAAAACGAATCCATGAGTGTGTGCGACAAACCGCTCGGTTTTTGTCATTTGGAATACGAGTGAGACGCGAGTGATTGGCCAGGCGCTCCGCCGCTGTCTGACCGGCATACGGATTAGACACGAGGAACTCTAATGGTCGTTAAGAGTGTTCCCCTACAATCGACGAAGGAGATTGAGTTATGGGAAATTCTGAGGATCTGTTCGCGGATCAGCTTCCGCGATTACAAGGCTTAGCACATCGCCTTTATCACCGCAGCCAGGCGGCCTACGGCTGGTGTGACTTTGGCCCGGATGACCTGCTACAAGAAACGGTTTTACGCATTCTGAAAAAAACCCGGCCTGCGGCTAACGGCGAGGGCCGCGAAGACCTTGAGGGCAATCCCGTCAACTTCGGTTTCTACATCGGAGTGATGAGACACGTCCTTCACGAAATGATCCGAAGCTCTAAACTGAATCGGCAGCTAGAGCCAACCGATCTCAAAGGCGAAGCGACGGAAGATGAACTGGGAAGGCAAATAGACCGCACGCCGCGTCCGGATGAAAACGCCGAGGTTGAAGAACAACGCCGCCTGGTCTTAGAAGAGTGCAGGAAATACAATGACCCGTTTTTTACGGAGGTCGCACGGAAACTCCTTTACGAAGGATACAGCCATACAGAAGCCTACGAGGAAACGCTAAAAAAAATGGGTAAACCGGCCCCTAACAGGTCTACTTACTTCCGATGGTTTAGTAAAATAACCAAGTCTCTGATTAAACGACACACTAAACCACCGGAAAGGAGTAGATGAGGCGAATGACAGAAGAAGACAAGCAATTGGCAGAGGCCAAGAAGGAGATTCGAGAACTCCTGGAGGGCCTCTCGGCTTCCGAACTGGATGCGCTGCTCGGCATGCCTCTGCTCTTGGATGAGGTGCTGGAACAGGCCGAGCACTCCCCGCTGCTAGCCAAGAAGATCATGCAGCTTGCCGACGCTGAGTACGAAACCCTTTCTCCAGAGGAGAAAGAAAAGGGACGGCAGCTAGTCGCGCGGTTGCTTGAAGAGGGAAAGACGAATCAATCACCAGGCAAGGTGGTTGAATCCCAACCACAGGCTAAGGCTTCGCAGCATAAGACGACTGACCAATCCGCAACCCCCCATGCCGTCTCAAGCGAGCGTGAGCGGCAGGAAGAAAGAAAGAATTAACCAGAACTCGTTGGGCAGTTCGCCCCCGGCAGCCTCCTCTTTGAGGGAGTGGAGGACCTCAAAGGGCCGTCGCTTCTGAACTGCCCGACACCAACCGACGCGAACGCAGTCTGGCTAGGCGCGACTCGCTGTCGCTTAAAAAATTCCGGCCACTGACCAAGCGTGCCCCCTCAACGTTAGCCGGAATGCCTTGAGTCAGTTCCTAAGAATAACCGTGCCTACCCGATCAGATTCGAGTAGGTACAAGATTCGACACGGTCAACGGCAACATCCGGCGCCACCTATCGTCGCGCTAGATGTTGCCGCAATTCCACTGGCCATTAAATCGTAGCGGCTTGCCCTTGATATGATACGAGGAGACGACAACCTGTCTATGTATGGAAGCCACGTTGGGCTTAGCCGCTAAGCAATCTGGCATTCAAAGCCGTCATTAACAACTGAAGAAACTAAGACAAAGGAGATCAGCGTATGGCAACTGCAAAGGCAAAAAGCAAGAAGATCGAGGACAAGGATTCAACGAACCAGCTAGGCCAAAAGGGTGGCATGGACCAGGCAAAAGCCGCAGTATCCCCTGGCAAACCAGGCGTCATCAACAATCCCAAACCCGCAAAGAGAGGTAGTACGAAAGCAAAGCGCTCGAAGTAGCGCGGAAATCGCTACCGCTCTTTCACCTTCAATCCCGCCAAACCTCCTATCGCTCAAGATGAGTGGCACAAACGAGTGATGCGGACACCCCATTGACAGGCCAGGGGCCCGGGTCCCTGGTCACCCTCCTCTGCCTGCCCAACCATCTGAAAGCACACCGAAAACCTCTGGCCATCTCAGACGGGCTACTTCTATTGATGGAGAGTGTTTGCAGACGGCCCGTGACGCGCCTTATAACAAGCAAAACGGGTATAAATCGAGACCGCCTGCGATCACACTGAGCCACAAGCCGCCGCAAACCCCATTAGACCGCTTCAAATAAATCCTTGAAAGTCTAAAGGCGGTATGAGTAAGATAATATCCCTTGTTGTATAACATCTTGGTAATCCGGCATTAATCTAGCTATGGTAAGCAAGCCTCAACAACCAGATGATCTCTGTACAATGCCTATCTTCATCGCTCTCTTCTTCTTTCAAATTATCCTTTCTGGGTGTCATACCAAGCCGGCCACACGCTCACATCAAGGCACAGACACAAGCAAGGTCGTGTTCCACCTCCCCCCGAATCAGAAGGTCACCAATAAACTGACTGGCGGCAAAATCCATGCCTACGCCATTCCATTGCTGCGTGATCAGTTTCTCCGAGTCGTTGTCATTAAACCCAAAGCGATTTTGACGGTGAGACTCATAGATCCAAGCGGGCTTCCCCTTCAGCAACATACGGTTCGGTGTTATGGGGTTTTACCGCTTTCGAGTATCTCCCAAAATAGCGGAACCTTTACTTTGGAGGTACAACCGGAGGAAGAGCGTCAGGATGCGCCAAGCTATGAAATAGTAATCGAGCCGGTCCGAGAAGAAAGCCCGGAGGCCGACAATCGCCTCCTCGCAGACAAAGCTTTTGCGGAGGCAGAAAGATTGCGCACGCAATGGAGCCAGGATGCGTTTGTCGACACTTTAAGCCAGTACACCAGGGCACTGCAGTATTGGCAAGCTCTCAACGATCAGGGTAACCAGGCTACGGCATTATTGAGCATTGCCGAATTGTATTATGAAGCCGGAAAAAACAGAGAGGCGTTGAATTATTACAATCAAGCCATTGGACCGAGCCAGAATTCACAACAGACGTATTTAGAGATTGAAGCATTTAACGGCATTGCGATGGTCAGTATTGAGTTGGGTGACATCCCTGAAGCGCTTCGGCGCGCTAACCTGGCGCGTGATTTGAGCTTGACGGCTGGGAGCATAACTGGAGAAGCGCAGGCGCTTTCCAATATCGGATTGTCTTACTATCTCACAGGCGAAGCACAGAAGGCCATCGGGTACTTTGAGCAAGCTCTTATAAAGGGCCGAGCGGATTCAGACCCTAGAAGCCAGGCGCAGGCTTTCATTAACCTGGGCTATTCATACCAGGATATCGGAGAGATGCAAGAAGCTTCCAACTACTATTCGCAGGCGCTCACACTTTTTCAGAGCATAAATGACCGGCGGCGAGAGGGCTTGACCCTCACAGCTCTGGGGAATGTCGCTTCTTTTCTGAATGACAAACAGGAAGCGCTCAAACGGCATACGCAATCGCTACATATATTTCAGCAGATCGGCGACCTAAATGGCGAAGCGGCGGCGCTCAATGGCCTAGGCTATGTTTATGATGATTTAGGGGAGAGGCCGAAGGCGCTTGCTGCCTTTGAACATTCATTGCAATTGTCTCACACCTCAGGCAATCGCGGTTATGAATGCCAAACGCTAGGTTACATCGGTAGGGTTCACCACGCTTCGGGCGACAAACATAAAGCGCTCGAAGTCTTCGAACAAAAACTCAAGCTCAGCCGGCAAATCGGTGATCGACGTATAGAAGCCCACACGCTGAGAGATATCGGGTCCACGCTGCATTCTATGAATCGCAAGTACGATGCGCTGCGGCATTACGAGCAAGCCCTGTCGCTCAGCCGTGTAATGAACGACCGGCGCGGCCAAGCCTATACACTTGATTACATTGGTTACATTCATGACACTTCCGAAAACAAACGGAAGGCGCTTGCTTATTATTCGCGAGCACTCACTTTGATGCGGGCCGTCGAGGATAGCCCGGGACAGACACTGACTCTTTATAATATCGCTCGTGCGAACTGTGATATGGGCAATCTCAGTCAGGCTCGACTCAGTATTGAGGAAGCGCTCTATAAAGTCGAACCTCCGAGGAAAAAAGTCATCAGTCAGGAGTGGCGCACCTCGTACTTTGCTTCGACACATCAGTATTATGAGTTGTACATAGATGTGCTCATGCGACTGCATAAGCGAGCCCCGCGTCAGGGATTGAGCGCCGTCGCCTTTGAAATGAGCGAAAAGGCGAGGGCGCGGACGCTACGTGATTCGCTGGCTGAAGCCGGTGAGGATATACGCCAGGGCGTGGACCCGGGGTTGTTGGAAAGGGAGCGTGTTTTACAAAAATCGCTCAATACCAAGGCTGATCTTCGGATCCGAACTCTCAGCAGCAAACATACCGATGAGCAGGTCGAGCAGCTTGAGAGGGAGATCAATAACCTCCTGGAGGAGTTTAACGACGTTCAGGCGCAGATTAGGGATAAGAGCCCGAGCTATGGGGCAATGACCGAGCTTCCTCCACTTTTTATTTCTGACATACAGCGGCGGCTACTCGACTCCGATACGGTCCTCCTGGAATATTCGCTCGGCGACCGGGCGAGTTATCTCTGGGCGGTCACTGCAAATTCGATAGACGGCTATCGGCTTCCGAGCCGAAGAACGATAGAAGAATTAGCCAGAAAGGCGTATGATTCAATCACTGCGCAACAACCTCTACCGGATGAAACAGGCGAGCAGTACCAGAGACGCGCTATCGGCTTAGATACTGAATACGGGCGTCTGGCAAGACAGTTGAGCCGCATGCTTCTTGCTCCTGCGGCCTCGCAAATTAGCAATAAGCGATTGTTGATCGTCGCCGAAGGAGCGCTTCAGTATATTCCTTTTTCCAGCCTGCCTGCGCCGAAGGACACTATCGGTTCGCCCGTTCTGGGTGCAAAAAAGATACAGCAAGCCATACCGCTCATCGTCGAGCATGAGATTGTTATGCTTCCTTCTATCTCAACTTTGGAAGCTCTGCGCAAAGGGCTTGCCGAACGCCAGCCGGGCAATAATACAATCGCCATTTTCGCAGATCCGGTCTTTACTCAGGACGACCCTCGCGTCCAGTCTCAGAATTCTCGTAGCCAGCCCAGTCCCCCGTCGACCGAACCGCCGTTAGGCATCAGTCGAGCGTTCGGTGATCCCGTTGGCAAAGCTCAAGTGCTTCGCATTCCGCGCTTGCAGTCGACGCAAATAGAAGCGGAGGCAATAGCCGAAGCGGCGGCGGGGACCCAGATAATCGTAGCGCGTGACTTCGACGCAAACCTGACTAGGCTGACAAGCGCGGACACAGCTCTTTGCCGCATCGTCCATCTGGCGACGCACGGGATTCTGAATAATGATCGCCCGGAATTATCTGGGGTTATCCTCTCGATGATAAATCAACAAGGGCAGCCTTGCGACGGATTCTTGTCGTTGAACGCGGTGTACAATCTTAAGCTAAAAGCCGACCTGGTGGTTTTGAGCGCCTGCAACACGGGTTTGGGTAAGGATATTCGCGGCGAAGGGCTGGTCGGACTCACTCGCGGATTTATGTACGCGGGGGCTCGGCGGGTCGTCGCCAGCCTTTGGCAAGTCAATGATATAGCCACTTCACGCTTGATGAGTTTTTTTTATAAAGGACTGCTCAAAGACGGATTGCAGCCCACAGCCGCATTGCGAGCAGCACAGATCGAAATGTGGAAAAAAGATCGCTGGAAGTCGCCTTTTTTCTGGGCCGCCTTTCACATTCAAGGTGAATGGAACCCACATACTTGGCAGTGATAAATAGGAGGAGTAAAATACAGCTTCCCTAAAAATCGTATAGGTGGCGCAATAATGGCGTTGACGCAAGGAGCTTTGGATCTGCTGCTCGCTCACTTCGACCCAGACAGAGAACGGGCGGCGGAAAAATACGAGATCATCAGAAAGAAGCTGATCAAGTTTTTCGAATGGCAGCGTTGTGACAATGCCGACGCCTGCGCCGACGAAGCGATTGACCGGGTGGCGAAAAGAATTGATACAGGGACGCAGGTCGGCAATCTGGAGAAGTATATTAATGGGGTTGCGCGATTAATCGCTCTTGAGGTGTTCAGAGAACGTGAAAGAAAGGCGAAGATTATCCGGCAAATGGTTTTTCCTGCGACCTCTAACACGGATGCTGAAAATGAGGGAGATCAATCCCGTTTTCATTGCATGCAAGAGTGCCTCAGCCGCCTCTCCAGGAAAAGTCTTGAATTAATGGTCCGTTACCACCAGTTTGGAAATAAAAAAGAGAATAGAATAAAACTTGCCGAACAGATGAATATACAGTTGAATGCATTGCGTCTGCGTGTGCATAAAATCAGGGGGAAATTGAGAAAATGTTATATTCGATGCCTTTTAAATGAGCCAGATTAGGAAATAATTTAACTTTCATTACACAAATAAATAAGAGGGGTTAAGCACTATGGATAGCCAACGATTAATCAACTACTTGCTTGGAGGTTTGCAAGGGGAAGAGCGTAGACAAATAGAGGAGCGCTATTTCGATGACGACGCGTTTTTTCAGGAGATGCTCATTCTTGAGGAGGAATTGATAGACAGCTATGTCAATGGCGAGCTTTCGGGTGAACAGGTTGAGCGTTTTGAGAAACATTACCTCACAACCCCTGAACGGCGCAGTCAGGTTGAATTTGCAAAATCGCTTGCAGCCTCTCTTTCGAGTGTTAAAATAAATCGCGCTCTCAAAGAACCCCATTCCCAAGTGTCATCTGACCCTTCTACCTTAATTACAGCCTCAAGCCGACAACGCCATCCTTTGACTTGGGGCTTTATCGCTGGTCTGGTAGTGGTCGTCGGCGGCGCGTTGTTACTGCTGATTGGAAACCTGCGGCTGTATACGCATGCTAACCGTCTCGAACAAGAGCGTGCCGCCTTGTCCCACCAGAGAGAGGAAACCGACCGGCTGAATGATCAAATGAACCACAGTCTCAAGCGCCTAGAGCAAGAGACAAACCGCATCGAGTCCATTTCAGTGACATCAGCCAACGCAAGCATTACCATAAGGCCCCTTTTCCCAATGTTGACGAGGTCAGAGCAGGCAGGGACAGTACTGCATATATCTCCCCAAACAACACTCCTGATATTGCAAGCTCCAGTTGAATCTCTCGCAATCAAATCCTATCAGGTCGTAGTCACGAAAGATGGTGCAGAGGTTTTGCGATTGAACCAACTGAAATCCCGATCAACCAAAGGTGGCAATATAGTTGAAATCCCCCTGACCGCAAGCATGTTCGATGGGCGTTCATACTCCCTGATGGTCAAATCGGAAGATGGCCAAGAAGGCACAGATATTTACTCGTTTGAAATTCAAATCCCCTGAAACAGATATATTCTTCATAATGAACGGCCAGAAATGCGAAAGCAGGTCAAGGACAAACACTTCATTGCTTTTAATCAACGGTTATGGCGGCTTACTTTCCGATGCAAAAGGTCGAGAATATTTGTCCGAGAATATCGTCCGTGAGCGTTTCGCCGGTGATCTCGCCCAAGCTCTGCAAGGCGCTGTGCAGTTTCAACAGGATGATCTCTTCAAGCTCCCGCTGAATCATCAGGTCGCGGGCTTCGTTGAGATGGGCAATTGCCTGCATCACTGCCGTGTGCTGGCGCGCGTCGGTGATCATGATGTCGTCGCGCTCGACCGCCGCGTCACCGCTCAAGCGCGCCAATAAGCGTGCCGTCAATTCATCGAAGCCGCTGCCAGTCAATGCGGAAAGACTCACCGCGTCGCTCTGCCACACAGCCGGAGACACGCCGGTCGCCGCAACTAACGCTTCATCAAGACGATTCGGCAAGTCTGTCTTATTGATCGCGATGATGCGCCGCGATTCGTCCATGCTGTCGAGCAAGTTTATATCGTCTGGGGTCAGCGGCTGCGAGGCGTCAAGCACGAGCAGTGTAATGTCTGCATCGGCAATCGCCGTGCGGCTGCGCTTGATGCCGAGGCTCTCGACCACATCGCTGGTTTCGCGTATGCCTGCCGTGTCAATCAAACGTACCGGCACGCCGCCGATAGAGGTGCTCTCGTACAGCGCGTCGCGGGTCGTGCCGGGCAGGTCTGTGACAATCGCCCGGTCGTGGCCCACGAGCCGGTTGAAGACCGACGATTTGCCGACGTTCGGGCGACCGACGATGGCCAGGTCAAAGCCCTCCTTGACGAAGCGCCCGAAGGCGAAGCTGGCGGCGATCTCTTTCAAGCTCTCGCTGATATGCTCAAGCCGCTCGCGCAATGCCGACGCCGCGGCGGGCGAGATGTCGTCTTCGACGAACTCAAGGCTTGATTCGAGGTGAACGATGATCTCAACCAGCGCCTCTTTGACAGGCGCCAGTCGCTTCGACAGCGCGCCTTCGAGTTGGCGTGTCGCAACGCGCGCCTGATACTCGGTCTGCGCATTGATGTAATCGCGCACGGCCTGCGCCTGCGCCAGATCGATGCGGCGGTTGAGGAAAGCGCGAAAGGTAAACTCGCCCGGTTCAGCTATGCGCGCGCCGCCGCTGATGAGCATGGCGAGCACGCGGCGCAGAATCACAGGGCTGCCGTGACAACTCAACTCGACGACATCTTCGCCGGTGTACGAGTGCGGCGCTTTGAAGTAGGTCAGCAGGGCTTCATCAATCGATTCATTGGTGGCGGGATCAACGACACGCCCGAATTGCACACGGCCCGGCGCATCAAGCGCCACGCGCGATTCGGTGTGAAAGATTACAGAGGCAATCTCCAGGGCGAGCGAGCCGCTCAGGCGAACGATGCCGATGCCGCCGCGACCGGGCGGCGTCGACAGGGCTGTGATGGTGTCATTGCGGAACATAGACAGAGGCTAGAGGCTAGAGACTAGGGGCTAGCCTCCGACTTCTCTCCTCTAGCCTCTAGCCCCCAGTCTCTAGTCCCTTCACTTGGCTGGATGGATCGTCACTTTGCGATGGTCGCCGCTGCCCTGACTTTCGCTACGCACGCTGGTGTCTTCGGCGAGCGCCAGATGAATGATGCGCCGCTCGCCGGGACTCATCGGATCGAACGTGAAAGGCTTGCGCGTCATGCGCACGCGCTCGGCGGCTTTTTCGGCCATCAACTGCAACTCTTTTTCGCGCTGCGCCCGGTAACTGCCCGAATCGAAGACGACGTGATGTTCTTCGCCAGTGACATGCGCCAGCATGCGGTTGCCTAGATGTTCGAGCGCATCGAGCAACTCAGCGTTGTGGCCGAGGAGAACGGCGCGGTCGCCGCCGCGCAGTTGAACCCGCACGGCTTCGCCAAGCGGTTCGATGCTGGCCCGCAAATCTAGGTCGCTCTGTTCGAGCACGCTATTGATGAAGTCTACGACGCTGTTGATGTCACCTTGCATGCTTCACACCCTCGATGAGGCTTACGAAAGATCGCTGCTCGGCAATGTGGCTCGGTCTTTGCCGGCTTTCGGCTTGCCACCTTTTTGCTTGCTCGCCTTTGGCGAATTGCGTTGACTGTTGGTGCTGCCGCCCGCTAGCGCGCCGGCTTCGTTTTGCGGCTCGGCGTTGCGCTTATTAATCAATAGCTGAATGGCGACGCCGACAATGTTGCTCACCATCCAGTAGAGCACCAGGCCGCTTGGGGCCGACAGGAAAAAGAAGTAAGTCAGCATGATCGGCATCAGCCAGGTCATCATCACGCGCTGCATCTTCATCGCCGGGTCAGCCGATGCCGGCTGCGGCGTGAATTTGGTCGAAGCGATCATGGAGATGCACATGACTATCGGCAAGATCTTCAACGGGTCAGGCTTCGACAGATCATGTATCCAGCCGAGCCAATGCTCGTGGCGCACATCGAGCGACATGCCTAGATACATGTAGACCGACCAGAAGATCGGCAGTTGCAGCAGCATCGGCAGACATCCGCCCAGCGGGTTCGCTTCCTTCATCAAGGCAAGCTGTTCCTGCTGCAACTGCTGCAACTCGCGTTCGTACTTCTTCGGGTTCTCCTTGAGCTTCTTCATGCGCTCTTGAAGCTCTTTCAGGCGCGGCTGATGTTTGGCGGCCTGCTTCATCTTCTTCGAACTGGTCGCGCGCAACGGCCACATGGCCAGGTTGATGAGTATGGTGACGGCGACAATCGCCCAGCCATAATTGCGGAAGATGCCGGCAAAGAAGTTCAAAGCCCACGCCAGTGGAGTAATCAGCGGGCGGACGATGGCCCCGAAGAATCCGTAATCAATCACCGCGTCGAGATTGGCGCTGAGCTGGCCGCCAACTTCGGCAAGCACCTCGCGGTCTTTCGGGCCGACGAAGATGTGCGTCGCGACGTTTGCAGGCACGCCGACCGCCGGATAATCATGCAGCGGATGATTCGGGTCGTCCTGCTTGAGTTGCACGTTCTCCAGAGTAATTTCGCGGGCCGGTTGATCGGGAACCGCAAGCATCGCAAAGTAGTGATCGGCGACGCCCGCCCACTGATAGTCGTGCTGCAAACGGTCGAACCTCGACGCGACTGCTTGGCCTGGGGCAGCGCCCTGCGGAATGGCGTCGAGCTTCACAACCGTGCTGCCCTGACCCTCGACCACTCGCGCATACCCGATGAAGGCTGCGCCTTTTTCAGCCGTGATCTTGATGTAGTTGATACTCGGCAAAGGCTTGTCGAGGCTGATCTGCTTGTCGTCGTAATTGACAGCTTGAATCGTCGCCACCGGCTCGTTGATCTTCGCGCCGACCAGTTGCTCGCGGCTGCCCTGTGTGGTGTAGGCTACAACTTGCGGCGGTGTGCTGTAGCTGCCGCTCGACTTATCGCTCTGATCGCCGAGGCCCGGCCCAATGACCAGATAGGCAGGCCGCTCGCCTTCGCCGGTCGTCAGGCTGGCTTTGGCGTCAAAGATCAGGCGGTCGCCGTAGAAAGTAAATTCTTTGATCGCCGTCGCGGTGCCGTTGGTGGCGTTGAAGGTGATCTTGCGCTGTTCGCCTGCGGTGATGGTGATGTCGTTCTGGCTTACGTCCGCGCCGTCAATCTTGATCTGATAATTCGTGTGATTGAATTGCGCGGCCAGTTCAAGCTGATCGGGCAGCCGCAAAGCCAGCGGCGCGTCCAGAGTTTCCGGCACCGGCTGCGGGACGAGTTGCAGATCGCCGCCGCCCGATCCTTCGAGTTTTTTGATCGCGCCCTTCTCTTTATAGTGATGGAGAATCCACGACGTGGCGACCGCGCCGCGATTCGTCAATGTAACTTTCCAAAAGTCTGTGGTGATGACGATGTCACGCGTTGGGACTTGCGTCACCGGCACGGGCGCGCTCGGTGTAGCCGTCGCAGGCGCAGTCGCGCCCGGCTTAGGCGTTGTCGGTAGAATAGCCGGCGCTTGCGGTTTCGGATTGCTGGTTGCCTGTTGCGGCGGCGAGGCTGGCAGCGGCTCTTGAACCGGCGGTGGCGGCGGAAAGAAGCGGCTCATCACCAGCGAGTAGCCCATGAGCACGGCGACTGAAAGAGCCAGCGCCAACAGCAAACGTTTACGATCCATCAAATCACATCGGGCCGCCTCGGCCCGTCCTTATATTTATAATGGCGTGCCGCAAAGCCGCTGCCACTCGCTTGAACGGCGCGCTTCGCCGGAATTACTTCACCGGGTCATAGCCGCCGGGATGAAACGGATGGCAGCGCAGCAACCGGCGCACCCCCATGTACGAACCGCGCAGCGCGCCGTAGCGGCGAATCGCTTCCAGGGTGTAGGCAGAACAAGTGGGCGTGAACCTGCAGGATGGCGGAAGCATCGGCGAGATGACCAGTTGATAGCCGCGTATCAAAGCGATTAAGACTGCTCTCACTGCTTCCCTGCCCTCTCCAGAAAGGCGATGAAGTCGCCTTCAAGGTCGCCATAAGCTGCCTCGACCAAAGGCCGCTTCACGTTAATGACTATATCAACTCCCGCAGGGACTAGCCATTTGTTTTTTCTAAACGCCTCGCGCACAAGCCGGCGGGCGCGATTGCGTTCGACCGCGTTGCCGATCTTGCGCGTCGCCGTGATGCCGATGCGCGGCTGCTGTGTCTGGCTCGGCAAAACGAACGCCGTGAAGTACCGTGCATGCAGCTTGCGGCCTTGCTCGTAGACGCGGCGGAACTCGTCGCGTTTGAGAATGCGGTCTGACTTGGGAAACTTCCGGGATACTTCACTCATCAGCAGTGGCCAGTGGCTAGTGGCCAGTGATCAGTGATCAGTGCTTCTACTCAACTGCTACTGACCACTGACCGCTGACCACTGGCCACTGGTTTAGTAATGCGCGGGCGTCAGGCGCTTGCGCCCTTTGGCGCGACGGCGCTTGAGGACGAGTTGGCCGCCCTTGGTGCTCATGCGGACGCGGAAGCCGTGCGTCTTGGCGCGGCGGCGATTGTTTGGTTGAAAAGTTCTCTTCGGCATAACCTACACCTCTCGATAAACGTCTCTACAGAAAAGGGTAAGCCTATCGAATGCAGCGGCTGGTTGTCAAGCTTTTCGCACGCGCGGCGAGCAAGCCTTGCGCTTGGAGGAATTATCAGTGACGATAGACGGTCAGGCGCGCAACTAACTTTGACGATGCGGATTTGCTATGATAATTTGACCAACCTGGATATATGCTTAGGAGGCAGCTATGGATATTAAAGAGCGAGTAGTCGACGGAGTAAGCGTCCTTGATCTTTCAGGCAAGATCGTGCTGGGCGAAGGCGATGGGCAGATTCGCGAGCGCATCAAAGATCTGCTTGCCGACGGCCAGCGCAAGATCCTGCTCAATCTCGGCGATATAAGTTACATTGATTCGGCAGGGCTGGGGGCGCTCATCAGCAGCTACACAACGACGAAGCGCGAAGGCGGACAGTTGCGACTGGTCAATCTGACGAAGCGCATTCAAGACCTGCTGGCGATTACTAAACTGATCACCGTCTTTGACACCTACGAGAGCGAACCAGAAGCGCTTGATTCGTTCTCTTCCTAAGAGGGAATGAGCGAAAAAGCGAAAGGGCGAAAAGGGGAATAGGAAGCACTGTATTGGCCTCTGCATTCCACCTTTTCGCCTTTTCCGCGCTTCGCTTTTTCGCCTTCGGGCTCAGGGTTGTTGTGCGGCCAGCGCCCGCACGCGTTCGATGCTGGTTTTGATGGCCGGGTCGTTGGTCGCCGCAAACGCTTTCTCGTAAATCCGCAACGCCTGCTGATACTGCTTGTCGCTTTCGTAGACGTACCCCAATTCTGATAACGCCGCCACCGAATCGGGCAACAACTGTATAGTGATTTCCAGCGCCTCCATAGCCTTGCGCATCTGGCCGCTACGTGACAGCGCGATGCCATAAAAAAGCCAGGCTTGCCCGTTATCCGTGTTCGCCTTAGCGAGCTTTTCCAGCGGCGCGACCGCTTTGTCGAATTGGCGCATGGCGAAATAAGCGCGGCCCAAGATGCTCGCTGTCTTGTCGTCGTCACGAATGGCGCGTAGCTTTTCTCCGACTTCCGCCGCCTCCAGCCACAAGGCATTGGCATTGTTCTTACGCGCTTTGCGAATCAAGCTTTCGGCCAGCAAGTCCATCGCCGCCGTCTCTTCCGGGTTGGCTTTGACGGCTTCACGCAAGGCGGCAATGGCGTGGTCGTCGTCTTCGCGCTTGAAGTAAATCGCGCCGAGGTAGTAATAATTCGCGCCCGCGTCTTTCGATTTTTCCGCCGCGCCGGCTTTGCCGTTCGCCGCGGCAAACACGGCTTCGGCTTCGTCGAAGCGTTCCAATTGATAGTAAGCCCGCCCCAACGCCGTGCGTGCCGCCGCATCGACTTCGCGTTTGGCTTGCGTGTTCAACTCGACGTAGCGCTTGAGCGGTTCGATGGCCTTGTCATAGCGCGCCGCCAAATAGTGCGAGATGCCTATGGTATACCACGCGCCGGCGATTTCGGCGCTTGCCGGCGCTTGCACTTCGAGCAGATCAATGGCGCGCGCGAGCGGCGTTTCAACGCGGTCGTAGCGTTTCAATTTGTATTCGCACAGACCTATGTAATACCACGCCCCTGCCGCGTCAGGGCGCTCGGCAATCAGGTCTTGAAACTCGGCGAGCGCCGCCCCGTAGTCGCCTTTGTTGTAAAGCGCAACGCTGCGTTCCCAGTCCGCCGCTTGTGCGCTCGCCGCTAACAACGCGATCAGCAGCGCCACGCCGCGCCATTTGTTGAGCATTGCCTGCATCACTGAGCATTATGGCATGAGCCGCAAGCCCTGTCGAACGAGCCTGATAGAGTGGCAAGGCGTTCGCTCCGGCAATGATTTCATTTTTTCGATGGATGATTTCGCTTTGCGGCTTGCTTGACAGTCAGCCATGAAGCGGGTTAGGCTGGCGATGTTCGAAACATCTCATACCTTGGGCCGGGCGCTCCCAGTTGCCACGCAGGACGGCCTTATTTTCCGACTCCCTTTCAATCACCAGCCTCTCATCGACCACCTGCGGCTCAGAAATACCGATAGTGGCCGATCTGTCGCCAGGCGAAGAGAACGTCTTCAAGTCGCGCGCCCGCGCCGATGTTGTGGACAATGTAATATCGCTCACCATCGGGCGCCCGCAGGTTGACGACGATGCCGATGTGCGTCAGCCCGCCACCCAGATCCCACGCCACGATGTCGCCCGGCTGGTAATCTTTTGCATTCGTGGTGATCGTCAACGATTTGTCGCGGCGCTTGAAGTAAGTCATCAGGTTCGGCACGCGGCGATGATCAATGTTCGTATCGGTCGCTTTCAGCCCCCTACGATTCGGATAGATGGCGAAGTTGCGCGCCATGTCGTCGTGAACTTCCTTCTGCAAATCCACTCCGCCCTTGCGAAAGGCGCGCACGATCACATCGGCGCAGACGCCGCGCTCGATAGGCAGGTCGCCGCCTGGGTAGGCGAGCTTAACGTAAGCTGGATCATAAATGGTTGTTTGTTCGGTCTGCGCCAGCGCGCTATCGAGGACGGGCCGCAGCGCCGCTTTGACCTCGACGCTGACGGCTTGTGCGCGGTCGGCCTGCGTCGCTTTCGGCGCGCAGGCCATCACCGGCGCGATGACGGCGATGAGCAAGAGGCTTATGAGAGGTTGGCGGTATTGCATTCTGGTTCACCGTCGCTTGTGATCATTTCTCAGAGGATCGACTTTCTCAACTTGTCGGCTTAAAGATGCGCCTTTGCGGCGACGAGTTGTTCAAGCCGCTTCATCAACTGTCGCTTCATTATTGCAAAGATTTTCCAAACTGCTTGCCACGCGCGCCAGTCTTAACTCTATCGTTGGCGCAAGGCGTTTGCCATTGCCTTGCGTGGCAATCAGAGTTTTTATGGCAGAGATGGTATAACGACTTTGTCCTCCGCTCAATGGCGGCGATGCGTTTTTATGACCGCGAGGTTGGCAAAGCACATCGCCTTTTTTTCGTTGACTAATCGGCAACCTAACGCTGACTTTAGAGGATCAGCCAACGCAGATCATCAATCTTCTGAAATTTATTTCTGAGAATTTCTCAAACCTTCAGCCGGTGCGCGATGTCTTATCAAATGTCGGTGGACTGCTTCGGAGAAAGACCGAAGGGAGAGTTTATGAAGCAGATTTTCAGCCTTACGTTGTCGGCAGTGTTTATTCTTGGACTCGGCGTCGCCGCGTTTGCAAACACGCCTTACATTGATCGTCGCGAGCATCGCGAACAACAGCGCATTCGCCAGGGCATGCGCAGCGGCGAACTGACACGCCGCGAGGCTCGGCGGCTTGAAGCCGAGCAAGGCCGAATTCGCGGTTACGAATGGTACGCGAAATCAGACGGCCACGTCAGCCGCGCCGAGCGTCGTCACCTTGACCGCATGCTCGACCGCTCCAGCCGTGACATCTATCATCAGAAACACGATGGCCAGGATCGCCTTCCTTAATCATCGCGCACAGGCAAGCCTTGATCGAGCGCCATTCACATGGTGTTCGATCAAGGCTTGCCACGTGTCGCATCACCATATAATCTTTGCAGCGCGGTTGATGAGTCGTTGATCATCCGCTTTGCACCAACAACTGAAATTCAGCTCCTGTAGGAGGACCGCATGAAGAAGATCGTTAGCGTGATATTGACTACTGTTTTTGTGCTCGGCATGAGTGTCGCGGCTTTTGCGCAAACCACACCGAGAGTTGACCGGCGCGAGCGTCACCAGCAGAGGCGCATCCGTCAGGGCGTGCGCAGCGGCGAGTTGAACAGAAGGGAAGCCAGAAGGCTCGAACGACAGCAGGCCAGGACGAAAGCCGCAGAGGCTGCCGCAAAAGCTGACGGCACAGTGACCAAGAGAGAGCGTCGGCGCTTGAACCGGCGCGAGAATCGCACGAGCCGCCGTATCTACAGACAGAAACATGATAGACAGAGACATTAAAGCGTTCGCCTTGAGGCGCGCGAAGCATCAACGCGCACTTTAAGCGAAGAGCTTATTTGTCTACCCGAAGACTGAAGGCTTGTGGCGCTGCCATCAAAGGCGCGCCACAAGCCTTCATCTATTTTGCCTCCTCATTTGAAGACCGCGCCAGAAGGCATCGCCAGCCGGCAATTGCTTCTGTTCAGACTGTATTCATTTCAACGACGCAGTTGGAAAATCTTACACGCCAAGCCTGTAATCTTTACTTGTGGCGTGCGACAGGCTGTCGTAGTCGGCTTTATTTTCGATTATTTACGCAATACGCGACATCGGCACACGCGTTGCACAGGCTTTGTTGGGGCAGAGATACGGGTGATGGAATATCATTTCCGGTCTCTATTTGCGGTTGCCGGGGTGAGGACGGCAACCACAATTGGCGATGCGGAGATTATCTCTGCATCGCCAATTATCTTTGAGCTAGTGGGAGATTTGAAGTTTATGAAGATGAAACTCGCAGGATTATTCGCTCTGAGCATGTTGTTAGTTCTTAGTTCGGTCGGCTGCGCGACCAAGAAGTATGCGCGCAATCGCGTCAACGAGCGCATGACGCCGCTCGAACAACGCGCCGGCGGATTGGAAGAAACATCACGTCGCAATACACAGGACATTGGCCAGTTAGGCACCGACGTGACTGACGTTCGCGGTCGCGCTGACCGCGCCCAGTCGCAAGCCGATACGGCTCTGTCACGCGCTAATGAAGCCAACACGCGCGCCAATTCCACCGATCAATCGGTGAACGACCTGCGCACGAACATTGACAAGTATAATGTGCAAAACACGGCGGCGGTCAATTTCAAATTCGATAGTTATCAGCTAACTCCCGAAGCCACCGCGGCGCTTGACCAGTTGGCGGCGCAGATCAAAGATCGTCAAAACTTCGTTCTCGAAATCGAAGGTTTTGCCGATGCAACCGGCAGCGATCAATATAACAATCAACTGACGCAGAAGCGCGCCAACGCGGTGCAGCGTTATCTGGCCGAGCAGCATAATATTCCCCTGTTTCGTATGCGCATACTCGGCTTTGGCGAAGTTCGCCCGGTGGCCGACAACCACACGCGCGATGGCCGCGCCCAGAATCGCCGCGTCGAGATTCGCCTGCTGACCCGCAACGTCGGCAGCGGCGCGAGCAAGAGCACGGCGTCCAACGAATAGCTTTCTCTTTCTATCCACGAGGAGTCGAACGCTTGAACCACAGCTAGAACCAACTGCCCTCGATCAACACTGCCTCCAAAGAAAGGCGGGCCGCAAGGCTCGCCTTATATTTTTCAGTTTGCGGCTGATTCATCGTCTCACCTTGACGCACATCGCAAGAAGTTTTAAGAAGAGTCTGTGCTACTTCCAAGGCAAATCAAGAACGTGAAAGAGACAACGGTGACGACAATAACCAGGAAAAGCAGCAAGGCCGTATACGGCAAAGCGCCAGGCAAGAAGTCGAACAAGGTAAGCCGCCCCAAGGCAAAATCGAAAAAGCCGTACTGCTACGAGTATCCGCGCCCGTCTGTGACGGTTGACGTGATCCTGTTTTACCGCGACGGCGAGCGCATCGAGGTGCTACTGATCAAACGCGCCCGCCCGCCCTTCAAAGGCGCATGGGCATTCCCCGGTGGCTTCGTCGATCATGACGAAGCGCTCGAACGCGCCGCCACGCGCGAGTTAAAGGAAGAAACAGGGCTTGAAGGAATTCGCCTCGAACAACTCGGCGCTTTCGGCGATTCGGGCCGCGACCCGCGCGGCCATACTGTGAGCATCGCCTTTGTCGCTCTGCTCGAAAGCCGAACCGAGGCCATCGCTGCCGATGATGCCGACGAAGCGCAGTGGCATTCGGCATTGCGCCCGCCGCGACTGGCATTCGATCACAAAAAAATTTTACAACAGGCGCTTGACCGCTTCTTCGGCGCAAGCCGCAAAGGCAAGAATAAGTAGCGTGACTCACAATTCAAGCACAACCCGGAATCAACGGTCGGGCCTGCAAGTGGCGTTGATCGAGCCGGAGATTCCGCCGAATACCGGCAATATCGCGCGGCTGTGCGCCGCAACCTACACGCCTTTGCACCTGGTCGGCAAGCTCGGCTTTCGCACAGACGAAAAGGCCGTGCGCCGTGCCGGGCTCGATTATTGGAACGAAGTCGAGATTTACTATCACCTCAACATAGAGGCGCTCTATACCGCTTTGCCTGATTGCAGGTTTCTTTACTTTTCAACGAAAGGCGAGCGCCTCTATACGGAGTTTCGATTCGCGCCGGCTGATTGTCTGGTCTTTGGCCGCGAGACGCGCGGTTTGCCAGAAGAGTTACTGCGCGCCAACTGGGAGCGTTGTTTGACGATCCCGATGCCCAATCCAGGCGTGCGCTCGCTCAACCTTGCCACCTCGGTCGGCATCGTGCTGTATGAAGCGATCAGACAAATCGGGCCGACTATGTAATCAACAACACAGTCGGCCCGCAGCTTACGGAGGAGTGATGAGATACGCCTAGGGTTTCTTTTCCGCGTCAGGCGGCTTGCCGTCGCTGTCGCGGCGCTTCAACACGGGCCGGTCTTTCGACGTCTCCGGGTTGGTCGTGGAATCCGGCGAGGTCTGATCGTCACTACCGTCTTTGCGGCGCTTGAGCGTGGGCCGCTTCGGGCCTGTATCGCGGTTGCCCGCACCGTCGAGGATGCGCGCATTCGTTACCGCCAGCAAGCGCGATTTCGCTCGCACGAAATCCGACGAGGTAATCATGTATTCGTCGCGGTCGGGGAAGCGCACCAGCAGGTCATGAACTTTGGTGATGCGGTCAGGCGTTGGCGGGTGCGTGCCGAAAAGTTTCGACAGTGTTCCCGGCTTGCCCTTCTCTTTCTTCTCCAACTTCTCAAAGAAAGTCAAAAAGTTATTCGGGTCATAGCCTGCTGCCCACAGGTATTGCGCGCCGAGCCGGTCGGCTTCCGCTTCCGCACCACGGCTGAATTTCAAGAATGCCAGCGGCACGCCGATCTGATACGCCTCATAAGCGAGATAACCAAGTCCACCCGTCATGAAAATAATCGGGATGAACGCGATATTCGCCAGCGTTCCCTTAGATGCCTGCTCGACACCATGACGCGCCGCAACGTGGCCGATCTCATGCGCCATCACACCGGCAAGCTCGGATTCGCTGTCGGCGGCGAGGATCGCGCCTTTGTTGACATACAGGAAGCCGCCGGGCAAGGCGAAGGCATTGACGTCGTCAGAATCAATCACCTTGATCGTAAAAGGAATCTTCGCGTCTGAATGAAGCGCGATGTTCTGGCCGACTCGATTGACGTACTCAGTAACGATTGGGTCGTCAATGAATTTGCCCTGTTGATCGACCTGCGCGGCGAGGCGACGGCCAAGCGCAACTTCTTTATCGAGCGAATAGAAGTTGATCTGACGCTTGTTGATATTGCGCTTGCCGATCAAACGCGGATCTTCATCTTCACCAAGATTGCCTTTGACAGCCGGCGTTGTCGGTTGCTGGACGGCCTGCTTGTCCTTAGTATCTTTAGAATCTTTAGAATCTTTCTTCTCATCCGCAAACAACGCCATCGGCATACCGATCAACGTCGCCAGCAGCAGAACGGTGACGCGCTTCAACAAATTTATTTTCATTGGAAGGACTCCTACCGGAAAGAACTTCTCATCACTGGCACGGGCCAGATTCCTGACTCCAAAAGTCTAACACATTGCCTGCGCGCAGGGAAGGTGTTGCGTTGCTTTGGCAAAGCGAGCCGCCGAGTGCGTTTGCGGCTGGCTTCCACTGGCCTTTATGATCAACCTGATTGCTCGAATAAGGAGCGTCAAAGGATCGGCGCATCAATAAAAATGAAAAGGCCTCTGAAACTATCGATCATCGGTGCGGGTCGCGTCGGTCAGACGCTTGGCCGGCTCGGACGTGAAGCCGGATATGAGATCGCCGATGTTGTCTGCGGTTCGCGGCGTTCGGCCAGGAGCGCCACAGGCTTCATCGGCGCGGGCACACCCCAGGCTGCATCAAGTCGGCAACTGCACGCTGCGAATGTAATTTTCATTGCTACACCAGATGATCACATTAATGAAGCGGTTCAGTTGATTAGGGACAATACTCGACGTATCGGTCGCGGCGTCGTTTTGCACACGAGTGGCGCGGTTTCAAGTGCCGCGCTCGCAAGCTTGCGCGAGTCGAACTTTGCCGTCGGCTCGTGCCATCCGCTGCAGACATTCGAGAGTCCGCGACGCGCCTTGGCGGTCATCCCGCAAAGCTACTTCTGCATTGAAGGCGATGCGCCGGCGACGCGTGCGGCGCGCACCTTCGTGCGGCGCATCGGTGCGCGGTCGTTTGAGATTCCAACTACAATGAAGCCGCTTTATCACGCCGCTGCGGTCATGGCATCAGGCGGCATTACGGCATTGTTGAGTGTGAGCCTCGAAGCCCTGCAACATTGCGGCTTGAACGAAACGCAGGCGCGGCGCGTGCTGTTGCCTTTGACCGAAGCGACGGTGGCGAACATACGCGCCGTCGGCCCACGACGTGCGCTCACCGGGCCTGTGCGACGCGCCGATGTCGGCACAATTCAACGTAATATGGATGCGCTCGCCGCAAGAGATGGGCGATGGTTTGAGGTTTACCGACTGCTCGCGACATACAGTTTGAGCTTGATTGAATCGCAGCTTGATCGCGCTGAGGTTGAGGCTTTACAACGTTTGTTCAAAGGCAGTGGTCAGTAGCCAGTGGCCGGTCGGTGATGAGTGGAGCAGAATGATTGACACCGCTTCAGCAGTAGATCAGCGTGGTTGAGGTTTCTAACTGACCACGGCTCTGTTGCGGCGCAAATCGTCGGTGACGAAGTGGCCGCGTATCAGGTCGATGCCGAGTGTGGCGCCGTGCGGCGGGCGCAAGGTGAGCGCCGGGTTCGAAGTCGCTTCGAGCCATATCTGGCGATGGCCGGTCAGCACCAGCACGGCTTTATCGCTAGACCAGAAGTTCGTGCGTTGCAGCAACTCAACGCGCGACGCCAGTTGTTGAAGTGGATGATTGAATTCTGAAGATGTGGCGAACGATGTTTGTCTTGTCGTGCCCAACAGCGAGGCCGCTCCGTTGCCTTTGTTTGAAGGCAGAGGTTCTCGATCATCGCGGTCGGCAACTGCTGATGCCAACCTCTCAAACAACTCAAGCGAGCCTTTGCCCATGACATCGGCAAACTCGGCCAGGTAAGCCGCTATGCTCATCTCATTTTCAGCTTCAAGATAAAGCGCGGACGAGCTGATGCCCTGATGAACACCCTTGAGGCGCACATCGGCTTGGCTCGGATGCGTGATTTGAAACTCGCAAAGGTGTGCGAGCATCACGGCCCAAACATCATCGCCGACGCGGCCTTCAATTAAAACTTGCGCCATCGGTTTGCCGATGATGCCGACAAAGGCCTCTTCGAGCAGGGCACGGTCTTCGTGGTGATCGTCGATGCCGAGATCAATCCAATCGGCCCAGGCATCATCGAGTTTGATGCCTGCGAATTGAATGTCGCGCAGCTTCGCGCCCGTCAAATTGCAGCCGCGCAAGGTTGCGCCCGAAAGATTCGCGCCACGCAGATTGACACGCGTCAAGGTGCTGGCCGAAAGGTTCGCGCCCATCAGATTCGCGCCTACCAAACAACAGCCGTCAAGCCGCACGCCCGATAGATCGGTATAGGACAAGTCAACGCCTTCAAGCATTGCGCCTGACAAATTAGCGCCGGCCATCTGCGCCATGCGCACATAAGCATTTGCAAGATTCGCGCCCGTCAGATCGGTTTCATTGAGAAAGGTGCCAACCAGATAGGCACCTGCCAACTCGGCGCATTGCAAGTTCGCGCCAGTAAGGTCGGCACCGCTAAGGTCGGCGCGGCTCAGATCTGAACCAATCAGCGACGCGCCAATGAGACTGGCTTCGACCATGTTCGCGCCAACCAGATTGACTTCGTTGAGCATTGCGCCGCTCAGAAAGCAGCCTGTCAGCCGCGCATCGCGCAAGTCGGAGCGCGACAGTTCGGCCATCCGCAAATTGGCTTCGGCAAAATCCGCGCGCGCCAAATCGAGCGCCGAAAGGTCGGCGCGCACAAGATTCAAGCCGCGCAGACTCTCGCCGCAAGCGATGCGATCAAGGATTTCACCTCTGGAAAGCTGGGGCATGATAATTCTCAGCCAATGATCGTGGGGTGTAGGGGCAGGCGAAGGTCAAGGGCTCAAGCCCTAGAGATAACGGAAATCGAAGCGGCTGGACGCGGGTGCAGCGCACGAATCCCTTTGTTCGATCCACAGGCCAATGTTAGCCGTAGTTCGCAAACGAGTAAATACTAATCTGGGCGGAAACCTAGAAAGAGTCACCCGTCAGAACGCCAGACTGAAAAGCAATGACAAAGATGCGGACAACCATTTCGCTAACCCAGTAGAAGAAGCCAGCGAAATACAAGGCGGTATAACTGAGGACTGGGGGATACTATGCCCCCAGTCCTTAATTTATAATTTTCACTACTTTTTCTTGGCTTCCCACTTGCCGGTCATCTGCCCAGAGAAGTCGAAGTCGCCGGTGATCTTGCCCTCTTTGACTACTCCGCTCATCGTAATCGAGCCTTGTGGTGTATCGAGGCTGAAGCTTAGCTTATTCCCATCCCATTTGCCGTTGCTAAGGGTGGCGCTGCCTTGATCGGAGGTGGAAGAGCCGGTCACTTTGTCGCCCTCAAGCTTGAGCTTGAGTGTAAAGGGAATCGTCATGCCACCGGCGTCAGCCGAACCATCCCAATCACCCGAAATCGGATCGCCTGCCGCCGGTTTGGGCGCGCTGGATGGCGGTGCCGCGGGAGTCGTTGTTGCTGCCGGAGTTGAGCCGCCGGCTTTCTTCAATTCAAGCGTGCCGCCAGCGCCGCCGAGTTCCCACTTGCCAACGAGCTTATCGCCATTGAGCGTCGCGGTGACCGTGCCCTCGTTGCCGCCGGCATCGAATTTAAGCGTGACTTTACCATCGGCATAAGAGCCGTCCGTGATGGTCGCCGGGCCTTGCGGCGTTTCAATGGTGCCGGTGAGCTTACCGCCAGTGTTTTTCAGATTAACGGTCAACGGAATTTCGCCGAACGCTTCGCTCTTAGCGATGCCTTCGTACTTGCCTGAAATGTCGGCTGCGGCCTTGTCGTCCGAAGCCAAGTTGTTAAACGATGCGGCGAATGCGGCTGATGAAATCAACAGCGCAATCGAAAGCAGTGCAAAGCTTCTTCGTAACTGCATCTTTCAGTCTCCAGATGGTGGTTTTCGATTTTTGCAATCAAGCCAATCTACGCTTGAAAATACCCCATGTCTAAGGCCATGTATATATAACAAAAAATGTGCGCGCATCAAAGCAAATTGACGCGCTTGCCTGCGAATCGACGCAGAGTGACCGCCTCACAGGGTCGCCAAATTGAAGTCCGCACTGGTCGCATACCAGTGCTGCATCAGCAGCCGGTGACTGATGTCATGAGGCAATCCGGGACAGAGCATTAGTTGAAAGGGCTTGCCCGCATTTGCAATGCTTATCTTAAATTTCTGCTGTGCGGCATCTTTGAGTGAGCAATTTTTGCTCGTTCCTATCGCAGGAAAAACCGGAGTGAAGTCGATGAAATTGATCCGGAGTGATAAATGTATTTAATATTACAATCTCCCTGCTATGATGTTCGCTGCATGACTAAGTCGAACAATCTCGAAAGGTCTTCGCTCGACGAAAATTTAATCTCAATAACGCCGCCTTCTTTGAGAAACTTTATTCGCGCTGGAGCAGCCAGGCTTTTACTCAACTTTTGCTCGGCGGCAACGATATTTGGGTCTTTGCGATTAGTGCTTTTACCTCTAAGTCCAGCATTGTCTTGATCCTGGGTCTGCTGTTCCTTCACGAGCCTCTCGGTTTCGCGGACACTCAATGTCCTTTCAACTATTTCATTGGCAAGCAAGCGTTGCTGCTCAATTGACTCTAGAGACAACAACGTGCGTGCATGGCCCATAGACAGCTTTTCCTCTTCAACAAGTTGTTGAATTTCAAGAGGTAATTTCAGAAGGCGCAGTGCATTGGTGATTGAAGAACGATCCTTGCCCACTCTTTTGGCCATCTCTTCTTGGGAAATGGAGAGCCTGTCAAGCAATCTCTTATAGGCAGTCGCTTCCTCGATGGGGTTCAGGTCCTCACGTTGAATATTCTCGATCAACGAAATCTCTAAAACATTTTCCTCTGATACTTCTCTGACAATGCAAGGGATTTTCCGTAAACCCGCAAGCTGTGCGGCTCGCCACCTTCGTTCCCCCGCAATGATTTGGAAGCGATCTCCATCTCTACGGGCCACGATAGGTTGAATAATTCCATTAGCCTTTATCGACTGGGCTAACTCATTCATCTTTTCTTCCCTGAATACTTTGCGAGGTTGCGTATCGGTTGGATAGAGCAAGTCTACGTCCAATTCGATGAGATCAGACTCTATAGTTTGCATCTGCGTGAAGAGTGCACTAAGCCCCCTGCCCAGATCGATTCTTCACATTGCTAATAACATCCTTAGCCAATCTCTGAAACCTCTCAGCCCCTAAA
>JBBWZK010000033.1:0-12908 GCA_039648975.1 Blastocatellia bacterium
ACCCTCTGTGGTCGCCCCAGACTGGAAGTTGTCCAAGCCTTGCGATTTTGTATATTTTAATCTGGGGCGACCACAGAGGGTCGCCCCTACATGAATGCAAGCCACTTTACAATAACCCTGAACCGAAGGAGCAAGACTTTGTTACAAGTCATCAATTCAGCCAAAGTGCATGATGTGATCGTCATCGGCTCCGGCGCATCAGGCGGCATGGCGGCATGGAACCTGACGCGGCAGGGCGTCAATGTGTTGGTGCTCGACGCCGGCCAGCGGTTTGATCGCAATACCTTCTGGTCGCATGTCTTTCCTTACGAGTGGCGCGAGCGCGTCCGCAACGGCGAGACGCCACCGGAATTTTATCTGAGCCTGAAAGAGCAGCCGGTCATCACACCGCCCGATCAGCCATTCGAGCTCACGCGCGTCTGGGGGCTCGGCGGCAAAACCAACGTCTGGGGCCGCGTCAGCCTGCGTTATTCTGATATTGATTTCAAAGCCGCCGAGCGCGACGGCTGGGAAATTCCCTGGCCCATCTCTTACAAAGACATCGCGCCGTATTATGACCGGGTTGATCAGCTCATAGGCGTCTGCGGCGGCGAAGACGATTCGGACGTGCTGCCCGGTAGTAAATATCACATGCCGCCGCCGCGCCCGCGTTGCGGCGAAGTGCTGTTGAAGAAGGCCGCAGGGCGGCTCGGCATTCCTGTCGTCAGCGGGCGTCGCGCCGTGCTGACTGAGAATCACAACGGCTTTCCGAAGTGTCACTACTGCGGCAACTGCGGGCGCGGCTGCGATACGTCGAGCTTCTTCAACGCCGGCGATTATCTGATCACGCCGGCGCTGAAGACCGGCAAGCTCGAAGTTCGCAGCAACGCCGTCGCCGCCCGCATTCTGGTTGATAAAGAAGGACGCGCCAGCGGCGTGCAATACTTTGACCGGCGCACGAAGCAGGAACATCAGGTGCGCGGTCGCGTCGTCGTGCTCGGCGCATCGGCGATTGATTCGACACGCATTCTGCTCAACTCGAAGTCGGACATCTATCCGAACGGCATCGGCAACGCCTCCGGCGTCATCGGCAAGTACCTCTGCGAACAGGTGCGCAGCGAAGCGCGCGGTTTCCTGCCGGAGTTGTTCGGCAGAGAGACGACCAATGACGACGGCATCGGCGGCGAGCATATCTACCTGCCACGCTTCAACCATCGCGTACGTAAGCGAGATTACCTTCGCGGCTTCGGCATACAGGTCTGGGGCATCGGCTGCCAGGGAGGCGTGAGCGACTACGCAGGGAGCGTTGCCGGTTTCGGCTCGTCGTTCAAGAAAGAAGTGAAGCGGCGCTATCCGGCGTGGATCGCCCTGCATCCGTTCGGCGAAGTCTTGCCGCGCGCCGATAACTACGTGACGACGGAAGGCACACCGGCGGATCAATATGGCGTGCCGCTGCCGAAGATCGTTTACTCCACAGGCGAGAACGAGCGGCGCATGGTCGCCGAGATGTACGATACGATTGCCGAGATTATGCACGAAGCCAAAGCCGAAGTATTCGATCTTGATCGCAGTCGCACGGGCCGCAACGGCTCGGCCATTCACGAGCACGGTACCTGTCGCATGGGCGACGACCCGAAGCGTTCGGCGCTGAACAAGTATAACCAGATGCACGCGGTCAAGAATCTCTTCGTCGTCGACGGCAGCGCCTTCCCGACGGCGACCGAAAAGAACCCGACGCTGACCATCCTCGCCCTCTCATGGCGCGCCACCGACTACCTCGCCGACGAGATGAAGAAGGGCAACCTGTAGGAGTGACAAGTGACAAGTAGCGAGTGCTAATGTTTCATTGCAACCGGCCAGGCGGTGAGAGTGATGGACAAGCTGTAGAGCGGTTCTGAAAAGTCCCGTTAGGGACGCAATGTTTATAGTTCAAAGCGTCGAAGAGGCTGCAAGCCCCATCGGGGCGAAATGTCGACATGACGCTCCTAACGGAGCTTGAATCTTAAGCTGATCTGCTTGCTATAAACATTACGCTCCTGACGGAGCTTCCTTTTCAGAAATGCCTGATAGGTTCTTGTTCCCGATCACGCATCACGTACCACGTTTCACGCACCACGCTTCACATCGCAAAGCGGTGCACGCCGCCGCGCACGGGAATTTGCTGGCCGCGCCATTCGATACGGCCTTTCAGCCCGCGCGGCAGAACGAGCCCTATATTCAAGTGGTCGCCGACACGGTTGAGCCTCAAGGTAATCTCGCCCTGCGGATGCGGCATCCTGACCGCAACGCGCTGCAATTTGCCGAGATGCGGGCGAATCAGAATTTCGCTGAAACCGGGCGCGGCTGGCTCAATGCCGGCGACGGTGGCGAGCAGGTCAATGTTCGGGTGCGCGCTCCAGGCGTGACAGTCCGAACGTGGCGGCTCAGGCGTTTCGGCCCACGTCGTTAATCCCAGCTTCAACATCTCGCGCCAGGGGCCGAGTTGATTCAAATAGTCGTCGCCAAGTCCTGCCTTCGTCATGGCGCGAAACAGGTAGTAGCGAAAATAATACGAACACTGCGTCAACCCGGCATCGCTTAACACGGTCTTCATCACCGCCTGCTGTTCGGTAATCGGGATCACATCAAGCAGCACGGCCAGAATATTGGCGTGCTGGCTGAAGCGCTTCTTCGCGGGCGTGTCACTGATGAGCCGGCGCGACTGATCCCAGCAGGTCGCACGCACGGCGTTCGAGATATGGTTTGCCAGTTCGCGATAATGACCGGCGCGTTCGCCAATGCCGAATGCCTGTTCGAGATCGGCGGCCTCGCCGAGCGCGGCAGCCAGTTGCAGGCTGAGAATGGCCGATTGACCGTCCGCTTCCTGCGGCGGCACGCCATCCTTGAAGCCGTTCGTCCAATCAACGAAGTTCCAGAACTCTGGCCTGGCAAGCAATCCCGACGGCGCAAGGCGCGTCTCGAACCAGTCGAGCACGCCGCGCGCGCCAATCAGATATGGCTTGAGGAAGTACTGCTCGCCGCAATGCATCCACAGGTCGTGCATCATGCCGATCCAGAGCAGCGAAAACGTCGGGATGTATTGCGGCAGTTGCGATGGATAGCGGCTTTGCGTCAAGCCTTCGGGAGTGCGCGATTCGTCCATCAATTCGATGGCGTTCTTGACCAAGCGCGCGTCGCCCGTGAGGTAGAGCGAGACGAGCGCCTGTATGCGCGTATCGCCGACGTACTGAAGCTGTTCGTAGTAAGGGCAATCCATATAGGGTTCGTGGGCGCACAAGGCGGCGGTGCGCCAGCCGACATTCCATATCTCTTTGAGTGTCGCGTCGTCGCTGTCAAAGCTGGCGCGCACGATGAACGGATAGCCTGTGAAGACGGCGCGCAGGTCTTCGATGGTGAGCGGCTCGGCGCGCGTCTCGATGTCGAGTTGCAGGTAGCGGAACGTGCGCCACCACAGCGGGCGAAACAGTCGATGATTGCCGCCGTCTGGAATGAAGCGATCTTCGATGCCGCGCATGGCTTTACCTTCGATGTCGTTGCGATTGCCTTTTTCCTGGCCTTTCCAGAGGGCTTCGGCATAAGTAATGCCGATTACCGAATCGCGCCCGCCGCTGGTGACGAGTTCAGGGTAAGCCGTCGTCAGATAACTTTGATCGAGCAGGAGCGTGGCGCGTGTGTTGGCCGGGATGTTGAGCGACCAAGGATCTTGCGGGAAATGACCACTCGCCTTGAGGTCGGTTAGCGGCGCATGACCTTGTACGGAATCATCCCTCGTCTTGACGGCGGCCATGCGAGCGATGCGCGCCAGCCGCTCGGTCTTTTCTGCCATCATCGGAACGCTGCGCGGCACCAGGAACCAGCGCGACGGGCTGTCTTGAAGTCCGCGCGGCGCACCGTCGGCTACGATCATGGCCGCTTGCCAACTGGCATCATCGTAATCACTCGTCTCCCAGCCCCACGGGTGGCGTGCGGCGTTGAGCGTTTCGCCCGGCCCGGCGACGTAGTAGCCGCCTGCCTGAGAGAAGTCGACACGCGAAAGTTCAACGGCATTGCTGCGATAAGCTTTCCAACTCGCATCGCTGTTGACAACGGCTTCGGCGGCGCTGTTGCCCTGCACAATGAAGGCGGTTTCGTTGCTCATCTGCGCCATCGGCGCAAGCGCGGCGAAGTTCCAGACGACGGCGGCGATAAGATTACGGCCCGCGCGCAGTTGCGGCGCGATGTCTACGGTATCAAAGCGCCAGTGATTGAGGTCGCCGCGCGCCGGGCCTTCGGCGACGCGCTGGCCGTTAATGTAAAGTTGATAACGCTGGTCGCCGCTGGCGTGAATGATGAACTGCTGCGGCGCAGCGTCGAGCGTGAAGGATTTGCGGAAGTGAAAGACGCCGGCCTCGCGCCTTGAGCCCTCGGGCGCGGCAATCCATTTTGCTTTCCATTTGTTGGTGAGCAAGTCAGGATTGATCGCCTGGCTCGCCGCCGGGCGATTGAGAGTTGAGAGAAGCAGCAAGGTTGCGAGATAGACGCGCAATGATGAAGGCGATTTCAATGTTCAGGTTCCTTTCCGAGCATGATTCAGCGTGACCGTGTGATGCGATAAAGTATCGTGTAGACGACTGGCGGCACGAATTGACAATCCATGCCTGCGGCATTATAAGCATTGCCGCAGCCGTGAACAAAGCAACTGCAAACATCAACGCAACCATCGAGAAACGAATATGGAACGAAAGATCATCAATCCGTGGACGTGGCAGGATCGGGCTGGATTCGTTCAAGGCGTCGAGATACACGGCGCGCAGCGCGTCCTTTATTGCGCCGGTCAAACGTCAATGGACAGCGAAGGCCGCCCCATGCATGCGGGCGATATGCGCGCGCAGATCACCGAGGCGCTCGACAATCTCGAAACGGTGCTCACTGAAGCGGGCTATAGCCTGGCTGATGTGGTGCGGTTGAATTACTACACGACGGACGTGGATCGCTTCATTGCGGAATCCAACGTGGCGAAAGAGCGTTTGGCGCAAGCCGGCTGTCGCCCGTCGAGTACGCTGCTCGGCGTCACGCGCCTGGCCTATCCTGAGTTGCTCATCGAGATCGAAGCGACGGCGGCGAAGTAAAATGCGTATCGAATACTAGAACCCCGCTTGACCCGTGCCCTGGCGAGATGTACTGTGAATCTGTACATACCAGAACTTGCAAGGGGATTATGGCAATTCAAACAACTTACACTAAAGCCAGAGCTAATTTCGCCAAGCTGTGCAATCAGGTGGCGGAGAATCGCGAGATCGTCATCATCAATCGCAGAGGCAATGAAGATGTCGCGCTGGTTGCGGCTGATGAGCTTTCCAGCCTGATTGAAACGGCTCACTTGCTGAGGTCGCCCAAGAATGCGCAACGGCTCCTGGCCGCATTGAATCGAGCACGATCAAGAAAAGTCAAACCTCAAAGCATCGCCAAACTGCGCCGGGAGACGGGGCTTGACGAAGAAAGATAAACAACGCGAGAAGAAGCGAGAACGCGATGCTATATTCCATCCAGAGTTCCGAGAAGATCTGAAATATTGGGTGGAGATGAATCGCAAAGTGGCGCTGCGGGCGTTCGAGCTTATCGAGGCAATCCTGCGCGACCCGTTTACAGGAATAGGCAAGCCGGAACCATTGAAATATTTGGCAGCCGGAGCGTGGTCGCGGCGATTGACACAAGAACACCGCCTGGTATATCTCGTGTCGGACGACCGGATAGATTTTCTACAGTGTAGATACCATTACTGAAACCGAAAAGGCGGCCCTGCCATTGGAGAAAAATATGAAGCGAACTGGTTTAGCAACCGCTGTTCTGATCGCGCTGCTGACGGTCATGCCAATAGCGGCGCGGCAACAGGCAACGCAGTCCGAGTCCGGCCTGCTCACCCTCGACACGATTTTCACCTACGCGCCAAAGTTTGCAGGCGAGATTCAGTGGCAGGCCGACGGTAGCGGTTATTTTATGCTGGAGCCGTCGCCGACGCTGAAGGAAAGCCTTGACCTCGTGCGTTATGATGCGGCAAGCGGCCAAAGAACAGTCCTTGTTGCAGCCGAAAAATTCATCCCACAGGGCACATCAGCGCCGCTGGTGATCGAGCAGTTTGATTTCAGTCCCGACGGACAGCAATTGCTGATCTTCACCAACTCGGCGCGCGTCTGGCGCAGCAATACGCGCGGCGATTATTGGGCGCTCGACCTGAAGAGTTGGAAATTACACAAGCTCGGCGGCGACGCAAAACCATCGACGTTGATGTTTGCGAAGTTCTCGCCCGACGGCACGCGCGTCGGTTACGTGCGCGAAAACAACCTCTACGTCGAAAGCCTCGCCGATGGCCGCATCACGCAACTCACGAAGGATGGCACACGCTACCTGGTCAACGGCACCTTCGATTGGGTCTACGAAGAGGAGTTATTTTGTCGCGACGGCTGGCGCTGGAGTCCTGACGGCAAGTCTGTGGCTTATTGGCAACTCAACTCGGAAGGCGTCAAGGAATTCTCGCTGATCAACAACACGGCGGCGCTCTATCCCGTCATCACCACATTTCCCTACCCGAAGGCCGGCGAGATGAATTCGGCGGCGCGCGTCGGCACGGTCAGCGCCGAGGGCGGCGCGACGCACTGGTTCGATATTCCGGGCGATCCGCGCAATCATTACCTGCCGCGTATGGAGTGGGCGGCAAGTTCCGATGAAGTCATCATTCAGCAACTCAACCGGCTGCAAAATACCAACATCGTGATGCTCGGCGATATTCGCAGCGGCCAGGTACGTCAGGTGCTCACAGAGAAGGACGACACCTGGGTGGACATCGCCTGGGGAGCGATTGACTGGGACAAGCACGGGCTGGCGCGCGGCGATGCCGAGTGGCTCGACGGCGGCAAACGCTTTTTGTGGACGAGCGAGCGCGATGGCTGGCGGCATATTTACTCTGTGTCGCGCGACGGCAAAGCGGTGCGCTGCATCACCCCTGACCGCTTTGATGTGATAGGCGTCGAGCAAGTCGATGCGGCGGGCGGCTGGCTTTATTTCACGGCTTCGCCTGACAACGCGACGCAACGCTATCTCTACCGCGCCCGCCTCGACGGTGAAGGCAAGGCGGAACGCTTGTCGCCGGCAAACGAGCCGGGTAGTCATCATTACATTTTCTCGCCGCGCAGTGATCTGGCGATTCACGTCTATTCGACGTTCACGCGGGTTCCCGTCACAGAGATCATCCGCTTGCCCGAACACACCCGGCTGCGGACGCTGGTCGACAATCACGATCTGCAAGAACGTCTCGGCAAGCTCAAACTCTGCCCGACGGAGTTCTTCCGCGTCGACATAGGCGAAGGCGTGCAGCTTGACGGCTGGATGATCAAACCGCCCGACTTCGATGCGCGGAAACGCTACCCGGTGCTCTTTCACGTCTACGGCGAGCCGTGGGGACAGACCGTGGTCGACCAGTGGGGCGGCAATCGCATGTGGCATACGATGCTGGCGCAGCAGGGCTACATCATCATGAGCGTTGATAATCGCGGCACGCCTGCGCCGCGTGGTCGCGCCTGGCGCAAATCGATCTATCGCCGGATTGGCGTGTTGAATTCGCAGGATCAAGCCAGCGCCGTCCGCGCCATCATCAAGTGGCCGTTCGTTGATCCGCAGCGCATCGCCATCTGGGGCTGGAGCGGCGGCGGTTCATCAACCCTCAATGCGATTTTCCGTTACCCGGAGCTTTATCAGGTCGGCATGTCTGTCGCGCCTGTGCCGGACATTCGCTACTATGACACGATCTATCAGGAGCGCTATTGCGGCTTGCCGCAGGATCACACGGATGAATACAAGCAAAGCTCGCCGATCACCTTTGCAGGCCAGTTGCAGGGGAAGTTGTTGGTCGTTCACGGCACGGGCGACGACAACGTTCATTATCAAGGGACTGAGGCGCTGATCAATGCGCTGGTCGCGGCGGGCAAGCCGTTCACGATGATGGCTTATCCGAATCGTTCGCATGGCATCTTTGAAGGGCCGGGCACAACCCGTCATGTCTTCGGCTTGCTGACCCGTTTCCTCAATGAAAGGCTGCCTGCGGGGCCGCGCGCTGAATGATTATTTTCGGAGAAGCAACAAGCCACGAATTGCACGAATCACGATACGGCAGCTTTGGAGTGCGGCGACTTGTCGCCGCTTTGGTGAATGCCGATGACGCAAAGCGGTGACCAGTCGCCGCACTCCAAAATGGCCCGCCTGCCCTACATTCAATTGCAAACCGATCTAAGCGGGTTGAGATACTGGACATGCTGATTGATGACTTCCTGCCGACCTTTGACGCAAGCGAGCGCCATCAGATTTTGATTCAGGCGTCGCCGGCACGAGTCTACGAGGCGCTGCTGACCACCGATTTTGGCCGGCCTCTGCTGGTCCGCGCCTTGTTGGCTTTGCGGGCGCTGCCTGCATGGCTACTGCATCCAGCCAGGTCACGCCGAGTCTCTCGCAAAATCACCTTCGCAACGTTTCTGCAAAATGGCTTTGTGCGGCTGGCTGAACGGCAAGCCGAAGAGATCGTGCTTGGACTGGTCGGTCGCTTCTGGACGCTCAGCGGATGTTTAGAGCAAACCGACGCGGCAGCCTTTCAACACGAGTGTCGTCCGGGACTGGCAAAGGCGGCCTGGAATTTTACTATCGAATCATCTGGGCAAGTCACTAAAGTCGTTACAGAGACCCGCGTACAATGTACGGACAGGCAAAGCCGCCGGCGATTTCGCGCCTACTGGCTATTGATTCGCCCGTTCAGCGGCTTGCTGCGTCGCTATATGCTGCGCGAGTTGCGACGGGCAGCAGAACGCCAGACCGGCGATAGAGATCAATAACGTGAGTTCGACATAAGAGAAAAGCCCTGAAGGGGCGCGATTCAATAGCCCGGCGCAACGCGTCGGGTGAATCGACCGAGAAAGGCAGCAAGCCCTGAAAGGGCAAAATAGATCACCATTTATTTCGCCCTTTCAGGGCTTGCGTGTTTTGTATTGCAGCCTACACAGGGCGATGCCCTGTGCTATTGGATCGCGCCCTTTCAGGGCTTGATTTGCCGGCCTCACCCGCCGACGCCAGTCGCATGCTCATCGCTGTCGGGTTCACCGGGCATTTCAGCCTTAGCGCGAGATTTGCCGTCTGCCGGTTTGCCGCCAGCGTCACGCCGGTCTTTACGTTGTTCTGAGCGTTGATCTGAACTGGGCCGCGAAGCTGACTCCGGCGCTTCTTCTTTCTTCGTCGCCGGCCCCTGATCTTTGCGCAGCGCCGCCAGCGCGTTTTGCATCTGTTGCACCCAGCCGTCCGACTCCGATTGCAGCGCCTGCTCGGTGTGTTCGACCAGCGAGTCTATGTGCTGCGGGCGGGCCTGCTCTTCAGCCGATAAAGCCGTCCACCACGCTTTCACATTCGCCAGGTCTGTCGCCATCTGATTGTACTTCATCAGCGAACTCTCGGTTTGCCTGTAGGCCAGATAGGTGCCCAGCGCCGCGACGATGGCCGTCGTCAGCGCAATCCATGCCTGCTGCTCTATCGCCGCCAGGTAAGCGCCTGCGCCGCCAATGATGAAGGTTAACCAGTAAAGCGCCTTCAATTCCCTTTCGAGTTTTACCGCCCGCCTGTGAAAGTAGTTGAGTTGATCGCCCAGCCGCAGGTCAACGTAACGATCCGGCGTCAGGTAACTGAAGCCATCATCGCCACCCGCAGCGGCGTTCATATAAGGCGGAAAGCCTTTGGCTTTGTCATAAGGCGACAGCGCAGAGGTGTTGACCTCTGTGCGCATGGTTCGCCGCGTGATGTCTTCGACCCTTTGCGACAACTGTTGTTCAGCGTCTTCCTTGTAGTACATGGCGCGGGCGCGGTAACGATAGATCTCGCGCTTGATGGCTTCAGCGCTGGCGCGCAAGAGGAGCCATTTGCTGCCCTGCTTGAAACGGTTGGCCGCCGTCACCAGCACCGTCAGCAGGATGGGGATGATGATCAAAAGTTGATGGACACTCCACCAGCCGAGCAGACGCGCGCCATTGACATCTACACGCATCAGCTTGCCGTTGGCATCTTTGGGCGCGTATACCTGCTGACCGATGGCCAGGGCTGTAGCGACGAGGCCGAGAACCAGAATCGCCAGTTGCAGGCGGTCGAAGCGCTTCTGCTGAAGCGTCGCATTGAAGTCATAGTCGGCGAAGTTTTCCCACGCCTGTATCAGCACATGGTCGACGCCGAGTTCGCGTATGATCAGCCGTTCGATGCCTTTGACCGAATGGCTCAACGGGTGCAGATGAATCTCGCCTTCGGCAATGATCTCGGCCATCAGCGGATCATCCGGCAGCGCGGCGCGCTTTTTCCAATCGGCAATCTCGTCGGCCAGTCCGCCGCTGCCTTCAATGACGATCAAGGGGAGATTGTGGCGCACGGCACGCAACACTTCATCGCTTGCAATCGCGCCGCCGCCGGCAACTATCGCCACTCCCGGCGCGGTCGCTGTCAGCGCGCCGGCCAGGTCGTACATCGTCGTCGTCTCGCTGCCCCAGGCGTTGCCTTCGACCAGAACGAAGTGCGAATGATGCGGCTCAAGCGGAACGCCGGCGGCTGAATCGCCCGGATAAGCGACCAAACCGGCAGGCGCAACGCCGACGAGCGAGGTTTTGTATCCGCGACCGGCAACTCCTTCACCCATCAGCGCCATCACGCCGGCCTGTGTGCCGCCATCAATGATGACGGCGCTGGTCTCAGCCGCAGCGCGGGCGATGCCGCGACCAAACAACTGCGTGAGTCGCGGGATCAGCTTCTCGTCCATGCTGCCAGCGCCGCCCAAAATCAGGATGATGGCTTTGTAGGGCTTGAGGTCGAGTGCCGCAACCATCTCTGCCGCTTTGCTGTGCGCCGCAGGGAAAAGCGCGACGGCTTCGTTGCGGTTTGGAAACAGGATGGCTTTCTTGTCTATAGCACTGGCGGTCATGCGCAGCCTCCGATTATGGGTCGTGATGAAAGTAATTTTGCAAACGCCAAGGGCTTGGCGATGGTATCCCTGATCGCAGCTTCTTGCAAGTCATAATGCGGCAAGCTCGTGATTGCGCCAACCAGCAGCGTTGACGTTGAAGGGAACGACTCAAGCGTGCGGGGAATTTACGCCGAGCGCATTGCAGCAGCCCTGTAGCGCAAGCTAACAGCTTGCGCCCGACAATGCGCAAGCTAATCGACTCGCGCAAGCTAACAGCTTGCGCCACATCTCCTTAATGGCCGTAGCCTTGGCCTTCGTCGAGCGCGACTTTGCCTCTGAACGAACGATAGAGATAAATGAAATAACCAAGCGCCAGACTGATGCCGATGCTCCACCAGACGAGGCCGACGGCCAGCCCGTAATCGCCCGCCTTGCTGTTGTAAATCGTCAGGCTCAAGGCCGCATCGGTGCTCGCCGGCAGCAGCGTCGGATAGAGCGCGAAGGCCGCCCCTGCGAGCATGCCGATGATGTAAGCGGTTGACGATAAGAAGGCCGCGACCTCCCGGCCTTTTCTGCGAAAGACCTGCATCCCGACAAGGCTCGCCGCAACCAGCGCCGGGATGATCAAGCCCCACCCGTGCGCACGGTAATTGTCGAGCACTTGCGGGCGAATCCACAGCGTCGCCAACAGACTGAGGATCGTCAGTGCGACCAGCAGAGTCGCCCCGACAGCGGCAAGGCGTGTAGCCCGGCGATTGATGTCGCCCGTGGTCTTCAGCGTCACGAAGTGCGCGCCGTGTGTAGCCAGCGTGACGAGCGCCAGTACGCCGATCAGTACCGTGTACCAGTCGAGAATCCCTGCCTGCGCCGTCACCGTGAAGGTCGTCCATAGCGGCTCGAAGAAATACCCTTCAGCGTTCAACGGCACGCCGCGCACGACATTGCCGATGGCTGCGCCGAAGAAGATCGCCAGCAACAGGCTCGCCGCGCAAAATATGAAATCGTAAAACGACCGCCACATCGCGTGATCGATGTGCGAGCGCAACTCGATGCCGATGGCGCGCAGCATCAACAGCCAGAGCACCATCATCAGCGGCAGGTAGAAGCCGCTGAAGCTCGACGCATAGAGCGGCGGAAAGGCGAAGTACAACGTGCCGCCCGCCGCGATCAACCATACTTCGTTGCCGTCCCAGACAGGGCCAATGGCGCGCAGCAGCACGCGCCGCTCGCCGTCCGTTTTAGCGACCAGCAGGTGAATCGCGCCCGCGCCCAGATCGAAGCCGTCCAAAATCACATAGGCCGTCAGCATAAATGCGATCAGCACAAACCACAGAGTTTCCATCTTTATCGCCTCCTTAGTCCGCCGCCGCGAGGGCTTCGCTGGCTGCCGGTTCATTATCTGGGCTCAGGAACTTCGGGCCATGCTCGATCTCGCGCCAGATCAAAAACAGAAAGAGGATGCCGAGCACGGTGTACATTCCCATGAAGCCGAGCAGCGTAAATAGCCCGTTGCCTGCCGACACCGTCGGCGACAAGCCGTGCTCAGTGCGCATCAAGCCGTAGACCAGCCACGGCTGGCGGCCCAGTTCGGCAGTCATCCAGCCGGCGGTGTTGGCGATGTAAGGGAACGGAAAGCTCAACATCAGAATCCACAACATCCAGCGTTTGTCATATAGCTTACGTTTCCAGAGCAGCAAGGCGGCAACCACAGTGATGGCGATAAAGATCGTTCCCAGCCCGACCATGATGTGATAGCTGTAATAGAGCAGAGGGATGTTGTCGGGCCACTGGTCGCGCGGAAAATCGTTAAGCCCGCGCATCTCGGCGTCCTAGCGCTGATGCGTCAGGAAGCTCAGCATGCGCGGCACGATGATGGGGTTGTCGAGCTTCTGCGTGGCGGTGTTCGGCTGGCCGATGATGACCAAGGGCGCGCCCTGCTCATTGTTGAACAGACCTTCCATCGCCGCCATCGTGACGG
>JBBWZK010000063.1:0-27142 GCA_039648975.1 Blastocatellia bacterium
TTCACGACTAACGCGCTCGACTATCGCATCGCCGTCGAATCGCTCAACGGCCAGTCGCCCACGGGGCCGCTGGCTGACAAGTGGCGGCGCTACAAAGATCACATCAAGCTGGTCAACCCGGCCAATACGCGCAAGTTCGACATCATCGTCGTCGGTTCAGGATTGGCAGGCGCATCGGCAGCGGCGAAGCTATCCGAGCTTGGCTATAACGTCAAGTGCTTCTGCTATCAGGACAGCCCGCGCCGCGCCCACTCCATCGCCGCGCAGGGCGGCATCAACGCCGCGAAGAATTATCGCAACGACGGCGACAGCGTCTATCGCCTGTTTTATGACACGATCAAGGGCGGCGACTATCGCTCACGCGAATCGAATGTCTATCGCCTCGCCGAAGTGAGCGTCAACATCATCGATCAATGCGTCGCGCAGGGGGTGCCGTTCGCGCGCGAATACAGCGGCCATCTGGCGAATCGTTCGTTCGGTGGCGCGCAGGTGTCGCGCACCTTTTATGCGCGCGGCCAGACCGGCCAGCAGCTTCTGCTCGGCGCTTATCAGGCGCTGTCGAAGCAGATCGGCCTGGGCGGCGTGAAGATGTTCCCGCGCACAGAGATGCTCGACCTCGTATTGATCAACGGTCATGCGAAAGGCATCGTCGTGCGCGACATGGTGACCGGGCAGATCAGTTCGCACGCCGGTGATGCGGTAGTCTTAGCTACAGGCGGATACGGCAACGTCTTTTTCCTGTCGACCAATGCGAAGGGCTGCAACGTCACGGCGGCTTATCGCGCTTACAAGCGCGGCGCTTACTTTGCCAATCCCTGCTACACGCAGATTCACCCGACCTGCATCCCTGTGAGCGGCGACTATCAATCGAAGTTGACGCTGATGAGTGAGTCGTTGCGCAACGACGGGCGCGTCTGGGTGCCGAAGCAGCCCGGCGACCATCGCCCGCCGAACGAGATTCCCAACGAGGCGCGCGATTATTATCTTGAGCGCAAGTATCCGAGCTACGGCAACCTCGCGCCGCGCGACATCGTATCGCGCGCCGCCAAGCAGGTCTGCGACGAAGGGCGCGGCGTCGGCCCCGGCGGGCGCGGCGTCTATCTGGACTTCCGCGCTGCCATCCAGCGGCTCGGCGAAAAAGTTATCCGCGAGCGCTACGGCAATCTCTTCGAAATGTACGAGCGCATCACCGGCGAAAATGCCTACCGAGTGCCGATGCGCATCTACCCGGCGGTGCATTACACGATGGGCGGCCTGTGGGTGGATTACAACCTGATGAGTAACCTGCCGGGCCTGTTCGTTATGGGCGAAGCGAACTTCTCCGATCACGGCGCGAATCGTCTGGGCGCGAGCGCCTTAATGCAGGGATTGGCCGATGGCTACTTCGTTCTGCCGTACACCATAGGCAATTACCTGGCGAGCGAAAAGCCGGCCAAGCCCAACACCGACAGCCCTGAGTTTCTCGCCACAGAAGATGAAGTGGCGGCGCGCACGCGGCGGCTGCTGGCGATTCAAGGGCGGCGCACGGTGATGGATTTTCATCGCCAGCTCGGCAAGATTCTGTGGGACAAGTGCGGCATGGCGCGCAACGCCGAGGGCTTGCGTGAAGCGCTCGAAGAAATCCCGCCCTTGCGCGAAGAGTTCTGGCAGAACGTCTCTGTGCTCGGCGAGGCGGGCGATTTGAATCAATCGCTCGAATACGCCGGGCGGGTCGCTGACTTTTTAGAGTTCGGCGAACTGCTGGTCTTCGACGCGTTGCACCGCCATGAATCCTGCGGCGGCCACTTCCGCGAAGAGTACCAGACCGAAGACGGCGAAGCCTTGCGCGACGACATCAATTATTCATACGTTGCCGCGTGGGAATATCAGGGCGTTGAAGACCGCCCCGTGCTACACAAAGAACCTCTCGAATACGAAGAGGTTCATTTCACGCAACGCAGCTACAAATAGTCTGGAGAGTCGAGAGAGTCTGGAGAGTCCAGAGAGCGATTCTGAGCAGTCAGCTCCGTAGGAGCGCAATGTTTATAGTAACGATTGCCGATAAAACTCTAAGCTCCGTTAGGAGCGCAATGTTGACATTTCGCCCCGACGGGGCTGGGATGCTTTTTGACGGTTGTCACTATAAACATTGCGTCCCTAACGGGACTTTTCTCAAACGCTCTCTGGACTCTCTGGACTCTCTGGACTCTCCAGACTCTCCAGACTGTAAAAGGAGTTGCGATCAGACATGAATCTAACCTTGCGAGTATGGCGGCAGAAGAATGCTTCTGATCCTGGCCAGTTCGTCGAATATCGAGCCGATAACATCTCCGAGCATATGTCTTTTTTAGAGATGCTCGATGTCGTCAATGAAGGATTGATTAAAGAGGGGCAGGAGCCTATCGCCTTCGATCACGATTGCCGCGAAGGCATCTGCGGCACCTGCGGCATGGTCATCAACGGCGTGGCGCACGGGCCGCTTCAGGCGACGACGACCTGTCAGTTGCACATGCGCCACTTCAAAGACGGCGACACGCTGACGATTGAACCGTGGCGCGCGCGCGCTTTCCCGGTCATCAAAGATCTGGTCGTTGATCGCGCGGCGTTTGACCGCATCATTCAGGCGGGCGGTTATATTTCGGTAGCCACCGGCGGCACGCCCGACGGCAACGCGATTCCGATTCCGAAACCCGCTGCGGATCGTGCAATGGACGCTGCCGCCTGCATCGGTTGTGGCGCGTGCGTTGCCGCCTGCAAGAACGCCTCGGCGATGTTGTTCGTCGCTGCGAAGGCGGCGCATTTGAATATCTTGCCGCAGGGCAAAGTCGAGAAAGATCGCCGCGTCGCCAACATGGTGAAAGCCATGGATGCGGAAGGCTTCGGCAACTGCACGGTCATCGGCTCGTGCGAAGCCGTCTGTCCGAAAGAGATTTCGCTCGACTTCATTTCGCAGTTGAACCGCGACTATCTGCGCGCCTTCCTGCGCGCCAAAGAATGAACCGCAACCATCGAGCAAGCGAGCAAGGGGAACCAGCATGGAAAAAAGAAAAGATGATCGCGACGCCAGGAAATCATTAGACGAAGCGACAGACAACCCTTGGCAGGCCAACCGGGACGGCGCTGATCAGCAAGCCGCCGAGTTGCAAACCGATGCGCGCGGCGAGCGCCATAACCCGAATCGCTTTGCGCCTGATCCGGCTTCTGAAAAACCCCAAGCCGACACGACGCCGCGCGACGCACATCAGGTCAGCAAAGATGAAGTGAAAGAGCCTTGACCGGCTGATCGCGTTGCCGCATGTTTTGACGGCAAGAATAAATCTTAGAGCGGGCAACGCCGCGCCGTGCCTTCGGCATCCGGCTGATGGCTGAGTCCGCTTCTTTGACTCAGTGCTCACGAACCGCTCATTCAAACTCCGGAGGACAATAATGAAAAAGAAACTGACGAGTTTCTTGCTAATGCTCTCGTTCCTCACCTTGCTGCTTCCCGTTGCAGCTTCGGCGCAGGAAGGATATGGCAGAATCATCAGGCGCGATAAGAATGGCTATAGAGTCGGCGATAGCCGGATCACCTTCTTTGATGGTCCGGGCATCGTCAATTACGAGTATCGCCATCGCTGGATGCCCGGCCCTGGAGGCGCGGCACTGGTCATCGGCACCGGCGCGGGAGCCGGCGCGTTGGTCGGCGGCGTCACCAAAGGCAAGAAGGGCGCGGCGATTGGCGCATTGATCGGCGGCGGCGCAGCAACCGGCCTCTGGCTTTATAAGAATCGGCGCGAAAAACGCCGCATCTTCTAAAGCGCACCATCAAGCTCGTAGTGCTTTGTCGCAAGGCAAAGCTTTTTGCGCCTGAATCGAGCAGCCGCTCGTGTGGCTGATTTGCCGGCGCTGACCAGACTGCCACAGGTCAGCGCCGGCTTTTTCGTTGGCCTGTCGCGCGGCGTGCAGCGCAGAGTTAATCATTGCAGCAGCTTGCGCCGGCGGTCGGCGCGCTATCCGTTTGGCTCGCACTTTGCAATTCATCCTGAGCAAACGGACGCACGAACCAACAAACAATCTAAACCTGAATCTCTGGAGGACATCATGAAACGTATACTGACCAGCGCGGCATTGTCGCTGACGCTGCTGTTGACGATGGCCGCGCCAGCGGCATTCGCTTCGCAGACGGCGATGACCAAAGCAAAACCGGCACAAAAGATGTCGCCGCACGCCGAAGCTCTCAAGAAATGCAATGATGATTACAAGGCGGCTGCAAAGAAAGCCGGCGACGATTACCAGTCAGCCGTGAAAGATGCTGCCACCAAGAAAGGCAAGGACCGCTCCGATGCGATGAAGGCGGCAAGCAAAACCAAGAGCGATGCGATGGCCGCCGCCCGCAAAGCCAAAGCCGATTGCGTCAAGGCCGCGCCGAAGAAGTAGCGCAGACAGACGTGTGAATCTCGCTCAATGCTGATTACCACTCACAGACTCGGCGACTCGCTCGGAGGGCCGAGTCATTTTTCAACTTCGAAGGAGGACAAATGAAACGAACGCTGATTCGCTTAATGTTGCTGGTCGTGCTGGTCGGCTGTTTTCTAGCCCCATCGGCGCTGGCCCAGCGTCATAGGAGAGACAGAGAGGCTGAAAGGGTTTGTAACGAAACATTCAGAGCGGCCAAGCGCGCGGCGCAGAACCTTCCCTGGCGTCAGCGCCGCATCCGCCTGAACGAAGCACACCGCGAACACTCCATTTGCCTGCGCCGCGCAAGACGTTAGATTGAATGGCGAAGGCATGTAGGGGCGGGCGTCCCTGCCCGCCCCAGACTACGATTGCGTCATCTGGGGCGACCACAGAGGGTCGCCCCTACATGCTTTCGCCATCCGCTATATGCGCGCAGATCACACGGCTAAAGAAAAAGCGCACGATGTACGCTACGTTGCGCCTGAATAGAACAGGCAGGTTCAGATCAGGTTGTAATTGGCACGCGACAACGGCTCGCAACGAAACCGGGCCGTTGTATTTATTCGGCAAGAATCTGACGATAAACCGCCCCGTCCACATTGCCGCCGCTGATGACGCAGCAGACGCGCTTGTCGCGGAACCTTTCCGGCTCTGTAATCAATGCCCCAATTGAGAGCGCGCCCGTGGGCTCGGCTTTAAGATTGGCCAGACTGAACAGCAGCCGCATGGCGTCGCGGATGTTTTCTTCCGGCACTTCGACAATGTGCGCCAGGCCGTCTTCGAGAATCGCCCAGTTGTGCTGGCCGACGCTGACGGTGCGCGCGCCGTCGGCAATGGTTTGGGCTTCGGCGTCGTTGGCAACGATGTGACCGGCGCGCAACGAGCGCGCCGCGTCGTTGGCCATCAGCGGCTCTGCGCCAACCACAGGCGTCGAGCTTCCCGCCGCACGCAAGCCTTTGATGAGTCCTGAAGTCAGCCCGCCACCGCCGACCGGCGCGACGACATAATCAAAATTCCCAGAGCGCGCGGCAAGCTCTGCGCCCAGGCTGGCGTTGCCTTCGATGACCAGCGGATCGTCGTAGGCGCTGGCGACATAAGCATCGGGGTTTTCACCGGCCAGCGCGGCAACCCGCGCCGCGCGGCTGATCTCGCGGACATCGATCAGATCAACCGTGCCGCCGAACTCGCGCACCGCATCAATCTTGACTTGCGCCGATGTGGCGGGCATTACAATCGTGCACGATTTGCCGAGCAGGCGACAGGCATAGGCTATCGCCTGTCCGAAGTTGCCCGACGATGCCGCGATGCTCTTCTGCTCGCTCACCTTCGCTACGAGGTTATGGGCGGCGCGCAGCTTGAAGCTGCCGGTAAATTGAAAAGTCTCGCTGGCAATCGTCAAGTTCACACCCAAACGCTTCGACAATCGCGGCGCGTCGATGATCGTCGTTGGCCGGATAACTTCCTTGAGTGGTTTTGCTAGATGCATCGCTTGGCTCATCAGCTTGAACTATGTCAAAAGCGGCGGCGGGTGACAAGTGCTTCGTGCTTTGCTATGATGGCCGCACATCCTCTAGCGGCGTGTAGCGAGTTCTATGACGACGTATGCCACGAGCTATCTTGATGCCATTGCGCATCTGCCGGCGGGCGGCAAGCTGATCTTGTATAACGTGACGTGGGAAGAGTACGAGCAGCTTCTCGATGAACTGAAAGACCGTGCGTTGCGCGTGAGCTACATCCGTGGGAGGCTGGAGATCATGAGTCCATCATTACCGCACGAGCGGCCCAAGGAAATGCTTTTACGACTGGTCAGCGTACTTGCCGACGAGATCGATCTGACGCTTGAGACCGCCGGCTCGACGACCTTCAAAGATGAGCAACTCGCGATGGGCGCAGAGCCGGACACCTGTTTCTATGTGCAAAACGCGGCGCTGATCATCGGTAGAGATAGCATTGACCTGACGTGCGACCCGCCGCCCGATGTCGTCGTCGAGATTGATATATGGAGCGAATCAACCGGCAAGATGGGGTTTTATGCAGCCATCGGCGTGCCTGAATTCTGGCGTTATGATAAGCGGCAGCTTCGCATTTATCACCTCTCCGAGCAAGGTTATGTCGAAGCGCCTGCCAGTCTTGCTTTTCCATTGCTCACCGGCGAAGCCTTGACGCGCTTTCTTGAGCAAAGCAAGAGCGAAGGACAGAGCGCGACCTTGCGCGCCTTTCGCGAGTGGTTGCGCGCCGCACACTGACTACTCCTTCCTTTTCGTGTACAATCCTCCGCGATGTTCGCAGAGGTAGCAGTTCCGGTTCACATCAGGCAAACCTTCACGTATCGACTGCCGGGCGACATGGCGCGGCGGGCGCACGCCGGTTGCCGCGTCGTCGTGCCGTTCGGCAAAAAGCTCGTCACCGGCTTCATCGTCGCGCTGCCGCAAACGCTCGCCGGCGAGATGCTCGAAAGCGACATTAAAGACGTTGAAGAACTGGTCGACGAAACCCCTATCGTCGCGCCCGACATTTTGCAACTGACCAAGTGGATGAGTGATTACTATCACGCGCCGTGGGGCGAATGTCTGCGCACGGCGTTGCCGGCGGGCGCGACCGTTGCCACTGAACAAGTCCTGACGATCACCGAGGCCGGGCGCGCGGCGCTGGCGCAGGTATCGGCTGGATTCAGTTGGTCGTCATCAAAACTGCAAGCCCTCGAACTCGTCGCCACGAGCGGCCACATCGGCTCGCGCGAGCTTGAGCGGCATTTATCCAAATCGCACGCGTCGGCGTTGATTCGCCAACTTGAGCGCGCCGGCTTCGTGCGTGTGGCCGAGCGCATCGGTGAAAGCCGTTTGAAGCCGAAGTTACAAAATGCCGTGCGCCTCACCGAGCGCGCCTTCAACGGCAACGGCGACATTCAACTGACGCCGGCGCAACAGCGCGTCATCGAAACGCTCGAAGAGACCGACGAGCCACTCACGTTCAGCGAACTGCTGGACACCGCCGACGTCTCGGCTTCGGTCGTGCGCACGCTGGAAAAACGTGGCCTTGTCGATGTCTTCGCCCGCGAAGTGCGCCGCGATCCGCTCTCGCACATCGAGCAGCAAGAGTTGAGTCTGGTGACGCTCAACGATGATCAGCAACTCGCCCTCGACCGTATCGTCGCGCGCCTTGCCGAGCGCCAGTATGCGACCTTTCTGCTGCACGGCGTGACCGGCAGCGGCAAGACGGAAATCTACATACGCGCCATGCGCGAAGCGACGCGGCGCGGCCTCGGAGCCTTGATGCTGGTGCCGGAGATTGCCCTCACGCCGGTCTTCTCGCGCCGGCTGCGAGAGATCTTCGGCGACGCCGTGGCGATACTGCATTCGAGCCTATCGGAAGGCGAGCGCACGGACGAATGGCGGCGCATCAAGGACGGCGAAGCGCGCGTCGTCATCGGCACACGGTCGGCGGTCTTCGCGCCAATTGAAAACCTCGGCATCATCGTCGTTGACGAAGAGCACGAGACTTCCTATAAGCAGGACGAAACGCCGCGCTATCACGGGCGCGACACGGCGATTATGCGAGCGCACGCCGCCAGGGCGGTCGTCGTGCTCGGCTCGGCGACGCCGTCGCTCGAATCCGTCCACAACGCGACCACAGGCAAGTACGAATACATGCGCCTCGACACGCGCTATGGCAACCGCGCGCTGGCCACCGTCGAAACCGTCGATATGCGTGAAGTCTTCAAGCGGCACGGCAAGCAGGTGACGTTTTCCGATGAGATCAAGACGGCGATGGCCGAGACCTTCGAGCGCGGCGAGCAGGTGATGATTCTCTTGAACCGGCGCGGCTATTCGTCGTTTGCCATGTGCCGCTCGTGCGGCGACGCGATTCATTGCCCGAACTGCGACGTGACGCTGACCTATCATCGCTACAATCAGAGCCTGCAATGCCATTACTGCAACTACATACGGCCCGCGCCGCGCGTCTGCCCGGCGTGTGATGGGCAATACATTCAATACGTCGGCGAAGGCACCGAGCAGCTCGAAGCCAAGCTGCGCGAATTGTTCCCCGACCAATCCATCGCCCGCATTGATCGCGACACGACGCGGCGGCGCGGCAGCCTCGAACATCTGCTGATGGAATTCGCCGCCGGCGCGATTGATCTGGTCGTCGGCACGCAGATGATCGCCAAAGGCCATGACTTTCACAACGTCACGCTGGTCGGCGTCATCTCGGTGGACGCGGGCTTGTGCCTGCCCGACTTTCGCGCCGCCGAACGCACCTTTCAACTCTTAACCCAGGTGGCGGGCCGCGCCGGTCGCGGCGAATTGCGCGGCCGCGTGGTGATTCAGACCTATCATCCTGAGCACTATTCGCTGGTTTGTGCGAAGGCGCAGGATTACGACGAGTTCTACCGGCGCGAGATCGAGTTTCGCCGGTCGATGCACTATCCGCCCTTCAACGCGCTGATCAACATCTGCGTGCATGACAAAGAATTTGACCGCGCCAGCCTGACGGCGAGCGACCTGGCCAAAGAGTTGCGCGATGCGTCACGCGACGCCATGTTGCGCGTGCTGGGGCCTGCGCCTGCGCCGATCTCGCGCATCAAGGGCGAGCATCGCTTTCAGATATTGATCAAAGCGCGCAGCCGCGTCCGCGCCCGCGACGCCTTGAATATCGCCATGACGAAGATGCTTGCGCGCGGCGCGAATCCGCGTTCAATATCTATCGAAGTTGACCCGGTCAGTCTGATGTAGAATTAAGCCAGTGTTTTTTCATTATCGCTTGTGCTGCTGAATTGGCTAGAATCGTCAACGGGAGGTGGAGCATGTCAGTTCAATCGCTTGATGCGTTGAAACAACAATCGTCATCATTGACGGCGCAGGAGAAAATCGAACTGGCCGAATATCTCTTAGAGCAGGCGAAACCAAGTTCGCCGGAAACCGCTTCAGGTAAAGTCGGCGATGAAACCAAACGACGCCTGCGGAGGGAATGGCTGGCGGCGCATCGTGAAACCTATGCGGAACAGTATGTCGCACTCGATGGCGACCGATTAGTTGGAACAGGCAAAAGCTACACGGAAGCAGCGGCGGCAGCAAAGCGTACAGGGGTGAGCGATGCGTACATTGATTATGTTCATCCACCGGAGGGGGTTGGCTTCATCGGAGGCTGGTGATGGCTTATCAACTGAACTTCGCCTGGTTGTCGAGCTATGATCCAGGAAAACCTAGCATCATGGTTCCTGTCACGCTCAGGCTCACAGATTATGCGGCAGCACTGGAAGCGAAGCTAGACACGGGCGCAACCGAATGTGTTTTTGCGCGGCAGCACGGCGAATCGTTGGGGCTGAACATCGAAAGCGGAGAGCGATTGCGGATCAACACCGCCACAGGAACCTTCACAGCATTCAGGCACGAAGTGACGATGACCGTTCTCGACTACGCCTTCGATGTGCGTGTATGTTTTGCAGAAGATGACCAGTTCAATCGTAACGTGCTTGGGCGGCATGGATTTTTAGACCGCATGCGAATCGGAGTTGTCGATTACGAAGGCAAGCTTTACCTCAGCATGTATGATGACAACCAATCGCTCGATAGTTATAAGCAGGCGCTTTTCTATTGCTTGATGTCTGCGAGAGTCACGCTAAATGGTTAAATCTTAGAGAAGGAGCTTGAAGCAATGAACTGTCAAAGATGCGGCGCGGAGGTTTCGCCGGATACGAAGTTCTGCACCTCTTGCGGCAACCCGACGAGTGCGCCCGACGCGCCGGCTAATTATCCACCGCCGCCACCGGCTTACCCGCAAGCCCCGCCGCCGCCGCCCGGTTATCAACAAGGGCCGCCGCCTGGCTATCAACAGGGGCCGCCGGGTTATCCGCCGCCCGGCTATCCACCACCGCCACCGCCGCCTGGTTATCAGCAGTCGCCGCCGCCACCGCCCGGTTACGGACAAGCGCCGCCGCCCGGTTATGGCCAGGGGCCGCCGCCGAATTACAATCAAGCGCCGCCCGGCTACGGCGCGGGCCAGCCGAGCTATCCACCGGGCCAGGGTATTCACATTGACGCCGACGGGCGCGGCGCGGGGCGCGGCTACAATTACGAAATCCTGCACCAGCCGGCCTTCTCGCTGGCGGTCGTGCAGTTGCAGCCCGAGCAATCCATTCAGGCCGAAGCCGGCGCGATGGTATCGATGTCGGCGAATGTCGAATTGCAATCACAAATGAAAGGCGGCTTGATGGGTGCGCTCAAGCGCGCGGTCGGCGGCGAGTCGGCCTTCGTCTCGACCTTCACGGCGCGCGGCGGCCCCGGCGAAGTCACCTTTGCGCCCGGCGCGCCCGGCGACATCGCCGCCATCGAGATGAACAACCAGATGTTCTTCGTGCAGGCGAGTTCGTACCTCGCAGGCGACGGCAGCCTCGTAGTCGATACGAAGTGGGGCGGCGCGAAATCGTTCTTCGGCGGCGAAGGCTTGTTTGTTCTTCAGGTGCGCGGCACGGGTTTGCTGCTGGCCTCGTCGTTCGGCGCGATTCATCGCAAGACGCTTGCGCCGGGCGAACGCTACGTCGTCGATACGGGTCATCTAGTGGCGTGGGAAGGCACGACACAGTACACCTTGCGCAAAGCCGCCGCCGGCTGGTTCCGCAGCATGACGAGCGGCGAAGGCATCGTCGCTGAGTTTGTGGGGCCGGGCGAACTGCTGATTCAGACGCGCAACCTCGCGGCCTTTGCCGGACTCATGAAACCGTTCTTCCCGACGCAATCGGGCGGCGGCGGCAGCAGCTTCAGCTTCGGTTCCAGCTAATAAGTGATGCGTGGTTCGTCTTGCGGTGCGAGTTTGCATAAAGCGCAAACCTCCGGTCACGCACCACGCACCACGCACCACGTTTCACGCACCACGCACCACGTTTCACGCTTCACTCAACTGCGCGTGTCCATACGGCTGGTTATACTGGCATCGAGGAGGCGAACGGCATGGATACGCGCTTTCACCGTGAGCAACTCATACACATCCTGCGGCGCGCTTATTCGGGCGAATGCGCCGCCGCTCACGCTTATCGCGGCCATTGGAAGTCTGTAAAGAAACCTACAGAGCGCCAGCGAATTCAACAGATCGAACGCGAAGAATGGATTCACCGTGAAGGCGTAGGCCGGATGCTCGAACACCTGAACGCCCGTCCCCTCAAGCGCCTGGAAGCGAAGCTGTGGCTTATCGGCCACATCATCGGCCTGAGTTGCCACTGCATTGGCTGGTTTCTGCCGATGTACTTTGCGGGCCGGCTCGAACACGGCAACGTCGATGAATATGTCCGGGCCGCTTTCTATGCAGGCAAGCTCGGCCTCAACGAATTTGCCGCCGAGTTGTGCGGCATGGCAGAAGTCGAGCGCCAACACGAATTGTTTTTTCTGAGTGTGATCACGGGGCATCGCCTGCTGCCGCTGATGCAAGCGGTCTTCAAGTGGGGACTCGATGCGCAGCCTGACAGGCCAGAGCCGCTCGCAAGTGCGGCATCCGCCGTTGACGACCAATCCCCGATTATTTGATGCCGAACTCAGACTGCATAAATGGCTTCACGCCTTCGCGCCCGGTGATGCGCAGCCAGAGCGGCTTATGGTCGCTTCCCACCTCAAGTTGAAATGCGAAGAATGGACAACACAGCCGTTCCAGCGCGACCCACTCGGCGACCAGCGTAATATCAGCGGTTTCAGCCGGAAAGCGGAAGCCGTAGCCATCGGCAAGCTCGCGCACCTCTTTGACAGACTGGCGCAGCCTCTCGGTCAACTCGCGGTGATGTTTTCTTTGATCGGCATCCATCGCCGACAGGTTGCAAAAGAACGGCTGCTCGGTTGCCGCTTGGCTTTCCGCCTTCATCTTGGCTCCTTCTTGAGCGGTTGGGCGTGGCGCGCTACTTTGATTTTGCGGCGCTGCCAAACCCACTTGCCAAAGCGCACAGGCAAGCACGGCTATGCTGAATAATTGTGATCGTCTTTTCATGTCGGCTTCCTTTCACTGATCTCAATCATCGTTTGCGTCCGGCTCGCCAAACTGCGTCAGCAGGCACAGTGGAAACATTTCGCTGCACTGACAGCAATCCAGGCCGTGCGCAATGGCATTGCGTTGCGCTTCGAGTCGCTTGATCTGCGCGTCAAGCGACTCAATCTTTGCTTCGGCCAGCCGGCGCGCTGGCTCAATGTGGCCGCGCTCGGCGTCGCGCAGATCGCTCAGCGACTTGATTTCGCTGAGCGTGAACCCATGATGCTGGGCTCGCTTGATGAAGCGAACCCGCGCGATGGTGTCTGCCGAGTAATCACGGTATCCCGACCGCAGGCGCTCGACGCGCTTCAAGATGCCAAGCCGCTCGTACAAGCGCACTGCCTGAACGCTGACGCCGGCGCGAGTCGCCACTTCGCCGATACGCATTCGCTCTCCTCCATTCACGCCATTGTGGATTATCCACTCTATACCGAAGTATAGAGTCAAACGCCGATTTGTGATTGGCCTCAAGATGCCGCCCGTGCCGCCGCTTATGTTATCATTGCGCTACGAGAAACGAACCATGTTCATCGATTCACATGCACACATTGAAAGCGAAGATTTCGACGGCGACCGCAGCGCGATGATCGGGCGGGCGCTCGATGCCGGCATAGAAATCATCGTCGCAGTCGGCAATGGCGACGTCTCAAAAGATTCGCATACAGCAGCACAACGCATCGCCGAAAAATACGACTTCATCTATACCACCATCGGTGTGCATCCGCACGAAGCGCGCTTGCTGGACGAACCGCTTTACGCCCGGCTTGCCGAGCTTGCCGCGCATCCCAAAGTCATCGCCTGGGGCGAGATCGGCCTGGATTATCATTACGACAACTCGCCGCGCGATGTGCAATGTGACGGCTTCAGAAAGCAATTGCAGATGGCCCGCTCACGCCGCTTGCCTGTGGTGATTCACACACGCGAAGCCGAAGAAGATACGCTGCGGATTTTGCAAGAGGAATGGGTGAGCGCCAATCTGCCGGGCATCATTCACTGCTTCACTGGCACGCGCGAGTTTGCCGAAGCAGCGGTCGAGATGGGGTTTCTGATTTCGTTTTCCGGCGTCGTGACCTTCAAAAAGGCCGAAGACCTGCGGGCGACGGCGCGCAGCCTGCCGCTCGATAAAATTCTCATTGAAACCGATGCGCCGTTTCTCGCGCCCATTCCCTATCGCGGTCGGCGCAACGAACCGGCTTACGTCGTCGAGACGGCGCGCTGCATCGGCGAACTGCGCGGCCTGTCAGCCGAAGAGATTGGCCGCATCACCTCAGCGAATTTCAAACGGCTGTTTCATCTCGACAGCGCGAGTGAATAGCCAACTACTGCCGCGCTGATTTACTGGCCCGTTCAGTGCGCGCTTTGGCGACCATCTCTTTGATCTCTTTCATCAGCGTCGGGCCGTGATAGGGAATGCCGTCCTTGATCGTCCATTCGACGCCGCCTGTGTGAACCGTCTTGCCGTCGCGGACTTCATCAACGCCCGTCGCATAAAGCACTTTCAGGTTCTCAAGCGGGTTGCCGTTAACGACGATCAGATCGGCCAGAAAGCCTGCGCGGACGCGGCCCAGGCGCTCTTCTTCGCCCAATATCTTCGCGTTGTTGCCGGTCGCGTGCTGAATCACTTTCAGCGGATGAAAGCCGGCTTCCTGATGCAACTCTAACTCGCGAATCAGGCCGAAGCCGTACATCTGATAGATGAAGCCTGCATCTTCGCCCGCGCCTACAAGGCCGCCGCGCTGCTCGAACTCGCGCACGGCGCGCATCCATATCTGGTAGTTTTCCTTCCAGAACGTTTCATCCGTCGACGTCCAGCCGAGAAAGTATGAGCCATGATTTTTCGGATTCGGGCGGAAGTACTCTTCGAGCGTCGGATGCAGGTACTCCTGAAACCAAGGCTGATTCTGCGCCCTCATCAGATCGCGGCTCGCTTCGTAAATATCGAGCGTCGGGTCCCACGCGACGTTTGCCGCAATCATTCCATCAAACACTTTCAGCAAGCGTTCCCAATCGGCCTCGCGCCAGAGATGGCCGGCATAGCGGAAGCGATCCACTTCGTTGTCGTAGTTGTAACTGGCAGGAAAGTTCTGCCTGCCGCTCGGAATCGCCGCGTCAGGAATGCCGTACCAGTGCTCGATGCTCGTCGTGCCGAACTTGATGTCGTCCCACGCATTCGTCTCGGCGACCGCTGTGTGATGTGCTGTGCGCAAGCCCCGCAGGTGCGCTTCGTTGAGCATCGCCGCCATCAGGTCGCGGTCTATGGCGAAGAACTTGATGCCGTCAACGCCCAGCGCTTTCATCTCGTTGACACGGGCGCGCGCCGCCTCAACGGTCGTTGGCACCGGCGGATAGTTATAAACCCCATAGATGAAAAAGCGCGGCGCAGTGATCTCGCCTTTGCGGCTCTGCTCGCGCCAGACCAGGGACTTCTGGGTGTCGCCGCCGACTTCGCGCACCGTGGTGATGCCGTTCGCCAGCCAGAGTTTCCAGCAATACTCGACGGGAAGAGGCGTGCCGCCGCGTTCATCTTGAATGTGGCCGTGCAGGTTGATCAATCCGGGCAGGACGTATTTGCCAGTCGCGTCAATCTCTGTGTCGCCCGCCGCCGGACGGCGTGCCGTGCCCTGCATGGCCGAGATCGGATCGAAGGAGATGATTTCAGAAATCCGATTGCCTTCGATGACGATGTCTTTCGGCCCCGATGCCGGCGTGCCGTTGCCGACAACGACCAGCGCATTGCGAATGACGATGCGATTGTAACGTTTGCCACTGACGGGCGGTTTCGTTGCGTGAGCTGATGCGGCAGGCGCAACCAGCATGCAACTGGCGACCACGAAGATCAACGAGATCGCCCCCACTTTACTCAAGAACACAGGCCAAAGGGCTTTATGCATAGGAGCCTTTCCTTCAAAGTAGTTTGATGAATCCTGCTTGCTCGAAATGATGATCGCCGGTCAGCGCCTCGGTAATTCCACGCTCCTGCATCAGAACAAAGCTGATGCAATCAATCACGCCCCAATCCTTGTCGAGCCTGCCGCGATATAACACCCATCCTTTTTCATTCAAGGCTTCGGTGATGTGAACGATCTCAACGCGCGCGGAACGCTCAATGCGGTCGAGCCATTCCGTAGCCAGCCTGCGTGACGGTACGGGCGACAGCCAGTTGCCGACTTCAAGCAACACGACCGATGCGGTGACGAAATACCCGCCCCGGCGGAATCGCTCTTGATAAACTTGTGTGGCTTTGTGGTGTAACAGATCACGCTGGTTGACCATTGCAATCCAGCCCGATGCGTCTACAAAGCTTAAGGAAGGAGCGTCCACGCTCATACCTGCTTCGGATGGCCATACAAATAATGCGCTAAGTTTTGCGCTAGGTCTTCCGGCCCGATCTCTTCCGCCAGATCAGGTATCGAATATGCCGGATCATCTGCCGGATTAACCAGCGCGCTATCCGGCACGATCACCGTCACGCGGGCGTTCTCCGGCAGATGAACCTCCGGCGGCAATTCGAGTTGCCCGTTGCGATAAATGGCTTCGATCTCTTTGCTCATCTTCACTCCCGACGATCAGGGGGGCCGAAGCTCAGTCTAAACGAAATAGCCATCGGCTTCAATGCACACGCTTTTCGTAACCCGCCCAGTATTTCTCGCGCAATTCTTTCTTGAGAATTTTTCCCGTGCCGCCTTTCGGCAAGGCGTCGAAGAACTCTATGGACTTGGGAATCTTGAAGCCGGGCAAGCGCGTGCGGCAATGCGCATTCAACTCTTCTTCAGTCAGTGACTGGCCGGGCTTGAGCACCACCAGCGCCTTCGGCACTTCGCCCCACTTCTCGTCAGGGATAGCGATGACTGCGCATTCGAGCACCGCAGGGTGCGCGTAGACCGCCGTTTCGATCTCAATCGACGCGATGTTTTCGCCGCCCGAAATGATGATGTCTTTCTTGCGGTCGACGATCAGCACGTAGCCTTCTTCGTCAATCACCGCCATGTCGCCTGTATGGAACCAGCCGCCGCGCATCACGTTGGCGGTGTCTTCGGGCTGCTTCCAGTAACCGGCCATGACATTATCGGCGCGGACGACGACTTCGCCGACGCTCGCGCCATCGTGCGCCACCGGCTGATCGTTAACGTCGAAAATATCCAGCGTGATGCCAGGCATGGTATAACCGGCCATCGCCTGCCGTCGTAAGCGTTCGTCGTCAGGAATGTCTTTCAGGTGCTCTTTGATGTGCGAGAAGGTCAACACAGGAGTCGTCTCGGTCAGGCCATAACCGCCATAGGCGGGAAAGCCGAGCTTCTCTTCAATGCTGCGCATCAAGCCGGCGTGCGACGCCGCGCCGCCGATGCCGACGAATTCGACGCTCGACAGATCGTACTCCGCGACCTTCGGATGATTGAGCAGCGCCACGGCCATGGTCGGCACCATCGAGAAATGCGTAACGTGTTCGCGCTGGATGATGTCGAGCACTTCCGTCGGATCGAACTTGCGCACAACAATGTGGCGCGCGCCGCTGCCGGTGATCGTGTGCGGCGTGCCCCAGCCGTTGACGTGAAACAGCGGAATCGTGTGAAGCTGCACATTGGTGTCTTTGATCGCCATGCCGGCCATCACCTGCAAGGCGTGCAGGTAAAGATTGCGATGCGTCATCATTACGCCCTTCGGATTGGCCGTCGTCCCCGACGTATAGAACAACTCGGCGAGGTCGTCATCTTTGATGTCATCAGGCGGCGTAAACTCGGCGCTCGCATTCCGCAGCAGGTCTTCATAATCTGCATCGCCACCGGCTCCGGGTTCGAGCGCGACGTAATGCTTTACGGTCGGCGCGTGCTGGCGCAGGGCTTCGACCAGCGGCGCGAAATCGCGGTTGTAGAAGAGCGCCACGGTTTCCGAATCGTTCAGAATGAAAGCCAGCTCCTGCGGCGTCAATCGTATGTTGAGCGGCAATAGCACTGCACCTGTCTGCACGACGCCGTAATAGGCTTCGAGCAGTTCATGGCTGTTGTAGCCGAGCCACGCGACACACTGACCGCGACCAATGCCAAGCTCGGCAAGCGCATTCGACAAGCGATTGCAGCGTTCGGCATATTCGCCATAGGTCAGGCGCACGTCACCATCAATGATGCCGACCTTCTTGCCATATAGCGCGCGCGCGCGTTCGAGAAAACGGATGGGCGTTAGCGTCAAATTCATCAGTCGAGGTCTCCTATGAAATGCGTTTCAAAAAGTCTATCACTGCACGGTTGAACTCAGCAGGCTTTTCCAGATTGCTGAGATGGCCAGCGCCTTGAATGATCATCTTCGTTGCACGGGCGATGCGCGACTGCATCAGATCGGCTGCCGCGAGCAAGTCGGCTTCGTCCAACTCGCCGGCAATGATCAGCGTCGGCGCGGTGATCTCATCAAGCCGCTCGACGGCGGGCGGCTCGGCAAAGCGGATGAGCGCCGGGTTCAAATGAAAGGTGCGGCGATTATCCAGAAACATGCGCGTCAACCGTTCGCGTGCCGCCGGCGTCTGACGATCAAGGGCGACTTCAGGGTCATCGAGCAACGACTGAATGCCCCGATCCGCATCCTCGCGGCCTGCCTTGAAAATCGCCGCCAGTCTTTGTTGCAGCGCCTCAGAGACTTTATAACCGCCCGGCGCTGCCGCGGCGACGATCAAGCCCGCCGTCATGTCTGGATAGGCGATGGCAAAATCAATCGCGATGTACGCGCCGAGCGATAGGCCCAGCACACAGGCGCGCTCGATCTTCAAAGCGCGGAGCAATTCGCAAAGGTCTTCGGTGAACGAGAACGGCGTCTCAGGCCAATCGGATTTGCCGAAGCCACGCAGGTCATAGCGAATGACTTGGCACTCCTCGGCAAAGACGCTGAACTGATCGTCCCACATGCGCTGATCGCAAAAGCTGCTGTGAATCAACACGAGAGCCAAGCCTTCGCCAGCCATCTCGTAATAGAGCTTTGCGCCGTTCACTTCGGCAATCGAGGTCTGCTTGGCCATAAGCGTCTCGCCAACTTACATCACGCTGCGATGAAGAAAGAAGCCGACGCAGCACGTAACCTCTGCCGCCCGTTTCACGGGCTGGCGACCGTTGTCGCCCTGCACACCCAGCGCTGGCGCGCTGGGCTACATGCTGTCGCCTGCTTTCGCAGGCTTTCAATAGATTAGGGTCGAACCTATATCATTAGCCGATGCGCCGCTCGCGCCCTTGCCAGTAGGGTTCGCGCAATTGCTTCTTCAATATCTTGCCGGTGCCGCCTTTGGGCAATTCGCCTTCGATGATCTCAATCGAGCGCGGCACTTTGTAGCTCGCCAGTCGCGTGCGGCAAAACTCGATCAATTCTTCGGCGCTTGATTGATGGTTATCTTTTAAGGCAACGCAGGCATGCACGGCTTCGCCCCACTGCGCATCGGGCACCGGAATCACCGCCGCTTCTTTCACTGCCGTGTGGGCGTAGAGCACAGCTTCGACTTCCGTGGAAAAAACGTTCTCGCCGCCGGTGACGATCATGTCTTTCTTGCGGTCAACGAGATAGAGATAACCTTCTTCGTCGACCGTCGCCAGATCGCCTGTGTGCAGCCAGCCGTCAATGATCGTGTTCGCCGTATCGTCGTCGCGCCGCCAGTAGCCGCGCATGATGTTTGGGCCGCGCGCGATGATCTCGCCGACTTCACCCGGCTGCACGTCGCCGCCTTCAACATTCACGACGCGCACCTCGACGCCCGGCACAGCCTTGCCGCATGAGGCGAGCAATCGCTCGCTGTCTGCCAGCGCGCGACGATGATCGTCAGGGCTCAACACGGTCAGCAACGGCGCGGCTTCCGTCAATCCATATCCCTGCCCGAAGTCGCAGCCGAATACCTGCATCGCACGCCGCAAGACCTCCGGCGCAATCGGCGATGCGCCGTAAGTGATATGGCGCAGCGACGACAAATCGTAATCCGCCAGGTTCGGCACTTGCAGCACGAAATTCATCATCGTCGGCACGAGCAAGGCGTGCGTCACGCGCTCGCGCTGGATGGCCGCCAGCGTCGCCTGTGGCTCGAAGCGCGGAATGAAGACCTGCGTTGAACCGCGACTCGCATACGAGAAAGTGGCCGCGCCGTCGGCCAGATGAAACATCGGCGCTGAATGCAGATAGATGCCATCCGCATCGTAGCGGTAAGCCGCTTCGACGTGCCGGACGTTCGCGACGATGTTGGTGTGCGTCAACATCACGCCCTTCGGCTCGCCCGTCGTCCCCGACGTGTAGAACAATCCCATCAACTCATCATCATCAATCGGCGGCGCGGCATATTCGGGCGCGGCGTTGCTCAACAGCGCTTCATAGCTCAGATAACTCTCGCGCGGCTCGTCACTGATCGAGATGAAGTGCTCGACCGTTTCAAGCTGCGAGCGTATACCGTCAACCAGTGGCGCAAGCGCCGCATCAACCGCCAGGGCGCGCGCCCCCGAATGATCGAGAATGTATTTAATCTCACCCGGCGGGATACGAAAGTTGATGGGCACAATACAAGCGCCCATCTGCGGCACGCCGTAATACAACTCAAAGAAGCGATGGCAGTTGAGCGCCAGCACGGCAACGCGGTCGCCACGGCGTATGCCCAGGCGGTCGAGCGCGCCCGATAGCCGGCCCGCGCGCTCGACGATTTGCCGAAAACTAAGGCGCGTGTTGCCGCAAACGGCGGCGAGCTTTTCGGGATTTGAGGCCGCCGCCTCGCGCAGTCCTTCGATAATGCTCATCTCCACACTCTCTGCTCGTTGTCGCCAGTCCGAGCGGCGAACGTTTGATTCGTGCTATCGGGTGTGACCACCGCTGAACGTCTCTCTCAAGGTGCGGGTACAATCGCACAACCGTCGCGGCGTTGTAAAGGCTGGCCGCGCCTGCGACCAGACGAATGACAAGTTTTTGCAAATGGCTTCAACTTTAGCGGGCTGCACCTCGTAAGCCCTCATGGTCTGCGCCCGATTGACCAGGATAAAGCCGCCGGTTATAACTGCATTAGATGGTATGGCAACAACTTCCGCCCCACACACGAACGAAAGTCGCAGCGCCGTTAATGAGGATCGTCAGGGCAATGCCGGATTCCTCGATTACGTTGGCGTGGCGCTCGACTCGTTGCGCGCCAACAAGCTACGCTCGTTCCTGACGCTGCTCGGCATCACCATCGGCATCACCTCGATCATCTCCGTCATCTCGCTCATACAGGGCATGGATCGTTATTGGAAGACGAAGGTCTCTAACTTCGGGCCGAACACCTTCGTCGTCACGCAGTATCCCATCATCACGAATTTCGACAAGTTCATCGAAGCGGTGCGCCGCAACCCGGAAGTCCACGCCACCGATGCCGAGCGTCTGCGCCGCTTCTGCACCGCCTGCGAAGCGATTGGCGTCGAGACGCACCGTAACGTGCGCGTGCATTATGGCAAACAATCTCTCGATACGATTGATCTCGGCGGCCTGACGCCGAACATCTCGGAGATCGAAGGCAAGAAGATCGACACAGGGCGCGACTTTCTCGAATGGGAAGACGAACATTCGCGTTACGTCACGGTCATCGGTTCGGAAATCGCCGAGAAGCTCTTTCCCGGCCTCGACCCTATAGGCAAAGAGATACAGATAGACGACAAATGGTATACGGTCGTCGGCGTCGGCGAAAAGCGCGGCTCGGTCTTCGGCTTTTCGCAGGACAATTACGTCAAAGTGCCGCTCGCGACCTATGAGAAAAATTATGGCGCGCGCCGCTCGGTGAACATCTCTATCAAAGCGCGCGAGGGCGAGATGCAGCAGGCTGAAGATCAGGTGCGGCTCGCCATGCGGACGCTGCACAGGCTGGATTATCACGAAGAAGACGATTTCGGGGTGATCACGTCGGAAGGCGTGAACCAGTTGTTCAGCACGTTGACGAGCACCATCTTTTCGGTGTCGTTGTTCGTCGTCGGCGTTTCGCTGATCGTCGGCGGCATCGTCATCATGAACATCATGCTGGTTTCTGTAGTCGAACGCACCAAAGAGATCGGCATACGCAAAGCCGTCGGCGCGCGCCAGCAGGACGTGGTGAATCAGTTTCTCGTCGAGTCAGTCGTCTTGTGTTGCGCAGGGGGCCTGGCGGGCGTGCTGATCGCGGCGGCGCTCTCCTGGCTGATGGCGACCTTCACGCCGATGCCGAGTTCGTTTCCGCTATGGGCACCATTTGTCGCCTTCGGGCTCTGCACGGTGATCGGCGTCTTCTTCGGCATTTACCCGGCCCGCCGCGCCGGTCGCTTAGACCCGATTGAAGCGCTACGGTCAGAGTGATGCGTGATGCGTGATGAATGCGCAGTCGGCCAGTTCACCGGCAGCAGCATTCTTACGCATCACGCATCACGATTCCTATGAATTTATCGAGTATCAGAGAAAACACGCAGTTGGCGATGCAGACACTGGTCGCGCACAAGTTTCGCGCGATGTTGACGATCTTAGGCGTCTTCATCGGCGTGCTGGTGATCGTCGCGATGGCGGCGGTGTTGAACGGCTTTCGCCAGACGGTGCTCGATCAGGCCGAAAGCTTCGGCTCGCGCAATGTCTACATCTGGCGTTACCCGTTCATCATGACGAGTCGCCCGCCCGCCGAAGTCCTCAACCGCAAGCCGCTGTCGCTTGAAGACGCGCAGGCGATTGGCGACGAGGTGGCGGCGGTCGAGCATGTTTATGCAGGACTGATCTACGGCATCCCGCTGCCCGGCGAAATGCCGCCGCTGCCGCCCGAAGCGCACTACAAAGAGCACGTCACGCGCCGCACGCGCTTCATCGGCAACTTCCCGGTCGCCGAATTAGTAATGAATGTTCCAGTCGACGAAGGGCGCTATTTCACCGACTCAGAGAACCAGCATCGCTCTTACGTCTGTGTGCTGGCCTTCAATATGGTCGAGGCGCTGTTCCCCGGCGAAGATCCCATCGGCAAAACCATCAACGTCGGCGGCCAGGAGTTTACCGTTGTCGGCACCGTCAAAAAGCAGAAGTCCGGGCCGTTCGGCTCAGAGAATCAGGAAGACAACGACATCTTCGTGCCGTATTACACTTTTCACAAGATGTATCCCAACGTCGATGATCATTTCATCATCGTCCGCATGCGCGAAGAGCGTATGCAGGAAGGCATACAGGCCATTGAGCAGGTGCTGCGCCGCCGCCGCAACATCTCGCTGAATCAGGACAACAACTTCGAGATCGGCACGCCCGAATCGTTCATCTCGACCTTTGACGACATCGTGCGGCTGGTCTTCGTGGTGATGATCATCATGTCTATGGTGGCCTTCATCGTTGGCGGCGTCGGTGTGATGAACATTATGCTGGTCGCCGTCACCGAGCGCACCAAAGAGATCGGCATACGCAAGGCGGTCGGCGCTAAACGCTCGGACATCATCTGGCAATTTTTAACTGAAGCCGTCACGCTGACCGGCTTAGGCGGGGTTGCCGGCCTGCTGATCGGTTGGGGGTTTGCGAAACTGGTGTCGCTGCTCGTGCCGGCGCTATACATGGTGATTCCGCTGTGGGCGGCGGCCTTCGGCTTTTTCGGCTCAGTCACGGTCGGCCTGGTCTTCGGCTTGTGGCCGGCAATGAAAGCCGCGCGCCTCGACCCCATCACCGCCTTGCGGCATGAATGAAGAGTAAAACGATGAGCGACAGAATTCAGCTTGAAATGAAGGCCGGCATCGCTACGCTGCGATTGAATCGCCCGCCCGCCAACGCCCTCGACTTACAGTTCATCACCGAGCTTGGCGATGTGTTTACCGATCTCGAAAACCGGGAGGAAGTTGGCGCACTGATCGTCACCGGCGCGGGACGGTTCTTTTCGGCGGGACTGGATTTGAAGGCCGTGCCTGCCTACAGCAGCGACGAGCAACGCGCGCTTGCTACCGAGTTGAATCGCATGGTCGGGCGATTATATGGCCTGCCGCTGCCGGTGGTTGCGGCAGTCAACGGCCATTCGATTGCCGGCGGCGTGATCGTCGCGCTCTGCTGCGATTACCGTATAGCGGCTGCGGGCGATTACAAGATCGGCCTAGCCGAAGCGCGCGTCGGCGTTCCCTTCCCGGTCGCGCCGATGGCCGTCGTGCAAGGCGAACTCTCTCAGCCTGCGGCGCGCATCAGTGTGTTGCTGGCGCGCAATGTCAGTCCGCAGGAGGCGTTGTCGCAAGGCTTGCTCGATGAGTTGCAACCGGCAGAGCAATTGTTATCGCGGGCAAACGAGATGGCTGAAGAGATGGCTGCCTTGCCGCGCACAAGCTACGGGCGTATCAAGCGCCAGATGCGCGCCGCCGCCTTAGCGCGAATTGACGATGCAGTGAATAATCAGAACGACCCGGTCTTGGATTCGTGGCTCAATGCGGAAACGGCTTCAGCTTCGGCTTCGGTTTTGGCACGCGATAAAGCGGAAGAATAACGATAGTGAAGCGAACTTAATCTCCAGTCGCGCCTTTGGTCGTTTTTGTGCCGCGCATTGCGGCGACCAGATTAGAAGCGTGCAGCAGGCTGTCGAAAGTGCCGGCGTCCGTCCACCAGCCGTCAATCACATCCCACGTCAGATCGCCCGACTCGATGTAATGATTATTCACGTCGGTGATCTCAAGCTCGCCGCGCCCGCTCGGCTTCAAGGTCTTGATGATGTCAAAGACGCGGTTGTCGTACATATAAACGCCGATGACCGCATAAGACGATTTGGGGTCGGCGGGCTTCTCTTCGATGCGCACGATGCGCTCGTCTTCGATCACCGGCACGCCGAAGCGCTGCGGGTCTTGTACTTCGCTGAGCAGTATCTTCGCGCCCGAACCCTGATGGCGAAACTTCTTAACGAACGCCGCGATGCTGTTTTCAAGAATGTTGTCACCGAGCACGACACACACAGGCTCTTTGTCGGCGAAGTCTTGGGCAAGCGACAGAGCCGCGGCAATGCCGCCCTCGCCTTCCTGATAAGCATAATGAATGCGGCTCAAGCCGAACTCCGCACCGTTGCGCAGGAGCTTCAAGAAGTCGCCGGCGCTGTTGCCGCCGGTGACGACGAGAATGTCATGAATGCCCGCTTCGACCAAGCTCATTATTGGGTAAGCGACCATTGGTCGATCCCAAACAGGCAACAAATGCTTATTCGTAACCCGAGTCAGGGGCAGTAATCTTGTACCTAGCCCGCCGCAGAGAATAACACCTTTCATGGCTCTCTCCATTTCCTATATTGTTGAAGTATGGTTTTCCCGTCGATTTCTTTGCTCTCCCAATGATTCACTATTTCCCAATAGAGATGCAGGTAATAATGGTCTTTTCTTGGGAGCGCAATTAAATTATCCAAAGCGTCATTGAAGCCGTCTCCGTCGATATGATGTACGACATATCCATTAGGTATGGGTCCGATGTATTTCTCGTAGACAAGACGAGCATGCGCTTTCTTCACTTTGCCATCAGAAATAAATACGAACCAGCGATTCTCTCTAATGAATAGTGGAGTGTTTTCAAAGTAAGGGCTAAAGGTAGCGCCGTCCTGTCTGCGCTTTTCAATTCTAGAAGCTCGAATCTTGTCTCTCGTTTCCTGTGATCTAGGCCGACCTCTATTGGCACGCCAGGCTGCCTCCTGCATCCTTCTTAAAATTGCGCCTTTAGAGCCTTCTTTGTTCATAATTCAGACCAATCATATTCGAGCGATGAACTATGGGCAATGCTGTGATAGACTCGGCGCGATCAGCGATCACCGATCAGGAGGCCAGGAAATGGAGCGATTGCTTGAAGGCAAAGTCGCCATCATCACCGGCGCGGGGCGCGGCATCGGGCGCGCGGCGGCGGAACTGTTCGCCAGTCACGGGGCGCGCCTCGTCCTCAGCGACATTGACCCGGCGCCCGCAGAAGAGGCTGTGGCAGCCATTCGCGCGGCAGGCGGTGAAGCCATCAGCGTCGTCGGCGATGTCACAGACCGCGCTTTTCCCGACCTGATCGTCAACGATGCGATTGTCAAATTCGGCGGCCTCGACATCATCATCAACAACGCCGGCTACACCTGGGATGCGGTCATTCACAAGATGACAGACGAGCAGTGGGAAGCCATCTTAGCCATTCACCTGACCGCGCCGTTTCGCATCATCCGCGCGGCGGCGGCGTATTTGCGCGAAACCGCCAGGCTTGAAAAGGCGGCGCAGGGCGAAGCGCGCCCGCGCAAGATCGTCAACATCAGTTCGACATCGGGCACGCGCGGCAACGCCGGCCAGTCGAACTATGCGTCGGGCAAAGCCGGTGTGATCGGCCTCACAAAAACGCTTGCCAAAGAATGGGGCCAGTTCAACATACAAGTCAACGCCGTCGCTTTCGGGCGCATCGACACGCGCCTGACACAGGCCAAAGAGAAAGGCGAAACGATTGTGCGCGGCGACGCCGAGATTGCCATCGGCATTCCGGGCGAGCGTCTGGAGCGCACGACGCCGATGATCCCAATGGGCCGCGCCGGCACTGCGCGTGAAGCGGCGGGCGCGATCTTCTTTTTCGCCTCGCCATTTTCAGATTATGTTTCCGGCCAGGTGCTCGAAGTCGCAGGAGGTCTATAGAGGGTTTCTGAAGAGTCCCGTTAGGGACGAAATGTTTATAGTAATCAGTCGCCAAAGAGCCCAAGCCCCGTCGGGGCGAAATATCGACATTGCGCTCCTAACGGAGCTTTGATTTTCATCTGCAATGGTGACTATAAACATTGCGTTCCTACGGAGCTGACTTTTCTGAAACCTCTGTAAAGCGATCTGCGAACCCAGTCGAATTAACACGAGTGAAAGAGCGACAGTGAATGTTTGTCAGCCTTATACGCTCAGAAGCGAACAGCCATATGCCCACAGACAATCGAGCCTCAGCAGAAAAGCAATGGGACGCGTCGCGTTATGACGACGGCTGTTCGTTTGTCTGGAAGCATGGCGCAGAGGTGATCGAACTGCTCGCGCCCGAGGCCGGCGAGCGCATTCTCGATCTCGGCTGCGGCACCGGCCACCTGACCGCGCAGATCGCCGCTTATGGCGCAGAAGTCATCGGCATTGACCGTTCGCCGGAGATGATCGCCACGGCGCGGCGGAATTACCCGCACCTGCGATTCGAGTTGGCTGACGCCGAGAGCTTTGGTTTCGATGCGCCGTTCGACGCGGTCTTTTCAAACGCGGCGATTCACTGGATGAAAGATCAGCAGGCCGTCGCCGCTGCGGTCTGGCGGGCGTTGAACCCCGGCGGGCGCTTCGTCGCCGAGTTCGGCGGCAAGGGCAACATCCGCCGCATCGAATCCGCTCTGCGCCGCGCGATTCAGCAAGCCGGTTACACGGTGAGTGATGAACCTTACTATTACTTTCCGAGTATTGGCGAGCACGCCTTGCTGCTTGAAGGCATCGGCTTTACGGTGACCTATGCGCTCTGGTTCGCGCGCCCGACGCCGCTCGAAGGCGATGAAGCGGGGCTGCGCGATTGGCTGAAGGTCTTCACCGATCATTTCATGAAGCGGGTTCCTGCCGACCGGCAAGCGGCGATCATCCGGGCGGTCGAAGACGAATTGCGCGCTGAGTTATTCCACGACCGTGTCTGGTTCGCAGATTACTGCCGCCTGCGCATCGCCGCCAACCGCCCATTCGATTAGTGAATCCACGAAGGACACGAAAGAAATTTCAGTAGTGGCCTCATTGGCAGAGGCAGGCAAGCGTTTGGAGTTCCGCCTTCGGGCGGAATCCTGCGA